>NZ_FYAN01000007.1:0-321767 GCF_900185665.1 Pannonibacter sp. I15F10I1
GCCAATCTAGTAGAAAAAACAGTAAAAACCCAAAACAGCAACAGCCCCGGAAAACACCGGGGCTGAGCAACACAAAGAAAAACCTGAATAAAATCTGAACGTAAGATCAGAAAACCTGCAGGGATTTGAGCGCAGTCAATCTTTTTTCCGCAAAATCCACCGCTTGTTCGACCATAAATCCAAGGTTTTCGGCGTCGGTTTCGAGGGGGTGCCCGGCCTTGATGAGGCGCTGCCCCTGAGCCTGGATGGCTTGCCACGCAAATTCCGCCCATTGCTGCGGATCCTTCCTTCCTTGCGTCAGGGCAAAAAGGAAGAGCTGCTCGAACCGGGTTACAGGCACGCCGCTGCCCAGGACAGGCGAAGCGAGAAAGCCGACTTCGTCAGAGGATCTTGCGCGATTGAAAAGGGCCTTGTTGAGAGCATTTGTACGCTCACGCCGCTTGGCTTCGGCCTTGGCTGACAAGCAAGGGTGCAGATGCCCAGAGCCGACAAGAATAATGATGGCCTGCATCAGCTTGGCCCACCCGAGATTCGCAATCTCAGGCGCCGCGAGCAGCTGCCGGAGTGTGACCGGGCCATTGGCAAAACCATCCAGGAGCGGGCTGTAGACATCTTCTTGCAGTGTCATATCCCCGAATCGGCCCTGGATTGTCAGGGGCACATCCTCACGCCGGAGCGACAAGGCAAACCGTAAGTCCAGCCAGGTATCGCGGGAGGCCTGAAGCGTCAGCGGCACTGCTCCCTTGACAAAAATGTCGCGACGGAACTGCTGATTGATTAGAAAGTCACGCAGCCCTTCAGCGCGGATTGGATCAATTTCCTGCGCCAGCCACTTGCTCTGATCGGTCGTCAGTGAAACCACATCAATGTGGTCAAGCAGATGCGCCGATGCAGCAAAGGAGAGTTTTGCGCCGCTAAGTTCCTGTGCAACGTCCTGGAAATAGAACGGTGTCCAGTCGCGATTGAAATACTCATGCGCAAGATAGTTGCGTGCCATTGACTGCATCCGCTCAAACCGCGGCGCAACTCCGGCATTTTGGGTGAAATATCCCGCTCCGAGTTTGATCATTTCGTCGGCAAATGACAATGCTTGATCAATGCGGGGGGCAATCGGCCCACTGCGAGTCGCGGCATGATCAACCAGGAGCCGGCGGAGTGGCATCGCATTGGCCCAGCCCGGCAAGGTATTATAGCTGATATAGACCAGCCCGCCCGGTTTCAATTTGCGCCGGATAAACTCGACGATATGTCCACGGTTCTCCGCACTGATCCAGCTATAGATGCCATGCAGCGCAATAATGTCGAATTCGGCCGGAAGGGACTGCTCTGCAGCAAACTCAGCAAATGCATGCTCGTAAAAATGTACATTCGGCAGAGCCGCGTCTTCGGCAAGCTTCCGTGCTCCTGCGATTTGTGCAGGGTTGAAATCCGTTGCATAAAACTCAATGTGCGGATTGGCAGCGGCCAGAATATTCACCGACAGTCCCTGACCACATCCCAATTCGCAAAAACGCATAGGCTGCTCAGGACTGGGAGCCTGGCGCATTTTTGCCAGGACGGCAAAAGACAGATTTGCTGGAGTCAGTTCCTTGTAGAAACCATGAGTGTATGAAATATCGGCCACATAACCATTGTTCCAGTCCAGCACGTAAGTTCCCCCATGCTTATGCCGGGCCAATCCAGCACTGCTGCCAATTCCCTATCAGGCTTGGCAGGATAAGAAAATGAATGTTCTGCTACTAAGCAGTCGAGCTCCTGGTCACCACCGTGTGCGGGTCAGCGCATCCCGGGGACCCATCAGACCATAGGTTTCTCGGAATAAATCTTCAGCATTTTCGCCTTCTGCAGCTGCAATTTCATGCTTACCGCCGCCAGGAAAGAAGAGCGTGTTGCCTTCCAGCCTGTAGCCAGCTTCGTACCGCCGGCCACATCGGTCAACATACAGGGAGTCCCCCAGGTTTTTTGCCGCTTGCAGCCCGGCAGCTGGTGCAGGAAGCCCACAGTTTTCAGCGGAAAAGGCGGTTGCAGGCCCAAGAAGCAAACCAGAAAAGGCTATGGTGCGAAAAAAAGACATAGGCATATCTCTTGCCTGAATGATGGACAGGATTCGCGCTCGCAGCTGCGATCTTAACCTCTCCCTGGGCCACAGTCACCCCGGTCTCTATACCTTTAGATCCATTGTTCCGGAATGGGGACTGTCCTGGCCGGATCGGGTGAGTTAATCCCGTCTTTAAAATCAGCGAAACATGTTCCAGGGAGCAAAGACCAGCTTTGGAGGGGGGGACACAGGTTGCTGTATTGATATGCGAGTGGTCAGTGCAAGCTTGGTTGTCGATGCTTGGGGTCTGCTTGGTCCGACCGGATTCTCTTCTAACGTCATGAATTCCATAGTCAAACCACGTTTCCGGCTATTTGATCAGAAAATCTGATTGATACAATCAGAAGATACGAATTTTGCTAATTCCAGCAATTGGGTAACGTCATGTCACTGGCGCTGTTTCTGAAGAGGGAACGGCGGCTGATCCCTGCTGAAGCAGGGCAGAGTTCTGAGTGGAATTTCCGGGCAGCGTACCCCGCCGCTGCCTGCCGAAGGAGAGGGCGGCGCGCCGTGCCGCCCTGCTGACGTGCCTCAGGCGGCAGAGATGCTGCCGGGGCCAATGTTCGGGCGGTCGGCTGTACCGCTTGGGGTAAACACAGGCGGCGTCTGGCCGCCTCAAGAACCATATGGACCGGAGAGAGACAATGGACGCGACGAATGCCAGCAAGGCAGGCAAGTGCCCGGTGATGCACGGTGGAAACACCGCCACCGGCAATTCGAACATGGAGTGGTGGCCGAACGCCCTCAACCTCGACATCCTGCATCAGCATGACGCCAAGTCCAACCCGCTGGGCAAGGACTTCAACTACCGCGACGAGCTGAAGAAGCTGGATGCAGAGGCGCTGAAGGCCGATGTGAAGGCGCTGCTCAAGGACAGCAAGGACTGGTGGCCGGCTGACTGGGGCCATTACGGCGGCCTGATGATCCGCCTTGCCTGGCACTCGGCCGGTTCCTACCGTCTGGCCGATGGCCGTGGCGGCGGCGGCTCGGGCAACATCCGCTTTGCCCCGCTCAATTCCTGGCCGGACAATGCCAGCCTCGACAAGGCCCGCCGCCTGCTGTGGCCGGTGAAGAAGAAATACGGCAACAAGATCTCCTGGGCCGACCTCATCCTCCTCTCCGGCACCCTGGCCTATGAGGACATGGGTCTGAAGACCTTCGGCTTCTCCTTCGGCCGCGAGGACATCTGGCATCCGGAAAAGGACACCTACTGGGGTGCGGAAAAGGAATGGCTGGCGCCGTCCGACAACCGCTACGAGGACGTGACCAAGCCGGAGACCATGGAGAACCCGCTGGCCGCCGTGCAGATGGGCCTCATCTACGTGAACCCGGAAGGCGTCAACGGCAAGCCGGACCCGCTGGCCACCGCCGCCCAGGTGCGCGAGACCTTCGCCCGCATGGCCATGAACGACGAGGAAACCGCTGCACTGACCGCAGGCGGCCACACCGTCGGCAAGGCTCATGGCAATGGCGATGCCGGTGCGCTCGGCGTCGAGCCGGAAGCAGCAGGTCTGGAGGCTCAGGGCCTCGGCTGGCTCAACCCGAACCAGCATGGCAAGGCCAGCGAAGCCGTGACCTCCGGCATCGAAGGTGCATGGACGACGAACCCGACCGTGTTCGACATGGGCTATTTCGACCTGCTGTTCGGCTATGAGTGGGAACTGACCCGCAGCCCGGCAGGAGCCCAGCAGTGGCAGCCGGTCGGCATCAAGGAAGAGGACATGCCGGTTGATGCGACCGACCCGTCCGTCCGCCGCATGCCGATGATGACCGATGCCGACATGGCCATGAAGATGGATCCGAAATACCGGGCCATCTGCGAAAAGTTCATGGCTGATCCGGAGTACTTCAAGGACACCTTCGCCCGCGCCTGGTTCAAGCTGACCCACCGCGACATGGGCCCGAATGTGCGCTACATCGGCCCGGATGCGCCCAAGGAAGACCTGATCTGGCAGGACCCGATCCCGGCTGGCCCGAAGAACTACGACATCGGCGCCATCAAGTCGAAGATCGCCGCCAGCGGCCTTTCGGTTGCCGAACTGGTGTCCACCGCCTGGGACAGCGCCCGCACCTATCGCGGCTCTGACATGCGCGGCGGCGCCAACGGTGCCCGTATCCGCCTTGCCCCGCAGAAGGACTGGGAAGGCAATGAGCCGGCCCGCCTTGCCAAGGTTCTGGGCGTGCTGGAGCCGATCGCCAAGGCCTATGGCGCGAGCCTCGCCGACGTGATCGTTCTGGCGGGCAGCGTGGGGATCGAGAAGGCTGCCAAGGCCGCCGGTTTCGATGTCTCCGTGCCGTTCGCTCCGGGCCGTGGTGATGCCACTGCCGAGATGACCGACGCGGACTCCTTCAGCGTGCTGGAGCCGATCCATGACGGCTTCCGCAACTGGGTGAAGAAGGACTATGTGGTTTCACCGGAAGAGCTGCTGCTCGACCGCGCCCAGCTGATGGGGCTGACCGGTCCGGAAATGACCGTTCTCCTCGGCGGCATGCGCGTTCTTGGCACCAATCACGGCGGCTCCAAGCATGGCGTGTTCACGGACCGCGAAGGGGCGCTGACGGCGGACTTCTTCGTCAACCTGACCGACATGGCCTACACTTGGAAGCCGGCCGGCAAGAACCTCTACGAAATCCGCGACCGCAAGACCGGCGCGGTGAAGTGGACGGCGACCCGTGTGGATCTGGTGTTCGGCTCCAACTCGATCCTGCGCGCCTATGCCGAGGTCTATGCTCAGGATGACGCGGCAGAGAAGTTCGTGAAGGACTTCGTGGCTGCCTGGGTGAAGGTGATGAACGCAGACCGCTTTGACCTGACGGCCTGATCCGTCCGGTCACAGAAAAACATGCGGCGCTCCGGGAAACCGGGGCGCCGTTTTTCGTTTGCAGGCCTTTTGTGTCAGAGCCCGTAGCCTTGGGCCATGGCGGCGGCAAAGAGCGGGAGAAGCGGGAAGAGCAGCAGTTCGGCCACCAGCGCGCGGCGGACCTGCCTGCGCTCTGCCTGCGAAGGCACAAAGGCCGCATCCGCCTTCCGTTGGCGCCGCCATGACAGGATGCGCAGGGTTGGCAGGATGGAGATCAGGCCGATGGCGAGGAAGACGCCTATCTTGGCCCAGAAAAACAGGTTCTCGAGATAATACTCCGGCCCCTTGCCGCCATACATGACGCGCAGGCCCCCAGCCAGCAGCACCAGAACGGCGAGCGCGCCGTAGTGGAGATCGAGCAAGGAAAGCCGCTTGAGATCCTCCGCTGCGAGTGTCTGGCGCAGGCAGATGGCCAGTTCCATAACCAGCACGGCGAAGAGTGCGAAGACAGCCAGATGATGCAGGCCGGCAAGAAGAAGGCCAGAAAGAGCAAAGGACGCGTCTGCCATTCAATCCTCCAGAGGGAACAAAACGGCCCGGCAACCCGCCCCCGCGCGTCCCACTTGCAGGTGGTGTCATCGCGGTGCGCAGAGTATGGCTGGCCCTGCGGTCACACCGCCTTCCCCCGCACCGGAAAAATAGTCTGAGCAGCCTGCCAGGGCACGTTGCCAGGGGGATAGCTTGATGTGTACACTGTAAACATAAGCTCAGATGTAAACGGTGTCAACATGCCTGATAAAACCGGAAATGGCCGCAGGCCTGCCTATCACCACGGCGATCTGCGCCGAGCTCTTGTTGATGCTGCAATGGCGGAAGCGGGCAGGGGCAGTCTTGCAAATCTGTCTCTGCGGTGGCTGGCGGCGAGCGCCGGGGTCTCCCCGGCGGCAGTCTACAGGCACTTTCCGGATGTCGAGGCCCTTCTGGCCGCCGCAGCACACGAGGCTTTCGACCGGTTTGCCGCATATCTTCAGGCTGGTGCCCGGACAGGCGGCGATGATCCGGCAAAACGCCTGAAGGCCATGGGCTGGGCCTACCTGCGCTTTGCGGAAACTGAGCCGGGGCTTTATTCGCTCATGTTTGGCCGGACCTACAGCCCGTCCCATACCGGACTGATGGAGGCTGCGGCCCATGCCTTCCGTCAGTTGACGGAAGGGCTGTCGCACCTGCTGCCGGAGGGGCAGATGGCTGATGCCGAAAAGATTGCGGGCAGCCTCTGGGCGCTGGTGCATGGGTTTGCAGATCTGCGGGCCAAGGGGCTGTTATGCGCGAATGGCAGCACGCTGCAGGGGGCGTTTGACGAGCAGGCGGAATATGCGCTGACACTGGCCGTCGAAAGCATGGTTTCGGGCCGCAGCAGGCAGGAAATCTCTCAATAGGGCGTCAAAAGGCCTGGGTGGCGAGATGCCGGCTGGCGAGCATTGGCTCGCCCGTCAGGCTGAGGGCAGCCTGGCGGCCGTGATGCCATAGAACGCTGGCGGCGCAGACCGTCTGATCCTGCTCGTCCAGCACCAGAACGCGGGGCGGCAGGGTGACTTTCACCTTGATGAGGGCGCCCGTCTCGCCGCTTTCCGCATCAAACAGGGTGCAGGCCGTAATGTCCGCGCCGTCTTCCGTCTTCAGGCGGCCGCCGCGCATGCGCGCCCTCAAGGCGGGCTTGAGCTGCGGCGGGCGGAAGCGGTGGCCTGTACGGGCTGGAGTTGCGCGGGTCATGGTTTGTCCAAATGGCAATAGCGGCGCGCAGCATGCGCAGCCGTTCATCCTCCTGTCAGTTGTAACAGGGTTAGACGCCTTAACTTGCCCGGAGCTTGCCGGAATGGCACTCAGACCAGAAACGGCAGGCCCGTCAGGTCGGACAGAACGGCGCTGGGGGCCAGGTCCGGATATTCGTCCGGCTGGGCGGTGCGGTTCATCCAGACGGTGCGGAAGCCATAGGCGGTGGCGCCTGCAATGTCCCAGCGGTTCGAGGACTGGAAAGAGATCGCTTCCGGATAGACCCGGAAATGGTTGGTCACCAGCTCATAGACGCGCGGATCGGTCTTGTAGGTGCGCAGATCATGCACCGAGAAAATCTCGTCCAGAAGCTCGGTGATACCGGCAGCCTTGGCCGCTGACTCCAGCATGGAGGGCGTGCCGTTGGACAGAATGGCGAGCCGTGCCCCGGCCTGCTTCAGGCTGGTGAGCACTTCGGGCACTTCCGGATAGCAGTCCAGCGCCCAGTAGGCGTTGAGAAGGTCGGCCCTGAGGCCCCGGTCGGCGGAGGGGAAGAGATTGAAGGTGGTGTCGAGCGCCTGCTCGGTCAGAACCCAGAAATCCTCGTAGCGCTGCATGAGGGCGCGGACCCAGGAATATTCCAGCTGCTTCTGCCGCCACACGAAGGAAAAGGTCTGCGCGTCGGGCCCCAGTTTCGCGGCATGTTTGCGCACGGCGGCGTGAACATCAAAGAGGGTGCCGTAAGCGTCAAAGACATAGGCCGAATGGGCCATCGGGATGCTCCGTGGGGTCGCAGGACAAGATCCGCCGTCAGCTTTCCTGAACAGCGTCCGAACATATGCCGATCATTTGCCGGGATGCAATCAGGACAAAGGGTAAAGGCCGATATCGCTGTTGACCTGAACGGCGGATGCTGGAGCACTTTCGATGAAGACGCTGCCATCGAAAGTGCTCTTTCCGTTCATTTCTCGCAATTCCAGCCGCAGAACCGGTTCTAACTTTTTGCTCTGGCCGGGCTGTTCAGGGCACTGCGACGATCCGTCCGCTGCCATCACGCTGCTTTCCAACGATGAGCCGGAAGAACACATAGACGGTGTGCAGCACATCAATGGCCAGAAGCAGGAGGCCAATCAGGATGAGGTTCGTGCCCTGGGAAGGTGCCACAAGAAGGCAGAAGATCCAGAGCGCGAAGAGCCCAAGGTCGAACAGGCCGTGCAGGATGTTGCCGAGGTAGAAGTGATGGAGCCCCATCACGCCGAAGACGCCGCACAGGGCAACTGCAACGCCGTAACTCTTGTCACTGACGTTCTCTGCCTGTGCTTTGCCTGCTTCCGGCTGGGGGGAACCGCAATGCGGGCAGAAATGCGCCCGGAAAGCGATCTTGTCCCCGCAGTGGATGCAGAAGCTCCATCCGCCGCCCTGCGGCTCTATACGGGTGTCACTCATCGCCGGAGCGGCAGCCCCTGCTTGTCCTTGTAGGACCCGACGATGATCATGATCAGGTCAATAAGCGACCAGATGCCAAGGCCGCCGAGCGTCAGGATCATGAGGATGCCGGTGCCGATCTTGCCGGTGTAGAAACGGTGGATGCCGAAGGTGCCGAGGAAGAAGCAAAGCAGAGCTGCAGCAACCATGCTCTTCTCGGAGACAGGTGCTGCGGCCAGGGCATTCGGTGCGCCGCACTTGGGGCAGGACGGTGCCGTTGACGCAATCTGGTGGCCGCAGGTGCCACAGAAAATCATGGACGGATTGGCACCCATGCCAGAATTGGGGACCGAAACGGTGCTCGACGACATTTGAAGACCTCTGATCGAAAATTGAGTTGCTTTTCACAACAAGCGGACCGGTCTTAACACGGTGAAAGCTGCAGGGTCATGTCCAGAGG
The DNA here is from genome assembly GCF_900185665.1 of Pannonibacter sp. I15F10I1. Taxonomy (NCBI): domain Bacteria; kingdom Pseudomonadati; phylum Pseudomonadota; class Alphaproteobacteria; order Hyphomicrobiales; family Stappiaceae; genus Pannonibacter; species Pannonibacter sp. I15F10I1. Next base: position 8,555 of record NZ_FYAN01000007.1, read on the forward strand.
ATCACAAATTGCAGGTTTCCAGCCGGTAGTCACAGCTTCTCCACGGCCCGGCCAAGGGCTCAGCCCGGCAGCACGATGGCCCCGTGTTCATCCAGGGACCAGAACGGGTTGAAGGCGATTTCCAGAAGATGGCCGCCGGGAATGCGCACATAGGAGGTGTAGCCGCCCCAGAAGGCCTTTTCCGGTGGCACGACGGCTTCAGCGCCAGCCGACAGTGCCCGTGCATAGGCGGCATCGACCTCGGCCTCGTTGCGGCCGTTCCAGGCAAGGGAGACTGCACCTAGCCCTTCCGGAACGGGGCGGCCAATGTCCTTTTCCAGTGAGGCGCGGGGATAGAGCGCGAGAGCAAGGCCCGGAAGCTGATAGAAGGCGATGCCTTCCTGGCTTTCGGAGGAGGCTGTCCAGCCGAGCCCGTCCTCGAAGAAGCGCCGGGTTTCAGCCAGATCATCTACGGCGAGGGTGATGAGGGAAAGGCGCTGTTCCATGATCGGGTTTCCTTGGGCTGGAGGCATCAGCGGGTAACGATGAGCGTGGCACCCGTTCCGGCCATGACGGCTCCGGCGGTGCGGTTGACCCGGCGCACGACGGCAGGGCTGCGCAGCAGGCGGCGGGCGCGCATGGCCATGAGAACATGCCCGCCGATGACCACCACTTCAACCGCCAGAATGACGGCGGCAAGCTCCAGCACACTCAACGGGGTGAGGGCGGTTCCGGCCACATTGGGCAGAAGCGCCACATAAAACAGCGGCATCTTCGGATTGCCGAGGTTGAGGGCGATGCCGGTGGCAAAGGCGGACAGGAGATTGCCGCTGCCGGTAGGCTGAAGGGCCGGCACCACAGGCTCTGTCGTCCACAGGCGGATGCCCGTCCAGATCAGCCAGAGGGCACCGGCGTAGCGCAGCACGGTCATGGCCGTGCCCATTTCCGAGGCCAGCAGCGACAGGCCGAAGGCGGCAAGGCAGAGGAAGATGAGGATGCCCGCCACGGTGCCTGCCCCATAGGCAAGGCCGGACACGGCCCCATGCGACAGGGTGCGGGCGATGATGGTCATGTTGTCCGGGCCGGGGCTGGCGGCAAAGACGAAGAAGGCGGCAGCAAAGGCAAGAAGCGTGGCGAGGTCCATGGTCAGTCCTCCGGATGGCGCCCGGCGAGCGGCGGGCAAACGGAGGATCAGGCGGAATCCGTGAAAGATCAAAGGCTTTGTGCGCCGATGAGCCGTGACGGATGGGGATACTGCGGATCAATTTTCCTGCAAGAGCGCTTTTCAGGAATGACAGCCTGTCCGGGTGCGGCCTTGCCGGAGCAAGTCTTCCGATTTTCGGCTGAAGGGCGTCAAACGGTTGACCTTGCCTTTTTCCGGGCGTTTGTTCGCTGGCAGTGAAAAATACAGCGGAGGACGCGCAAGATGAGCGGCTGGAGTGAGACCTGGACCTATGTGGATGGCGCGTGGCATGAGGGCAATCCGCCGCTGATGGGGCCGCGCACCCATGCGGCCTGGCTGGGATCTTCGGTCTTTGACGGGGCCCGGTTCTTCGAGGGCGTGACGCCGGATCTCGACCTGCATTGCCAGCGCGTGAATGATTCGGCCGTGGCTCTCGGCCTGAAGCCCACCGTCAGCGCGGGCGAGATGATCGAGATGACCCGTGAGGGCGTCACCAAATTCAAGCCGGGCAGCGCCGTCTACATCAAGCCGATGTATTGGGCGGAAGGCGACGGGCCGGGGGTGATCGTGGGCGATCCGGAGAGCACGCGGTTCTGTCTGTGCCTGTTCGAGGCGCCGATGGCGCCGGCCGGTGCTTCCTTCTCGATCACCCTGTCGCCGTTCCGCCGCCCGACCATGGAAACCATGCCGGTGAATGCCAAGGCGGGCTGCCTTTATCCCAACAATGCCCGCGCCATGGCCGAAGCCAAGGGCCGCGGCTTTGACAACGCGGTGGTGCTGGACATGCTGGGCAATGTGGCCGAGCTGACCAGCGCCAACATCTTCATGGTCAAGGACGGGGCGGTGCATACGCCCGCGCCCAACGGCACGTTCCTCAATGGCATCACGCGCCAGCGGGTGATCCAGCTGCTGCGCAAGGCGGGCCATGCGGTGCATGAGCGCACCATTGGTTATCGTGAGTTCCAGGAGGCGGACGAGATCTTCTCGACCGGCAACTATTCCAAGGTGGTGCCAGTGAACCGCATCGAGGAGCGCAGCCTGCAGCCGGGACCGGTGGCCGCCAAGGCGCGGGAACTCTACTGGGACTTCGCCCACGGCTGAGGTTTCGGCTGATCACTGCTGCCGGGCGGGCACAAGCACCAGTCCGGCAGCCAGCAGCAGGCAGATGGCGGCCCCTGCCGAGGGGAGGGCAAAGCTGCCCGTGCTGCCTGCGGCAAAGCCGGCAAGGCTTGGCCCCAGCATCTGGCCAAGGCCGAAGCTGGCCGTCATCAGCGCGATGGTGCGGCGCGGATCGCCCGTGGACAGGCGCCGGGCTTCGATGAGCCCCAGCGCGGTGATGCCCATGAAGGTTATGCCGAGCAGAAAAGCCGCGAGCAGGATGCCGGCAGGGCCAGTTGCGGTGACGCTGAGAGCGACGCCGCAAGCCTCGATGACACAGGCGAGCGCATAGGCACGCGGCACGCCGGTGCGGGCAGCGATCCGGTTCCAGATGAAAATGGACGGGGCAGCGGCAAGGCCCACGATCAGCCAGAGATAGGGTTCGGCCGTTGCCAGCGCCGGATCGGAGCGGGCGATCACGGCGATGAAGGTTGCCGTCACCACATAGCCGATGCCGAACAGGCCGTAGGCGGCAATCAGCTGCGGCAGCCCGGCGGGCAGGCGGCGGGGACCGGTTTTCGCGGGCGCGGGCGGGGCTGTTTCGGTTGCGCCCGGAACCATCCATGCGATCAGGACCGTCAGCGCCAGACTGATGACCCCGCATCCGGTCCACAGGCCGTGCCAGTCTGCGCCCATGGCGGCCAGGCCGGAGACGATGAGGGCGGAGCCCGCAATCCCTGCACCAACGCCCGAGAAATACAGCGCCGACAATCCGGGCCGCCCGGCCTGTGCCAGCCGGTCAAGAATGAGTGCTGCCGAGAAGACGAAGGCGAAGGCGCTGGCTAGGCCCGCCAGAAACCGCAGCAGCATGAAGACCGGGATGCTGTCCGTCCAGGCCATGGCGAAGGAGAGGGTAGAGCTGGCAATCAGCGAGCCGAGAAACCACACCCGGCGGCTGCCGGGCAGGGAGCCGGAGGAGGCCGCAAGCGCCCCCACCAGATAGCCGAGGAAATTGGCCGAAGCGATGAGCCCGCCGTCTGCCTTGCTGAGGTGCACCTGAGCGATCATGAAAGGCAGGACGGGCGTGTAGACGAAACGCCCGATGCCCATGGCCGCAGCCAGCGACAGAAGGCCGCCGAGAGCAAGGCGGACGGGAGAGGCGGCTGAGGGGGCGGCAGAGGTCACGGAAGGGCTCCGGCTGGCAGGTGAGCCGGAGCCTAGCGATTGATGGCAGACTTGGCGAGTGGCCAGAAAGGCGGGCGGGTGGTTACTTCACCTGCGCCAGCAGTTCATCCAGCCGCTCACCTTTCATGACCAGCTTGGAGCGGAGCTTGGCGGCCTTCTGGTCCAGATCGGCGCGGTTGACGGCCTCTCCGGCCTGGATCATGCCGATCATGCTCATCATCAGATGCGGCGGGCAGTAATAGAGATAGACGCCGGGCTGGCTGATGGTGACGGTGGTCTTCTCATCCAGCGGTGTGTTCCAGGCGGCAACGCCTTCCGGGGCCACGTAGGAGCGGACATTGTGGCCCGAGTTCGTGGGAATGAAGGTGACCGTGTCACCCACCTCAACCTGCAGGAACGAAGGCTCGAACACCATGCTGCCTTCGGTTCCGTAGTTCAGCATCTTCACTTCGTGATCGGCAGCCGAAGCACTGAACGGGGTGAGGCAGAGGGTGATGGCCAGAAGGGCGTTGCGGGTCATGAGCTTCATGCTGTGTTTCCTGAGGTTCAGGGGTGGAGTGTCGCGGGCATTGACCGCAAGGGGCGGACGACGGGGGCGCCGGCGCTGTCGGTGAGGATTTCCACATCGACGCCATAGGTGCGGCTGATGAGGTCCGCCTTCAGCACCTCGGCGGGGCTGCCTGCGGCTTTCAGCTCGCCATCGCCGATCAGGATCAGCTGATCGGCATATTGGGCGGCCAGACTGAGATCATGCAGGATCAGGATGCTGATGCGGTTGCGGGCGCGGGTCTCGCGGTGGACGATATCCAGCAGCTTCTGCTGATGGTGCATGTCGAGCGCGCTGACGGGCTCGTCCAGCAAGAGGATGCCGGGATCGCGCAGCAGCACCTGGGCAAACAGCGCCAGTTGCCGCTGGCCACCGCTGAGCGAGAGAATGTCGTGGCTGGCGAGATGCGCAATCCCTGCCGCCTCCATGGTGGTGACGGCGGCGTGGAGCGTCGCGTCATCTACATGGAAGGAGAGTTCATCCATCCTGCCCAGCAGCACCACTTCCAGCGCCGTGAGGGAGGCTTCAAGAGCGGTGTCCTGCGGCATGTAGCCGATGGCCTTGCGCCAGTGGCGCAGGGTTTCGCGGGTGAGTTGTCTCTCTCCATGGGCGATGCGGCCCGTCTGCGGCCAGAACTCGCCGAAGAGCGCGCGCAGCAGCGAGGACTTGCCCGCACCGTTGGGGCCGAGGATGACATGCACCTTGCCAGGCTCGAACTTGAGGGAGAGATCGCGGGCGACGCAGTGCTTGCCCCGGAAGAGGGTGATGTCCTGAAGGGTGAGATCGTTCATCGCCGCCGTGCCAGCATGATCCAGAAGAAGAAGGGCACGCCGACCATGGCGGTGACGATGCCGACCGGAAACAGCGCGCCGGGAATGACCACCTTGGAAATGACCGAGGCCATGGACAGGAAGGCCGCGCCCGCCACCATCGACATGGGCAGGAAGAAGCGCTGATCCTCGCCCACCAGCAGCCGCGCCACATGCGGGGCGACAAGGCCGACGAAGCCGATGATGCCGACGAAGCTGATGGCGGTGGAGGTCATGAGGGCGGTCAGCGTCAGCGTGGTAACGCGCAGATGCGTCAGGTTGACGCCAAGGCTCTGCGCCCGCGCCTCACCCAGACGCAGGGCAGTGAGCTTCCAGGCATCGCGGAACAGCAGCGTCACGCAGAAGACGGTCACGCCGAGGGTGATCCAGAGGCTGGTCCAGGTGGTCTTGGTCAGGCTGCCGAACAGCCAGAACAGGATCTGCTGGCCGACTTCCGGCGAGGCAATGAACTGTAGCAGCGACAAAAGCGACTGGAACAGGAACAGAAGCGCAATGCCTGCCAGCACCAGCATGGTGGAGGATATGCGCGCAAAGGCCGCCAGCGCGAAGAGGAAGGCGGCAGCCACCATGGAGAAGAAGAAGGCGCCCAGGGGCACCGCTATGGCCGGATGCAGGCCGAAGCCGCCGGTGAAGATGCTGAAGGCGGCGCCAAGCCCGGCAGCGGCAGCAAGGCCGAGCGTATAGGGGCTGGCCATGGGATTGTTCAGCAGGGTCTGGATTTCCGCCCCGCCCGCACCCAGCGCGCAGCCGACGACAAGGGCCATCAGCGCCATGGGCAAGCGCAGGCTGTTGACGATGGTCACGGTCATGCTGTCCGTGCCGTCCAGCCGCAGGAGGCCGGCCAGCACATCGGCGGGGCTGAGCATGGACGGGCCGGTGCCGATGTCGAGCACCAGCGTCACGCAGCAGAAGAGGGTGAGGCCGAAAAGCAGGCGCCAGCGCCGCCGTTCCCGGTGGCGCTGGCTTGCAATCGCGGTCGCAACATGAGTTGTGCCGGTCACTGGTTGTCAAAGTCCCTGAAAGAGGCGGCAGGCAGGCCATGCCCCGGAGGCGGGATGCTCCCGGGGCATGGCAGCTGCGGGTTTATTCCTTGATGGCGAGGGTGAAGGTGCCCTCGGGTGCCACCGGCAGGTACTTCTTGTAGAAGTCCTTGTAGGTCTCTTCCGGGTTCAGGTCGGTGAAGAGGTCCGGGTAAAGCACCTTGGCGAAGAACTGCAGCATGGCGTGGTCAGCCAGCGTGCGCGACGCACCCTGATAGACGCCATAGAAGCGGCCGTCCTGCACGGCGGGAAGCTGATCCCAGCCGGCGCGGGCGGTGAAGCCCTGCAGACGCTCCAGCGCTTCAGCCTTGGTCACGTCCTCGCCCATGAGCATGGAGGTCGGATTCTTGCGCGATTCAGTGCCGGCAATGACAATCACGTCCGGCTTGGAGGCCAGAACCTGCTCCGGGTTGATCGGGCCCCACCATTCGACGAAGGGGGCTGCGATGTTGTCGCCGCCGGCCGCAGTGGCCATGGCGCCCCACATGTTCTTGCCATAGGTGAAGCTGTGCTCGGCCGGGCCCTTGTTGCCGAACTCGATATAGATCGTCGGCTGCGGCTTGCCCGCATCGGCGATGCGCTTTGTGATGAGGTCGGCGGTCGCCTTGTACTCGCCGGAGATCTCAGCGGCGCGGTCTTCCTCGCCGGTGATCAGGCCGAGAACACGGGCGCTGTCCAGATGGCGCTCCAGCGTCTGGGCGTTGAAATCGACGACAGCGATGGGGATGCCTGCCTCTTCGATGCGGTCGGCATCAAGGCCGAGGCCCTTGTACTGCCAGTCGGCCAGAACGACCATGTCCGGCTTCAGCTCCAGCACCTTTTCGACGGAGAAGGTCTGAGCTTCGACTTCGCCCACATCCGGCTGGGCATCGAGGGAGGGACGGTGCTTGACGTAGCGGGTCCAGGACGCCGGACGCCAGCCTTCCCAGGCTTCACGCGAGATACCGACAACGTTGTCGTAGGAGGCTTCGCCGCCAACGGCCATGTAGTCTTCGAAGTAGAAGCCGAGCAGAACGCGCTTGGACGGCAGGTCCGCCTTGACCTCGCGGCCTATCACATCGGTGAAGGTTTTTTCTTCCGCAAAGGCGCCGGTGGTCAGGCTGGTGGCGGCGGCAAGGCCCAGCAGACCCGCGAGGGTGCCGGTTCTCAAGTGCTTGAAAATGCGCATGGACTACTCCCGATTGAGGATGCGCCCGTTTGTCAAACTTGATAAAAAGAGTCAACTTTAAAGCCTCCCTGTCCGTAGTCCTCCGTAGTTTTGTGTGGATCAGCAGCTCTCACGCGTCCGTGATTTCAGTTTTGCGGCGCAGTCGGGTCTGAATGGGCGCACCGGCCAGTGACGCGGCCGGCTCTTTTGAGGGAGACTTTGATGCGCAAATATTTTGTGGCCGGCGCCTTGCTGGCCGTAACCCTGACTGCGGCATCGGCTGCCGGTGACCCTGTCGCGACCCGCAAGGCTATCATGCAGTCCGTGGCTGCCAATGCCGGTCTTGCCGGTGCGATGATGAAGGGCGACATCGCCTACAGCCCGGCAGCGGGCAAGGCGGCGATCGCTTCGATGAATGCAGCCGCCAATGCTCTTGGTACGTTCTATCCCGATGGCACGCAGAATGCGGAAGGCTCTTCCGCCAGCCCGAAGATCTGGGAAGATGCAGCTGGCTTTGAAGCTGCGCTTGCCAAATTTTCCGAGGTTACGGGCGCTGCAGCTCAGGCCTCCGGCAAGGATGGCCCGGCCGATGTGGAGGCCTTCAAGACCGCGATGGGGCCGGTGATGGCCAGTTGCAGGTCCTGCCATGAGGCCTACCGGGTGCAGAGATAAGAGATAAGCAAGACGTGGAAGGCGTGGTCCGATGCTGAAGAAACTGGCTCTTGCCGGTGCCCTCGTACTGGGGGCGGGTGGATTGGGTTTCTGGGCTCTGACTGCGCCCGCCTCGATTGAGCCCGTGCGGCTCGCAGCCCTGCCGGAGGGCAATGCCGGGCGGGGAGAAGCGATGTTCTGGGCGGGAGGCTGCTCCTCCTGCCACGCCGCGCCGGGCGCATCGGGGCTGGACAAGCTGAAGCTGGGCGGCGGATTGCGGCTGGAAACACCTTTCGGCGTTTTCGTTGCCCCGAACATCTCGCCGGACATTGAAACGGGCATCGGCAGCTGGACGCTGCCGGACTTTGCCAATGCCATGCTGGCCGGAATTTCGCCCGAGGGCGAGCATTACTACCCCGCCTTTCCTTACACATCCTATGCCCGCATGAAGGATCAGGACATCTCCGATCTCTTCGCGTTCCTGAAGACGCTGGAGCCGGTGCAGGGTGTTGCGCCCGGCCATGAGCTTGCCTTTCCCTTCACCCTGCGGCGGGGGCTGGGGCTGTGGAAGCTCATGTATCTCGATCCGGGTCCGGCCGTGGTGCTGCAGAGGATCGACGAGCAGCTGCAGCGCGGCCAGTATCTGGTGGAAGGGCCCGGCCACTGCGGCGAATGCCACACGCCCCGGGACATGGCCGGTGGCCTGAAGCTGGATCAATGGCTTGCGGGGGCAAAGGCGCCGGTTGGCGAAGGCCGGATTCCCAATATCACCGGCGGTGAAAGGGGCATCGGCGACTGGTCTGTCCCGGATATTGCCTATTACCTCGAAAGCGGCTTCACGCCTTCCTATGACTCCGTTGGCGGGGAAATGGTGGCCGTGCAGGAGAACATTGCCCGGCTGACGGCGGAAGACCGGGAGGCCATTGCCGCCTATCTGAAGGCCATTCCCGCCCACGCGCAGGGCCAGTAGGCGAAAGGCCGCAGTCTTCCTCACTGGCCTGTCCCCATCCGCTGCCGCTAGACTGGCAGCGATTACAGGGAGGCGGAGCAGGGGCATGAGCGGACAGATTGCGGGCAGCAATTTTGAGGAGGCGCTGCGCCTGATGGGGCTTTCGGATCTCTCCGAAGCCGGACGCCGCGCCGTTGAACAGGCCCTGCGGCAGATGGCCATTCCGGCTGGAACCGAAGTCTTCGCGCCCGGGCAGGCCTGTCCCGGCTGGCTGGTGCTCACCTCCGGCAGCGTCCGCGTGCTGATGACATCCGATACAGGCCGGGAAATCCTCCTGTACCGCGTTGCGCCCGGGGAGAGCTGTGTGCTGACCACATCCTGCCTGCTGGGAGAGGAGCCTTATGCCGCGTCGGGCATCACCGAAACGGCATGCCAGGCCTTCATGATACCGGCCGGGGTGGTGGCGCGGCTGCTCGACAGCGAGCCGGTTTTCCGCAGGCGCATCTTTCAGGGCTTCAGCCTCCGCCTTGCCAGCATTCTGCGGAAGATGGAAGACACCATGTTTCACCGGCTGGACGCGCGGCTGGCGCGGCTGCTGCTGGAACTGGCCGGAGACGGGTCAGCCATTCACCTGACACAGGCTGCCCTTGCGGCAGAAACCGGCAGTGCCCGCGAGGTAATCGCCCGGCTGCTGGGGCGCTGGGCCGAGGCCGGTCATATTGCGCAGGGGCGTGGTGAAGTGCAGTTGCTCAACCCCGCAGCGCTGCGCCGGATCGCGGATACCGGCTGACCAGTTGCGGGGCTACGTGCAACTACGCTGCCGGGCTTTGTTTGTGACCATGTCACAGACGGGGTGTTCCACTGGCGCTAGGGTCGTCTCACCGTCCGGACAGTCCGGACAAGCCTTGAGCCAAGGGGACGGGATATGACTGTGAACATGGGAACCCTCGACCGGGCCATCCGCTTCCTGGTAGGGATTGCACTGATTGGTTTCGCGCTTTTCGGCCCGGCTGACATCAGCTGGAAGTGGATTGGCTGGTTCGGCGTCATTCCGGTCGTTGTCGCGCTGGTTGGCTGGTGCCCTGCCTATACGCTGTTCGGGATCAAGACCTGCAGGGCAAACTGACCCCCTGCATTGATCCCGCAGACCGGAAGCCGGAGCAGCCCCATGCTCCGGCTTTCTTGCGTCTAGAGGATGTCTTTACAGCCGCTTGCATTCCCGCGAATAGACGAAGTCGATATAGCCGCTCATCACGTTGAGGAAGGCTAGGCATTCCTGTTCGGTTCTGAAACAGCCTTCGCGGCTGACAGGGCGCGTCTGGCCTGTATCCGGCCAGACCTGACCACCGATCAGGCCGCGCCAGACGCCTGCCGTCTGATTGGCGGCTTTCAGCGGACGGCAGTCATAAGCCGTGCCATAGGTCTCCGGGACGTCTCCGGGGGTGCGGGTCGGGGACAGCAGAAGATGCTCCAGAAAACTGCCCTGCGCCATGGCAGCCGATTGCCCGATCACGAGGACCAGTGCGGCGAGCGTGGATCTCTTCAACATTTTCATGACTTCTCCAAACATGAGGCAATCTGCCGGCCGCTGCGGTGATGCAGCCAGGGCGGGCACCTGCCGGGCCCAGCTCAGCCTTATGGAAGGTTATGGGAAGCGTAAACGCAAATGGGAAGAAGCTTCTGCGACATTTGTGCTGTTTCTGACGGTCCTGTTCAATTGCTCTGCCGCAGCGCCTCGTGCAGGGGGAGGCGGGCTGCGGCCAGCGCGGGGAGGGCGCCGCCTGCAAGACCGAGGGCGAGGCCGAGCAGGCTGCAGGTGAGCATCACGTGGCTATCGACGGAAAGTTCAAAGGCAAGGCGGGTGTTGCTGCCAGCGGACGTGCTGGCCTGCCAGCCGTTGAAGGCAAGCCATGAGCCGAAGACGCCGATGGCGGTGCCGAGCCCCGCAAGACAGATGGCCTCGATCCAGACCGCAAGAAAGGCGGGCAGACGGGCAAAACCGAGGGCCCGCAGCGTGGCGATTTCGCCGGAGCGGCTGGAGACGGCGCTGAACATGGTGTTGAGGACGCCTGCCGCCGCCCCTAGCGCCATCAGCCCGGCAACTGGCCAGCCAAACAGGCGGATGAGATCTGCCGTGCGGGCCGACTGGCCGGAATAGAGCTGTGCTTCGGAGATGGCTGTGAGGGCTGGTCCGGGCAGGGAAGAGAGTTTCTCCTGCAAAGGTGCGAGATCGCCCGGCTCAGTCAGCCGAAGCCGCAGGCTCTGGACCTCTCCCGGGCGGTTGAAGGCGGCCTGCACGGCTTCAAGGCTGGTCCAGAGTTCCGATTCAAAGGCACTGCCGCCTGCGCTGAACAGTCCGGTGACGGTCCATTCCATGCCGGACAGCCTGATCTTGCTGCCCGGTGCAAGACCGGACATGCTGCGGGCGAGACTTTCGCCCGCCACCAGTTCCCGCGCGCTGGGCGAGAACATCCGCCCTGCGGTCAGCCTCACATCCGGCCGGACTGGAAGGCCTTCAACATCCATACCGCGCAGGGCAAGGGTGGCTTCCTGGCCGTCCGGCCGCGTCAGGCTGGCGGGCATGACCAGTTCGCGGGAGACAAGCGGGACACTGGATGGTGTCTTGCGGATGCCGAAATCATCCCGCGACGCGAGCAGCGTACGGATGGCACCGGCGGAGATGCTGGAGCCGGTCTCCTGCACCTGCGTGCCGCCGAGAACCACGGCGGTGAGGGGGGAGCCGGTGCCCTGGAGCGTTTTCTTGAAACCGGCTGCCATGGCGAGAAAGCCTGCCAGGACACTGACAGCAAGCGCAGCGGAGAGCACCATGGAGAGGGCGAGCGCTGCCCGGCGCGGCAGGCTGAGAAGGCTGCTGCGCAAGAGGGCATGTGTCTGACGGAAGAGGGAAGCTGCGGCGGACATGGGTTACCTCGTGCGGAAGGCAGCAATGACGGGAATGCGCATGGCGCTCCAGGCGGGAAGAAGGCCGGTGAGCAGGGCAAGACCTGCCATGAGCAGCAAGGCTTCGCCGATGACCGGACCGGTGAGCGCCAGCCCCAGAACGGGCGGGCCGAACATGGCGGCAAGGCCGGTGAGGCCGAGGCCAATGGCGCCGCCAAGGGCAAAGATGAAGCCTGTCTCGCCAAGGATCAGCAGGGCGATGCGCGAAGGCGGAACTCCAAGGGCCTTCAGCACCCCGGTCTCAAAGCGCCTTTCCCGCACGGCAAAGACCATGGTGTTAGTGATGATCATCAACAGGGTGATGAAGGCCGCCGAAGTGACGAGGCTGGTGATCAGCTTCACATCAGCAAACTGGCGCAGGAAGGCTTCGAGAAACTGCTTTTCCGATTGGGTTCGGGTTGGCGCAGGCGAGTTGGCGAATTGCGCGTCCATCGCGGCGGCCAGCGCGCTGGCGCTGGTGCCCGGTTTGGGGCGGATGGCGAAGACATCGGCGGTATCGGTGCCGCTGGCACGCAGGGCGTTGATGTAATCGTACCGGGCAATCGCAAAATAGGTGTCGGTGCTGGCCGACGCGCCGTCGAAGATGCCTGCAATGCGGAAGCGCCAGACCCGGCTGCCGTCCTTCTGCGCCATGGTGAAGGCGGTGACGGTAACACTGTCTCCCACCGTCCAGCCCTGCGCCTGCGCCAGAGCGCGGCCTGCCAGAAGTGTGTCGCGGCTTCCGGTCAGGCTGGCGATGAGGGCAGGCGTCAGCTCCAGCTCCGGCCCATTGACGGCGGCAGCGCGGGCAGGATCCACTGCCGCGACCGCGATGACATTGGTTTCCCGGTCCAGAAAGCCGCGCAGACGCGCCACATGGGAAACGGCGGCAACGCCTGGCTCGGCCTCCAGACGGGGCAGATATGAGAGCGGCAGCGGCTGGGCGGGACCGGCGGCGGACATGACGCCGAGGAGATCGTCACTCGAGGCCGAGCTGCCTTGAGAGCCCGCCAGAAAGCTGGCAGTGAGACCATGGATGAGGAAGGCGATGGCTACACTGAAGACGAGCAGGGCAAGCCGCAGCGGCTTGCGGGCGGCGTTCTTGCGGGCAAGGCGGAGCCAGGTCATGACGCGGCCCTCCGCTCTTCAAGGAAGCTGCCCTTGTCGAGATGCAGGGTTCGCCTTGCGCTGGCGGCGGCAAGAGGATCATGGGTGACCATGAGGATGGTCTTGCCCAGTTCCGCATTCAGGACGCGCAGCATGGCCAGAATGTCATCTGCGGACTTGCGGTCGAGGTCGCCGGTGGGCTCGTCGCAGAGGATCAGCTCCGGATCGGAGACGATGGCACGGGCAATGCCGGTACGCTGCTGCTGGCCGCCGGAAAGCTGGGAGGGCCGGTGGCGGGCGTGGCCGGACAGGCCCACGAGCTCCAGCACCGTCATCACCCGCTCGCGCCGCATGCGGGCAGAGAGCGGTTTCAGCAGCAAGGGCAGCTCCACATTCTCCGCCACCGTCAGCATGGGCAGCAGATTGTAGAACTGGAAGACGATGCCGAGGTGATGCGCCCGCCAGCTGGTGCGGGCGGCTTCGCCCATCTGGTCCAGCCGGGCCCGGCCAATGCGGATTTCTCCCCGGTCCGGATGGTCTATTCCCGCCAGAAGGTTGAGCAAGGTGGACTTGCCGGAGCCGGAGGGGCCCATGATCGCGGCAAAATCCCCTCTCGGAAAGGTAAGGTTCAGGCCGGAGAAAACCGGCAATGTGCTGCCGCCTGCGGGGTAGGATTTTTCAAGGCCCTGAAGGCTTATGAAAGCGGCGTCTTCCTGTGGTGCGGGCTGGGTCATCGGGGCGTTGCTCCGGCTGTCTGTGTGGTGGAGGGAAGGCTGATGCGGATGCGCGCGGCCATGCCGGGGCGCAGGGGCACCGGTGGATCGAGCGGGGTGAAACGCAGGCTGAAGGTGCCCTTGGCCGGGTTCGCCTCGGGCGCGGCCAGCGTCAGGCGCACGGGGAAGGGCGCGCCGGGGGCGGCATCCAGCTCTGCCTCAGCCTCAAGGCCGGACGTGAGACGGGCGATGCTGCGCTCGGCCACATCCGCCTCGATGACAAGGCTGTCCATGCGGGTGAGGGTGAGCAGGCTCTCCGCCTCACGGATGCTGTCAGAGCGGTCGAGGACCATGGCGCCGGGGCGGGCATTCAGCTGCGTGACCGTTCCGGCAAAAGGCGCGCGGATGGTGAGGGCTTCCACCCTTTCGGCAGCGATGGCGGCAGATATCCGGGCTTCCTCAATGGCCGCACTGGCCAGATCAACGCTGCTGGCGGCTGTCCGGGCGGTGGTGGCGGCGTTTTCCAGTGCGCTTTGGGACAGGCTGCCACGGGCCGCAAGTGCTTCGGCGCGGCGAAGATCTGCATTCGCCTGGGAGAGGGTAATCTGGCGTGCTGTCAGCGTCAGCTCCGCCGTTCGCAGCCGTGCGTGTGCCTGATCCAGGGCAAGACGGGCGGCGGGGTCGGCGAGCACGGCCAGGACATCCCCGGCCCGGACTTCGGACCCGAGCGTGACGTTGACGCTTTCGATCCGCCCCTCGTAGCGGGCAAAGACCGGGACGGATTGCAGGGCAATGACATGGCCCGAGCCGGTGATCTCCCGCGACAGGGGAGCCGGTGGGAGAGGTGGCGGTATGGCCGCCTGCTGCTGCGCAACCGCGGTTGCGGCAGGGATTGAGGCCGTGCCGGTGAGGGCGGCCGCTCCGATGGCAAGGGCGGCGCTAAGGCCGGTCAGCAGAAGCCATGTGGGGGAAAGACGTGGCTTGTGCTGCGGCTGTTCCGTGCCGGGCGCGGGATCGGGGAGGGAGAGAGACCGCAGCGTCCCGGCGAGCTGGCGGTTCTGGTCTGTCAGGCTGGTCATGCAGCCAGACTGGCGCCGTCAGGCCATCGGCTCGACCTTGATCATGATCCGGGAGGGCGCAGATCGTGATCGAGGACCTGATAGGAGAGTTTCAGGCTGCGCCGGACTTCTGCTGGCGCCACTCCACCGGGCTCAGGCCGGTCACGCGGCGGAATTCACGGTTGAAGTTGGATTTGGTCTGGAATCCGGCCTCGAACATGATGGCGGTCACAGGCTTGTCCGTGCTTTGGAGAAGCTGGCAGGCCTCTGTGATGCGGAACTCGTTGACATATTGCGAGACGTTCTTGCCGGTGGTGCGGTTGATCGCGCCGGAGATCTGCCGGGCGGGAATGCCGGCGCGCCGGGCGAGCCGGTCCAGAGTGAGATTGGCGTCCCGGTAAAGCATGCGGGCCTGCATCAGGGCTTCGATGCTTGCCATCACGTCACGGTCGGCAGCGGCGCTGTCTGCGGCGGGTTCTGCCGCTTCTGGAACCTGGGCTTCATCCGGAAGACCCCTGTCTGCTGTGGAGGATTCAACCGGCGTGCTGCTGGCCGCAGAAGCTGCGATGGCGAGAACGATGAGCACGCCGACGTTGCCGCCGGTGATGACGCCAAGCGCATGACGGCCATCAAGCCAGACGAAATCCAGGGCAAGGTAGATATCCACCAGTGCGGACAGGATCAGTCCGGCGGCGGCAAAGAGAATGGCCTTGTGGGCGCGGGACGCATCCTCGAAGGCGGCAAGCCGCAGGGCATCCGTGCCCTGGCGCATGAGCCGCAGGATCGCGGCCGCATAGCCGAGAAAGATGGTCACCAGCGTAACATCGATGGCCTCGGGCAGGACGGCGAGCATCAGTGCCACAAGCACCGCCGGGGCGCTGTGCAGGGCAAGGCGCTGGAAGAGGGACAGCGTGCTCCGGCGCACCAGCCGGGCGACGCCGCAATAAGCCAGCGGCGGCACCAGCGCGGCCGTAACTGGCAGGACATGCATGATGGCAGTGATGCCATAGCCCCAGCGCAGGCCAATCAGCACCGATTGCACGGCCGCTAGAAGGATCAGGGCGAGGAACGGAATGTTGCGGCCTTCCCCTCCGGACTGGCGCAGCGATCCGGCGAAGAGCATCAGCAGCATCATGGCTGCAGCAAAGGGGAAGGGAATGAAGAGCATGGAGGGGATCACGCGGGGCCAGCAGAACCCGCACTATGCCCGCCCCGGCCGGTAAATTCGACCTGAAACACGTTTGAGGACGAAAGGTTTCAGGGGCAATCGGCACCGCCCCGGCGATTGATCGGGGCGGTGCGGATGTTTCCTCAGGCCTTGCCGGTCAGCATGAGGGCGAAGGCCTGGACGAGGGCAACTTCCTTGAGGCGGTCGAAGCGGCCGGAGGCGCCGCCGTGGCCGGCGTCCATGTTGGTCTTCAGCATCAGCAGGCTGTCACCGGTCTTGCGCTCGCGCAGGCGCGCAACCCACTTGGCCGGTTCCCAATAGGTGACGCGCGGGTCCGTCAGGCCGCCGACGGCGAGGATGGCCGGATAGTCCTTCGCCGCCACGTTGTCATAGGGCGAGTAGGAGGCGATCAGGTCATAGGCCTCGCGCGAGGCAATGGGGTTGCCCCATTCCGGCCACTCCGGCGGGGTGAGGGGCAGGGTGTCGTCGAGCATGGTGTTCAGCACATCGACGAAGGGCACCTCGGCGATGATGCCGCCGAACTTCTCCGGTGCCATGTTGGCGACCGCGCCCATCAGCATGCCGCCGGCAGAGCCACCCTGCGCGACGATGCGGTCATGGGCGGTGAAGCCCTCCTTCACCAGATGCACCGCTGCGGCGATGAAATCGGTGAAGGTGCTGGTCTTGAACTCGCGGCGGCCCTTCTTGTACCAGGCGTAGCCCTTGTCCTTGCCGCCGCGGATGTGGGCGATGGCATAGACGAAGCCCCGGTCCACCAGCGACAGGCTGGTGGTGCTGAAGCTGGCCGGGATGGAGATGCCGTAGGAGCCATAGCCATAGAGCAGGCAGGGCGCGGAGCCATCCAGCGGCGTGTCCTTGCGGTAGAGGATCGACACCGGGACCAACTCCCCATCCGGGGCCGGGGCCATCAGGCGGCGGGTGATGTAGTCATCCGGATTGTGGCCGGAGGGCACTTCCTGCTCCTTGCGCAGGGTGCGCTGGCGCGTTTCCACGTCATAGTCATAGACCCGAGCGGGCGTGGTCATGGACGAGTAGGTGAAGCGGATGATGTTCGTGTCGAACTCGTAGCCATCGGCAAGACCCAGCGAATAGGCTTCCTCGGCAAAGGCAATCGGGTGTTCGAGGTGGTCCGCCAGCCGGTGGATGATGATGCGCGGCAGACCCTCGGCCCGTTCCAGCCGCACCATGAAGTCCTTGTAGAGCGTGTGGGACAGGATCAGACGGCCAGCTTCATGCGGGATGAAGTCGCGCCAGTTTTCCCGGCCAGGCGTCTCCACCGGAGCGGTGACGATCTTGAAGTCCTCGGCGTCATCCGCATTGGTGAGGATGTAGAAGGTGCCGCCGTTTTCCTCGAGCGAGTATTCGATGCCCGTGTCGCGCGCCGCGATGAGACGCGGGGCGGCAAGAGGCTGATCTGCCGGGATGACGTGGACTTCCGAGGTTTCATGGTCGTGGATGTCGATCAGGATATGGCTGTCGGATTGGGTCTTGCCGACGCCCATGAAGAAACCGGCATCCTCTTCCTCGAAAACCAGCACATCAGCGGATGGATCAGTGCCGATCTCGTGGCGGAAGAGCTTGGACGGGCGGTGGTTGGCATCAAGGCGCACGTAGAAGAGATAGCGTCCGCAGGCGGAGAAGACGCCGCCGCCAGCGGTGTCCTCGATCCGGGTGGGCAGGTCCTTGCCGGTGGTGAGGTCGCGGATGAGCAGGGTGAAGAACTCCGAGCCCTTGTCGTCAAAGGCCCAGGCCAGCCGGTCATGGGCGGGGGAATGCATGGCACCGGCCATGCGGAAATAGGCCTTGCCTTCGGCTTCCTTGTCGCCATCGACGAGGATCTCCTGCGCGCCGCCACCAAGAGGCGAGCGGACAAGGCGCGGATGCTGGCCGCCGGTGACGTAGCTGACGCCATATTCGAACGGGCCGTCCGGCATCGGCACGGAACTGTCGTCTTCCTTGATCCGGCCTTTCATCTCGGCAAAGAGCTTGTCCTGAAGCTCTTTCGTGGGGGCCATGACCGTTTCCAGATAGGCGTTTTCCGCCTCCAGATAGGCGCGGATATCCGGCGCCAGCACGGACGGATCACGCATCACGTCCTGCCAGTTTTCGGCCCTCAGCCAGGCGTATTCGTCCTGGCGGGTGATGCCGTGAGCTTCGAGGGTGAGCGGGCGCGCTTCGGCGCGGGGGGGAAGTGTCTGTGTCATGGCGGGGAGGTAGGGTTTTTCCGGAAAGGAAGCAAGGGCGGGAACCGAATTCCAACCTTACCGCATGGCTGAACCGGCCGCAGCATCTTCGCTGCCGGGTTCACAGTGATTTCAGCACGCGCGCCGCGTGAACCGGCTTGCAAGGCGCGGCGTATCTGGCAGCATCAGGATCTGGTTCAAAGGGGGACGGGGCTGATGGAGCGCATTACCAAGCTTGCCCGTATTTCCGTGACGCGGGCCTGGGGCTTTTGCGGTCTCGCCATCCTGATGGTGATGATGGGCACGGCCTCGCATCCACCCTACTGCTTCACCTTCGGAGCGCTGGGCTGCGGCATCACAGGGCTGGTGATGGCTTGGTATGGCCTGACCTATCATCACCGGCGCCGGGTGGAGGATACGGAAGTGTGGATGCTTCTTGCCCCCGAAGACCGTCCGGCCAAGGCGGTTGCCCTGCCGCTCATTGCGACGGCCATGCGCGATGAGCTTCTGGAAAAGGCCTGGTACTCGGCGCGGCTCTGCGGGCTGTTTCTGGTGTTGGCCGGAGCGCTTCAAGGCGTGCGGCTGGTTCTGGGGCCGGCGGGGTGAAGTCGGCGGCCCCAGAGTGGAGTGAAGCGGGTATTTGAAAGAAGTCTCAGGCCTTGCCGGATTTTTCCAGCCGGGCGATGAGGCTGGAGGTGTCCCAGCGGTTGCCACCCATGTCCTGCACTTCGCCGTAGAACTGATCCACCAGCGCGGTGACCGGCAGGCGGGCGCCGGTCTCACGTGCGGTGTCGAGCACTATGCCGAGATCCTTGCGCATCCAGTCCACGGCAAAGCCGAAGTCGAACTTGCCGTTCAGCATGGTCTCCCAGCGGTTCTCCATCTGCCAGGACTGGGCCGCACCGCCCCGGATGGCGGCAATGACGGCCGGAACGTCGAGGTCTGCCTTCTTGGCGAAGTGGATGGCTTCGGCAAGGCCCTGCACCAGACCGGCGATGCAGATCTGGTTGACCATCTTGGTGAGCTGGCCGGCACCCGGCGCGCCCATCAGGCCCACGAACTTGGCAAAGCACTCGATCATGGGCTTGGCCGCGTTGAAGTCTGCCTCCTCACCGCCGCACATGACGGTAAGGATGCCCTTTTCTGCACCCGCCTGTCCGCCGGAAACGGGGGCATCGACAAAGCCGCAGCCGGCGGCCCTGGCAGCGGCGTGAAGCTCACGTGCAACTTCTGCAGAGGCGGTGGTGTGGTCGATGAAGATGGCGCCCTTCTTCATGCCGTGGAAGGCGCCGTCCGGGCCGGTGGTGACAGCGCGCAGATCGTCGTCATTGCCGACGCAGGCGAGAACGAAGTCGCAGCCTTCTGCCGCCTCACGCGGGGTGGCGGCAGACTTGCCGCCGTGTTCAGCCACCCACTTGTCTGCCTTGGCCGCAGTGCGGTTATAGACGGTGACCTCGTGGCCGCCGCGCGAGGCAAGGTAGCCGGCCATGGGATAGCCCATGACGCCCAGACCAATGAATGCAACTTTTGCCATGCCAGAACTCCCGGGAAGCGGACTGTTGCGTTTTGCTCGCACAGCCGCGCGCCGGGTGCAACGGCTAATCGGCCCAATGACGCTACTTGCCGTGACGCAGATGGCGGGTCAGGCGCTGCTCCATCAGGTCCCAGGCGCGGCGGATGAGTTCTACCGCGATGAGATAGGCAACCGCCGCCCAGATATAGGCCTGAAAGTCGAAACTGCGGGAAAACGCCCGGTTAGCCTCGCCCATGATGTCGTAGATGGTGACGATGGAGGAAATTGCGGAACCCTTGAGCAGCAGGATGATCTCGTTGCCATAGGGACGCAGGGCCACGATCAGCGCCTGCGGCAGGATGACCTTGAAGAAGGTCACGCCACGGGAAAGCCCGAGCGAGAAGGCGCCCTCCCACTGGCCCTTCGGCATGGACTGGACGGCGCCGCGCAGGATCTCGGCCTGATAGGCGGCGGTGTTGAGCGCGAAGGTCAGGAGCACGCAGTTCCAGGCGTCACGGAAGAACCACCACAGGCCGACCGTGTCCAGGGCGCTGCGGAAGGAGCCAAGGCCGTAATAGATCAGGAAAACCTGCGCCAGCAGCGGGGTGCCGCGGAAGAAATAGACATAGGCATTGCCGAGTGACCGGACGGCTGAGTTCTTTGCGGAACAGGCCAGAGCCAGCGGCACGGAAAGCGCGGCGCCAATGAGGAAGGAGTAGATCGTCAGCTTCAGCGTCACCACCGCGCCGGTGACATATTTGGGCAGATACTGGCTGGCGAAGGTGCTGAAGAGGTTCTGGCCGAGGTAAAGGGCGAGACCAATGCCGCTGACGATCCAGAAGGCCATGAGCACATGGCCGGTGATGCGTGCGGCCGTCCAGGGGCGCCGGGCGGGCAGGGGCGGGCGGCTGATGGCGGGGGCGGCGGTCTGGCTCATCGGGCCATCTCCGCGCGCTTGGCCCAGCCTTCGGTGCGGCGCAGGACCAGGGAAGACAGGATCGCCAGCATCAGATAGATGAGGCAGGCAAGACTGTAGAAGAAGAAGGCTTCCTTGGTGTTGCGGGCGGCAATGCCGGTCTGGCGCATCACATCGACAAGACCCACGGCAGACACGAGCGATGTTTCCTTGAGAAGGATCAGCCAGAGATTGGTCAGGCCCGGCAGGGCAAGGCGGATCAGTTGCGGCATGACCACGAGGCGGAAGGTCTGGAAACGGCTGAGGCCAAGCGCCTTGCCGCCCTCATACTGGCCCTGCGGGATGCCGAGGAAGGCGGAGTGGAACACTTCGCTGGAATAGGCAGAGAACACCAGCGCCAGCGCGATCATGCCGGCGAGGAAGCTGTTCACCTCGATGGAGATGCCATAACCCATGCGCTCGGACAGGGTTTTGATGGCGATCTGGAAGCCGAAATAGACGAGGAACAGCGTCAGCAGCTCCGGCAGACCACGGAAAATCGTGGTGTAGATCGTGCTGGCAAGCTGCAGGGACGGCTCGGGCGATTTCTTGCCCAGGGCAATGATGAAGCCCAGCACCAGCCCGAAGGGCAGGGTGGACAATGCAAGGCTGACCGTGATGAACAGGCCGCCGAGAAGTTCATCACCCCATCCTGTGGGGCCGAATGCAAGAAGTTCCAGATATTTGTCCATCAGCTGCCCGGACCCTGCGCCTCAGGGGCACATGCCCCTGATCCTGGCTTTGCCGGACATGCCATGCTGTCAGGGGATGGACCGGCAGCGCCGGCCAATCCTGCCCGCGCTTTCCAGCCTGTACCTGCATCCGGCGTTCCGGCCACCTGTCTGAAGCGGTGCGGGCAGGGGATCGCCTGCCCGCCCGTGCCTCATCAATCGCCGTAAACGTCGAACTCGAAGTACTTGTCGTTGATTTCCTTGTACTTGCCGTTCGCGCGGATGGCGGCAATGGCAGCGTTCAGCTTTTCCTTGAGCTCCTGGTCTTCCTTGCGGATGGCAATGCCGGCGCCTTCGCCGTTGATCACCGGGTCCGGCTTCAGGGTGCCGAGGATCTTGCAGCAGGCGCCGTCTTCGCTCTTCACCCATTCCGAGAGCACGACAACGTCGTCAATCACGCCGTCGATGCGGCCGTTGACGAGGTCGAGCTTGTACTCGTCGGACGTCGGATAGAGCTTCAGATCGGTCGAAGGAAGCTTCTCTTCCGCATAGTTGGAGTGGGTGGTGGAGCTCTGCGCACCGATGGCCTTGCCAGCGAGGGCCGCATCGGTGGCTTCCGTCAGCGGGCTGTCCTTCGGCACGGCAATCGCCGGGGGGGTGTTGTAGTACTTGTTGGTGAAGTCGACCTGCTGCTTGCGCTCTTCGGTGATCGACATGGAGGCAATGATGGTGTCGAACTTGCCCGCCTGCAGCGCCGGGATGATGCCGTTCCAGTCAGAGGTGATGAATTCACACTCGACCTTCATTTCCTCGCAAAGCGCCTTGGCAATGTCGATGTCGAAGCCCGTCAGCTGACCATCGGAGCCCAGCACGTTGAACGGAGGATAGGCGCCCTCCGTGCCCATGCGGATCTTGCTCCAGTCCTTCGCCTCGGCTGCACCGAATGCGGCGACGGACAGGATTGCAGCTGCGGCAATCGTCTTGATACCCATGTAACTTACCCCTCGCGCCTTTTGTCGCGGCAGCAGGCCGCTGGCGGCTGCTGTGCCTCAGGTTGCTTGTTCTTTCATTCATCCAGGCACCGGTCCGCAGCACTTCAGCAAGCGGCAGACCCGGCGCCCATTGTATGAACATATCCCGGCAGAAACCGCTCGCCCAGATGAAAAAACATGCTGGCACAGAAGATGTGCACTGACATTTTTGCCGGTATTCACCCCATGACGCAGCGTCCGGCTGAGGCTGCAGGGCGCGACATCATGCCAGAAAGCTGCTGAAGGGAAGAAAACACACCGCATCGCCCCTGTGGATGGCCGCCGTTTCTTCCGGAATTTCGATGAGGCCGTCCGCCTCTCTGAGGCTTGAAATCAGCCCGGAGCCGGAGCGGGGATAAAGCTCTGCATGCACGGAGCCATCGGGATGTGTGACAAGACGTCCGCGGCTGAACTCCCGCCGCCCGGTCTTGCGCCGGGGCAGGTCGAAGGCGGCCTGCACCTGAAAACCCTGGACTGGGGCGGCCGCCATTCCGGCACGGCGCAGCAGCAGGGGGCGGGCATAGAGCAGGAAGGAGACCATCGCCGCCACGGGGTTGCCGGGCAGGCCGATGATCAGGCAGTCTCCGGCCCGGCCCGTGATCAGCCTGCGGCCCGGCTTGATGGCAAGGTCGAAGACCTGTGCTTCACCAATGCGCTCCAGCACGGCCAGAAGGTGATCTTCCTCTCCGTGGCTGGCCCCGCCGCTGGTAAGAATGACGTCGCAGCGGCCCGATGCCTCAGACAGGGCAAGCTGCAGGGCATCGCGCCGGTCCGGGCAGATGCCGAGATCGGTGATGTCTGCCGGGCAGCTTTCCAGCAGCGATGTCAGCAGGAAATGATTGGCATCATAGAGCCCGCCCGCGCCAAGGGGAGTGCCGGGACGGACGAGTTCATCGCCGGTCGAGATCACACCGGCACGGATCCGGTTGAACACCGGGACCTGGGCGGTGCCTGTCGAGGCGATGGCGGCAAGGTCCTGGGCCCGCAGCCGGTGGCCTTGCACAAGGATCTGCGTGCCTGCCGCGAGGTCTTCCCCCGCCAGCCGCCGGTTGGCGCCCTTGGGCAGACCTGCGGGAATGACAACAACACTCTGGCCGCCGCTGGTCTCAAGGCGGCAGTCTTCCTGCATGGCCACCGTGTCGGCACCTTCCGGCATCACGCCGCCGGTGAAGATGCGGGCGGCGGCCCATGGGGCCTGCGCCTGCACGGCCGGGTGGCCTGCGGGAATGCGCGTTTCCAGCCGGAAGAAGCCACCGCAGGGGTCGAAGTCCTGATGGCGGAAGGCGTAGCCATCCACGGCGGAGGTGTCGTGCTGCGGCACATTGCGCGGCGCCGTGACGGGCGCTGCCAGAATGCGGCCGCGCCCTTCGCCGAGGCTGATGGTTTCATGGCCGGGCGCAGGTAGAGGCAGGCGTGCGAGCAGGTCCAGCGCCTCGTCATGGAGCAGGCGCGTGTCATCCGCGCCGAAACAATCCTCACCCCGCATCCGCTTTTCCCGCTATCCTTCTGCCGCCCGTGTGCGGCCGTCCCGAACATTCCCTGCTTTGCGCCTGCGTGCAAGCCGCATCAGGATCATGCGTCAAGAGGTCAGGTGTAGCTGAGGCCCGCTCCCTCCCGCGCGGCAAGGATCCGTTGGGCTTCGGCGAGATCTTCCGGCGTGTTGATGTTGAAGAAGGGGTCTGTGCCATCCTCATCGAGCGGAAAATCCACCTCGATAGCACCGCATTCGCTCAGGAACTGGCCCACGCGGGCGTTGCCGGCTGCCACCCAGTCCTGCAAGCGCGGCAGCAGCGAAACGGGCCAGCAGGCGAACAGCGGATGCCTGCGGCCATCAGACACCGCTATGCCCGGGGTGCCGGGGCCGCTGGCTGCGGTCAGCCGCTCAACCAGTGTTTCAGGGAAGAAGGGGCCATCACAAGGAACACTCACCAGATGATTGCACTCCGGATAGTTTTCCCTTGCGTAAAGCATTGCCGTAATAATACCGACCAATGGCCCGCCGCGCCCCGGCTGAAAATCACGGGCGACCGGTAGCTTCAGAGTTTCAGGCAAATAGCCGGGATCGTTATTGATAATTATAACAGTCTCGACTTGTTTCTGAAGCCTTGCCGCCACATGCGAGATCAGTGGAAGTTCCGTAAGTGGAATTGATGGCTTGTGACCACCTTTCATCCGGGATCCGGCGCCTCCTGCAATAATAAAGCCGATGATCATCGTGGCCTCTAACTTTCCCGTGTTTGAGCTGGCCGTTTTGCAGCGCATTGTTGAACAGGCTTGTTAACTTCACCTAGAGATTTCACGACGTATTGTTGCGCAATCCAGAACAGGAGCTGTCATGTTTATCTCGACCGTTCGTGCGAAGCTTTTTGGCGGATTTGGCGCATCTGTTGCCGCCCTGCTTGTCGTATCGTACATCGGCTACAGTGGTTTGCAGACTGCTGCCACCTATTTCAGCCAATTCCGCGAAACGGCGAGGCAGAGCCTGACTGGTTATGAGGCGCAGGCCGCGCTGATGGAAGCCAGGCTCGCCATCTTGCGGTATCAGCTGGAGGAAACCGCGGACAGCGCGGCCCAGGTGAACGACCTGATCGGAAAGATCAGTTCGGGCGCATCGCAGATCGAGGAGGTTTTCGCCGGATCTCCCCTGCTGGCCGAACTTCGGGAACTGATCCAGCAGGTTGACGCCTATCAGGCCGCCTTTGATGAGTTGCGTGCGGTGAATGAGGAAGTCGCTCTCAGCCTGACCCAGGTGAAAGAAGGGGGCGACGCCTTCCGCGAGAATATGGCCGGTGTGATGCACAAGGCCATTGAGGAGCAGAATTACCTCGTTCTTGAAACCGTGGCCCCGGCGATGCAGGAATTTCTGCTGGCGCGGATCTATGTCGAGCGTTACGCGAGCAGCGGAAACGCGGACGACCTCTCTGAGGCCATGGACTATTACGATGAAGCGACTACGCTGCTTCAGCGGCTGCAGTTTGCCCAGAAGTCGCCGGAGCTGAACCGGCTTGTGGCGCCGCTGCCCGTGCAGATGGAAGATGTGATCAGCGAAGCGTCCTATCTGGAAATCGCCATTTCCAAGGCCGCGGACATTCGCGAGAACAAGCTCGAGATGCTGGGGCCGCTGATCATGTCCGGATATCAGGCGGCCGTCGACAAACTGATCGATGCGCAGAACGAAATGGGGCCGGTGGCCGAGGCCGGCATTGAAAACACGAGTTCGACGACGCTGACGCTGGCAAGCCTCTTCACGCTGGTGATGGCGGTCATTGCCCTGTTCCTGGGCACATCCATTTCCCGTGCCATCAACGCCATCACGGACTGCATGCGGGCCATTGCGGCAGGCGATCTGTCCATGAAGGTGTTCGGGGCGGGGCGTTCCGACGAAATCGGCGAGATGGCTGCGGCTGTTCAGGTTTTCCAGGCCAATGGCATTGAGAAAGAGCGGCTGGAGCGTGAGCAGGCCGCTGTCAAGGAGCAGCAGGAGGCCGAGCGCCGCAAGCTGATGAACGACCTGGCCGACAGCTTCGAACAGGCGGTGGGCGGCATTGTCGAGACAGTGTCCACCGCATCGCGGGAAATGCAGGCTGCGGCGAACACGCTGAGTGCCTCGGCAGAACAGACGTCGCATCAGTCGACGGCGGTTTCCGCCGCATCGGAAGAGGCTGCAGTCAATGTGCAGACGGTTGCAGCGGCCACCGAGCAGCTGGCAGCCTCTGTGCGCGAGATCGGCCGCCAGGCAGAGGAATCCTCGACCATGTCGCACCGGGCCGTCGGGGACACCCAGACCGCCAGCGAGCGCATCGCCTTCCTGTCTTCGGCCTCGCAGAAGATCGGCGACGTGCTGAGCATGATTTCGGACATCGCAGGCCAGACGAACCTGCTGGCGCTGAACGCCACCATCGAGGCGGCGCGCGCTGGTGAGGCCGGCAAGGGCTTTGCGGTCGTGGCAACGGAAGTGAAGGCTCTTGCCGAGCAGACGTCCCGCGCCACGCAGGAAATCTCCGGCCAGATTGCCGAGATCCAGGCGGCGACCAACGCGTCCGTTGACGCGATCCAGAATGTCGGAGACACGATCGCGCGGCTGAACGGCATTGCCGCAACCATCGCCGCTGCGGTGGAAGAGCAGAATGCGGCCGCGCTTGAGATTGCCCGCAACGTGCAGCAGGCCTCTGCGGGCACGGTGGAAGTCTCCTCCAACATCACCGGCGTCAGCCGTGCTGCCGAAGAGACGGGGGCAGCCGCTTCAGAGGTTCTGGGCTCCGCAGGCGGACTTGCCAGGGACGCGGAAACCCTCAAGGTCGAGGTCGCCCGCTTCATCGCACAGGTGCGCGCCGCGTAATGCCAAGGCTTTCGATGCTGACGCATCATGGCCTGAAGGACCCGGGTTCCGCAGGGGCTTGAGCCCTGCGTGAAACGTGACATCTATCAGACGCTGATATCAGACACAGCAAAGGCCGGGCAGCAATGTCCGGCCTTTTGCCGTTGGCTGCGTGCCAACGCCGGGGCAGTGGGCAGGCGATGCCTGGCGCGGCAGGCTTCCGAGGCGGCTGGCTGTTTAACACACCGGCCGTTCCAGGCGTTGTGTCATCTGCAACGTGCGGAGCGGAAGGGAGTTTTTACACTAGTTAAAATTAACGATAACTCTACGTCAGGTTTCGGCGGGCTCGTCACGTGAATACGGTTCGCGGTAACCTAGGATAACTTTCCTTCGTCAAAAGAAAAACTTCAATAAATCCGACGGGGCCGATTTAATTCCTGTGCTGTCTAGGGTGCGAGGCCGAAAAGATCAAGTTTTCCGTTAGATTTTTATCGATGCATGCCGGAGGAGTTGATCCGGTTCGAGTTGGGACAACCTTTCCGAGATGAATATGTGCGATTTGCATTCCGTAGAGTTTGTTCTATGTATTTTTTAAATATGGCTATTATTATTGCTCGTATATTGGAGTAAAATTCGCTTAATTTTTGCATTTTTTGTCTTAATTCTGCTGCTGAAAGTATGATTGTCATGTATTTTTAGATTTAAATCGTGGTGTTAACCATGTTTATATTGTTTTGGCGCAATCTGTAGAGGCCTGTTAACCGGGGGTTCTAATGCTAAATCTCACTGTGCGCTCCAAACTCTTCGGCGGCTTCGGTCTATCTGTCGCTGCACTCCTTGCGGTCTCCTGGCTCGGCTATAGTGGCCTGCAGACCGCCTCCAATTATTTCGATGACTACCGGGCAGCGGCCCGTCAGTCGCTTGTGATTTCTGAATCGGCCACGATCCTGACGGAGGCCCGCCTTGCGGTGGTCCGTTATGCTCTTGCTCCCAATGACACGGACGGGCAGCGAGCTGAAAAGCTGCTGTCGGATCTCAAGGCCAGCAAGGCCAAGGTCAGCCAGTTCTTTGCAGGCTCCCCGCAGCTTGCCGAGCTTCAGGCGCTTGAGAGCGATGTCGTTGCATATGAGCGGGCCTTTCTCGATTTCCGCACGTCCAATACCGCTGCTACGAATGCTCTTGAAGGATTGCGGAAAGAGGATGGGGAACTCCGGGCGCTTCTGACGGAAACCATCGAGAAGGCCATTGCCGAAGACAACAGTGTCGTGCTGGCTAACTCTGCGCGGGTCTTGCAGGAGTTCCTGCTCGCCCGGGTGTATATGGAGCGGTATGGGCTTGCCGCAAATCCGGCGGATCTGGCTCAGGCCCAGACCCGCTATGCGAATGTAGAGCCTCTCCTGAAGACGGTTACCTCGGCACAGCAGAGCTCTGGCTTGTCTCAGCTGACGGGCAGGCTTGTCGCGGAGTTCGAGCAGGTCAGGCAGCAGGCCAGGGACGTCGAGACCAATGTTGCGGCCCAGCAGGAGGCCCTGACAGCGCGGATCTTCAAGATCGGTCCGGCCATATCAACGGCCTATCAAACCGTCAGCAATGAAGTGATTGCAGTACAGAACGAAGTCGGCCCCAAGGCATCCGCCGGGATCGACAGCACCCTGTCCACGACGCTGACGCTGGCAAGCATCTTCACGCTGGTGATGACGGCGATTGCAGCCTTCCTCGGCATGTCCATCTCCCGGGCCATCTCTGCGATCACGGATTGCATGCGGGCCGTTGCGGCTGGCAACCTGACCATGAAGGTCTTCGGGTCGGGCCGCTCTGACGAGATTGGCGAGATGGCGGCGGCTGTCGAGGTGTTCCAGGCCAATGGCATCGAGAAGGAACGGCTTGAAAGTGAGCAGGCGGCGGTCAAGGGCCAGCAGGAGGCCGAGCGCCGCCGCATCATGAACGAGCTGGCTGACAGCTTCGAGCGTGCCGTGGGCGGGATCGTCGAGACCGTGTCGGCCGCCGCGCAGGAAATGCAGGCTGCTGCCAACACGCTGAGCGCTTCGGCAGAAGAAACGGCCCAGCAGTCCACCGCCGTGTCTGCGGCTTCCGAAGAAGCTGCTGCCAATGTGCAGACCGTGGCCTCGGCAACTGAGCAACTGGCGGCGTCAGTCAATGAAATCGGGCGCCGGGCTGAGGAGTCGTCCAGTATGTCCCAGCAGGCGGTTGGTGATACCCAGACCGCCAGCGAGCGGATTGCCTTCCTGTCTTCGGCTTCGCAGAAGATCGGCGATGTGCTGAACATGATCTCGGAGATTGCCGGCCAGACCAACCTGCTGGCGCTGAACGCCACCATAGAGGCGGCCCGTGCCGGTGAAGCCGGCCGTGGCTTTGCGGTGGTTGCTTCGGAAGTGAAGGCGCTGGCGGAACAGACCTCCCGCGCCACGCAGGAAATCTCAGGTCAGATCGCCGAGATTCAGTCTGCCACCAGCGCTTCGGTGGATGCAATCCAGAACGTCGGCGACACCATCGCCAAGCTGAACAGCATCGCCGCGACGATTGCCGCCGCGGTGGAAGAGCAGAACGCAGCCACTTCGGAAATTGCCCGCAATGTGCAACAGGCCTCTGCGGGCACGGTGGAAGTCTCCTCCAACATCACCGGTGTCAGCCGTGCGGCGGAAGAGACGGGCGCAGCCGCCTCGCAGGTCCTGGGCTCGGCCGGTGGCCTTGCGAAGGATGCAGATACGCTGAAGATGGAAGTTACGCGCTTCATCGCACAGGTGCGGGCAGCGTAAGCTTCAGGCAATCACGTTAAACAGCGAAGGCCGGGCAGCAATGTCCGGCCTTTGTGTTTTCTCAGCCTTCGGCTTCCTCGCGCAGCATTTCCAGTTCCAGCCATTGCTCTTCGGCTGCATCCCTTTCACCGGTGAGGCGGGTGATTTCGGCGGAGAGCTTGGCGAAGCGGTCCGGACTTTTTGCGTAAAGGTTCGGATCGGCCATCTCGGCCTGCAGCTTCTCCAGCTTCTTCGTCAGGCTGTCGACAGTCTCCGGCAGGGTCTTGAGGAGATGCAGCTGGGTGAAGGAGAGCTTCACCTTTGACGAGGATTTGGCTTCGCTGGCAGCCGGGGCAGGGGCCTTTTCGGCCTTGGCTGCTTTCTCGGCCTTGCGGGCGGTCACGCCATCGCCGCGCTGTGCCACCATGTCGGAATAGCCGCCGGCATATTCCTGCCACTTGCCATTACCTTCCGAGACAATCACAGACGTGGCAACGCGATCGAGGAAGTCACGGTCGTGCGAGACGAGGAGCACGGTGCCCTCGTAGTCGCTCAGCAGTTCCTGCAGGAGATCCAGCGTCTCAAGGTCAAGATCGTTGGTCGGCTCGTCGAGCACCATCAGGTTGGACGGACTGGCGAGGGCGCGGGCGAGCATGGCACGGGCGCGCTCGCCGCCAGACAGGACGCCGACCGGTGTGCGGGCCTGTTCGGGAGCGAAGAGGAAGTCCTTCATGTAGGACATGACGTGCTTCGTCTCGGTGCCCAGAACCACCGTATCGCCGCGCCCGCCGGTAAGGACGGTGGCCAGCGTGTCGAGCGGGTTCAGGTTCTCGCGCTTCTGGTCGAGGGTGACCATCTGCAGGTTGGTACCGAGGCGCACGGTGCCGCTGTCCGGCTCCAGTTCGCCGGTCAGCATTTTTAGAAGCGTGGTCTTGCCGGCACCATTGGCGCCGATGAGGCCAATGCGGTCGCCGCGCTGGATGCGGCTGGAGAAATTCGAGACGATGGGGCGCTCGCCATAACCCTTGGAAATGGCCTTGGCCTCGATCACCAGCTTGCCAGATGTCTCGCCTTCGGTGGCTGCCAGCTTGGCGGTGCCCTGCGGGCCACGGTGATTGCGGGCCTTGTCGCGCAGGTCGGCCAGCTCACGCACGCGGCGCATGTTGCGCTTGCGCCGGGCGGTGACGCCGTAGCGCATCCAGTGTTCTTCGCGCTTGATCTGCTGGGCGAGCTTCTGCTGGTCGCGTTCTTCCTGCTCGAAAAGCTCGTCGCGCCAGGCCTCGAAATGCTCGAAGCCCCGTTCCATCCGCCGCGATGTGCCCCGGTCGATCCAGACGGTGGCGCGGGAGAGATTCTCGAGGAAGCGCCGGTCGTGCGAGATGAGCACGATGGCGGACCTGAGGCTCTTCAGCTCCGTTTCCAGCCACTCGATGGCTGGAAGATCAAGATGGTTGGTCGGTTCGTCGAGGAGAAGGATGTCCGGTTCCGGCGCCAGCGTGCGGGCGAGCGCCGCACGGCGGGCCTCGCCGCCGGACAGGCTCTTCGGGTCTTCCCTGCCGGTGAGGCCAAGGACTTCCAGCAGGTAGGGGGCGCGGTAGGGATCGTCGCCGGGCGCAAGGCCTGCGGTCACATAGTCGAGCACCGTTTCATAGGCAGACAGATCCGGCTCCTGCGGCAGGTAACGGATGGTGCGGCCGGGCTGCACGAAAATCTCGCCGTTGTCGGCCTCGATCATGCCGGCGGCAATCTTCAGCAGGGTGGATTTGCCCGAACCGTTGCGCCCGACAAGGCACAGCCGGTCGCCTTCCGAAACGCTGAGTTCGGCTCCGGTCAGGAGAGGCGTGGCGCCGAAAGTGAGATGAATGTCACGCAGGATGAGAAGCGGAGGGGCCATGTGGTCCTGTCAAACGTCGAGTGCCGGAACGCTGCCGGTCGATGGCGGCGTGAAAATATGGCGCAGAGGAACGCCATCTTGGCCCGCCATGCAAGAGGGAAACGGTTCAGGCGGCGATTCTCTGCCTTAAACCCAAGGTGTACCGTGAAAGGGTGCCAAAACGGCAGAAAACTGCCGGAAATAACCTGCTTTGAATGTAGGCATGGCGATTGTTTGAGCGGAATGCATAAATTTTCAGAGGGGGAAAAATTTTTCGGATGACTGGCGCTGCCGAAAAGAATCCGTTTTTTTACCCTCCTGCAACCCTGGTTCCCCTGTGGCAGGGTTGAACAGGGTGGGGCTGCATGGGAACGTGCCAGCGCACCGGCACCAGGTGCTCTTCAAGTGTTGAAGAGGGGAGACTAAAATGTTCAAATCCGCAAGGATGACTGCGCTCGCCGCCGCGCTTCTGGCTGCAACCTCCTTCTCTGCCATGGCAGAGATGGTCTATCACCGTGGCAATTCCGCTGATCCGGAAACGCTGGATCAGCACAAGACCTCGACGGTCTATGAAGGCAACATCATGCGCGACCTTTACGAGGGTCTTGTTGCCTACAGCGCTGCCGGCAAGATCATCCCGGGCGTTGCAGAGAGCTGGACCCAGTCTGAAGACGGCAAGACCTACACCTTCAAGCTGCGCGACAACGCCAAGTGGTCGAATGGAGACCCGGTCACGGCCGGTGATTTCGTTTTCTCGCTCCGCCGCATCATGAACCCGGAAACGGGCGCGAAATACGCGACCGTGCTCTATCCGATCCTCAATGCCGAAGCGATCAACAAGGGCGAGAAGCAGGGCGAAGAGCTGGGCGTGAAGGCGGTTGACGACCGCACGCTGGAAATCACCCTCGAGCGGCCGACCCCGTATTTCGTGGACCTTCTGGCCCACCAGACCGGCCTGCCGGTGCATCCGGCCAGCGTCGAGAAGTTCGGCAGTGACTTCGTCAAGGCCGGCAACATGGTGTCGAACGGCGCCTACATGCTGGCCGAGTTCACGCCGAACGCCCAGCTGAAGGCCGTGAAGAACCCGCACTTCCATGATGCTGCCAATGTGGCCATCGACACCGTGGTGTTCTATCCGACAGAAGACCGCGGCGCTGCGCTGCGCCGCTTCCAGGCTGGCGAATTGCATTCCAACGATGACGTGCCGACCGAGCAGATGGCCTTCATCGAGAAGGAGCTGGCCGATCAGTTCAAGCCCGCTCCCTATCTGGGCACCTACTATTACGCCCTCAACATGAAGGACGAGGCGCTGGCCAAGCCGGAAGTGCGCCAGGCACTGTCCATGGCCATCGACCGCGAGTTCCTTGCGGACGAGATCTGGGGCGGTACGATGATTGCCGGCTACTCGCTGGTTCCCCCGGGCATCAACAATTATGGCGAGCCGGCCTATGCGGACTACAAGGATCTGCCGCAGATCGACCGCGAAGAGAAGGCCATCGAGCTGATGAAGCAGGCTGGCTACGGCCCGGACAAGCCGCTGAAGCTGACGATCAACTACAACACCTCCGAGAACCACAAGAACACGGCTGTTGCCATTGCCGACATGTGGAAGCCGCTGGGTGTGGAAGTTTCGCTGGTGAACACGGACACCGCGACCCACTACGCCATGCTGCGTGACAAGCAGGACTTCGACGTCGCCCGTGCCGGCTGGATCGGCGACTATTCCGACCCGCAGAACTTCCTGTTCCTGGTGGAGTCCGGCAATGATGGCTTCAACTACGCGAACTACAACAACCCGGACTACGACAACCTGATGAAAGAGGCCGCCAATACGACGGACCTCGAAAAGCGCGCTGCCATCCTCAAGGAGGCAGAGACCATCTTCATGCGCGATCTGCCTTTCATCCCGATGATGTACTACGCCTCCAAGAACCTCGTCTCGCCGAAGCTCAAGGGCTTCGAGACGAACCTCATGGACGTGCATCCGACCCGCTGGATGAGCATTTCCGAGTAAGACAGGACACGGCTGTCTGCGGCTTCCGAAAGGGAGCTGCAGCTGGCCGTTTTGCGTCATGACGGGCGCTGTCTTGCAGCTTCTGGCTGCCGGGCAGCGTTTCCCGCTGGCGAAGGAAAGGTCTGGGCATGTTGCGCTACGTGCTTGAACGGCTGTTGGGAGCCATCCCGACACTCTTCTTTATTGTCACCATCTCCTTCTTCCTGATCCGCATCGCGCCGGGCGGGCCCTTCGATCTGGAGCGGCCGCTGGAAGCCAAGGTGATGGAAAATCTCAACCGGATTTATCATCTCAATGAACCGCTCTGGAACCAGTACCTGATCTATCTGAAGAATATCGCGGTTCTGGATTTCGGCCCCAGCTTCTACTTCCGTGATTTTTCGATCAACGAGCTGTTTGCCGCCAGTCTGCCGATCTCCATCCAGCTTGGCCTGAGCGCGCTGGTGCTGGCGCTGATCGTCGGCGGTGTGCTGGGCGTGATCGCGGCGCTGCGTCAGAACCACGGCCTTGATTATTCCGTGATGGCTGCCGCAACGCTGGGCGTGACCATTCCGAACTTCGTGGTGGCGCCGGTGCTGCAGCTGGTGCTGGGCGTCAATTTCGGCTGGCTGCCGGTTGGCGGATGGGCGGCCGGCAACTACGCCTATGCAATCCTGCCCGTGGTGACACTGGCTCTGCCGCAGATTGCCGTGGTGGCGCGCCTGACGCGCGGCTCGATGATCGAGGCGCTGCGCTCCAACCATGTGCGCACGGCGCGGGCCTATGGCCTGTCGGCCTATACGGTCATCGTGGTGCATGCGCTGCGCGGGGCACTGCTGCCGGTGGTCTCCTACCTCGGACCGGCCGCCGCTGCGCTGCTGACCGGATCGGTGGTGGTGGAAACCATCTTCGGCATTCCCGGCATCGGCCGCTACTTCGTGCAAGGGGCGCTCAACCGGGACTACACGCTCGTCATGGGCACCGTGGTCATCGTTGCCTGCTTCGTCATTCTTTTCAATCTCGTCGTGGATCTGCTCTATGCGCTGCTTGATCCGCGCGTGCGTTTCGACTGAGGACCAGCCATGAGCCTGACTTCCTCTGCAAACGGACCACAGCCGGTCAAGGGCCGCTCCCTCTGGGATGACGCGCGGGACCGGCTGAAGGCCAACCGGGCGGCGGTTGCGAGCATGATCGTGCTGGCACTCGTGACGCTCGTCTCCATCATCGGCCCCTATCTGTCGCCGCATGGCTTCGATCAGGTCTACCGTGACTTCGTGAAAGTGCCGGCGAGCCTGCAGCCCTATCCGCAGCCTGAACAGGTGGAGCCGGGGCTGATGAATGTGCTGCGCCGGGCCCGCCTGGACGCGGAAAACTATCAGCGCGACGGGGACACGGTGAGCGTGCGGCTCACCTCCTCGCGCGAGATCGATCCGCGTTCGGTACAATATGTGGACCGCAGTGATTACTTCCAGAATGCCCGGCTTGAGGACATGGCGGCCGACGGCAAGTCGGTGACGCTGAAGGCAGACGTGCGCAAGCTGCATTTCTACTTCGGCACGGACGCCAATGGCCGTGACCTGATGACCCGCACCATGATCGCAGGCCGCGTATCGATGACCATCGGTCTGCTGGCGACGGTGGTGGCCATCTCCATCGGCGTCATCTATGGCGCAACCTCCGGTTATCTCGGCGGCCGGGTGGACCAGGTGATGATGCGCATCGTCGATGTGCTCTATTCGCTGCCGTTCATCTTCTTCGTCATCATGCTGGTGGTGTTCTTCGGCCGGAACTTCGTGCTGATGTTCATTGCCGTGGGCGCGGTGGAGTGGCTGGACATGGCCCGCATCGTGCGCGGCCAGACGCTGACCATCAAGCGGCAGGAATATGTGCAGGCGGCCGAAGCCATGGGCGTTGGCAATGCCGGCATCCTGCGCCGCCATGTCATCCCCAACACGCTGGGGCCGGTGGTGGTCTATATGACGCTGCTGGTGCCGAAGGTGATCCTGCTGGAAAGCTTCCTCTCCTTCCTCGGCCTTGGCGTGCAGGAGCCGATGACGAGCTGGGGCGTGCTGATTTCGGAGGGCGCGCGCAACCTGCAGGGCGGCGTGTGGCTTCTGATCTTCCCCTCGATCTTCCTGACCTCGACGCTGTTTGCGCTGAACTTCATCGGCGACGGCCTGCGCGATGCGCTTGATCCGAAGGACCGCTGACATGACTACATCTCAGAACCAGAATGATGCGGTGCTGAAGATCGAAGGCCTGACGGTCAGCTTTGCCACGAATACAGGCGTGGTGGAGGCCGTGCGGGGTGTCGATATCCACGTCAACCGCGGCGAAACGGTCGCCATCGTGGGGGAAAGCGGTTCGGGCAAGAGCCAGACCATGATGGCGGCGATGGGGCTGCTGGCGTCCAACGGCATCACCGGCGGGCGCGTGCTCTACCGGGACCGGAATATCCTCGGCCTGAAGACCGGCGAGCTGAACCAGGTCCGCGGCAAGAAGATCACCATGATCTTCCAGGAGCCGATGACCTCGCTCGATCCGCTCTACACCATCTCCCGCCAGCTGTGCGAGCCGATGGTGGAAAACGGCGGCCTGAGCTGGTCCAAGGCCAGGGCGCGGGCGCTGGAGCTTCTGAAGCTCGTCAATATTCCCGAGCCGGAGCGCAAGCTGAAGTCCTATCCGTATGAGCTGTCCGGCGGGCAGCGCCAGCGCGTGATGATCGCCATGGCACTGGCCAATGATCCGGACGTGCTGATTGCGGATGAGCCGACCACGGCGCTGGACGTGACGACGCAGGCGCAGATCCTCGATCTTCTGGCGGATCTGCAGAAGCGGCTGGGCATGGCGGTGGTGTTCATCACCCATGACCTTGGCATCGTGCGCCGGATTGCGGACCGCGTTTACGTGATGCGCAAGGGCGAGGTGGTGGAAGAGGGCGAGACGGCTCAGATCTTCGAGGCGCCCGCCCATGACTACACCCGCGTGCTGCTGGACGCCGAACCGGAAGGCACCAAGGCACCGGTGGATGTGTCGGCACCGGTGGTGATCGAGGGGCAGAAGGTGTCGGTGGAATTTGCCCTCGGCGGCGGGTTGCTGACGAAACCTTTCATCCTGAAGGCGGTGAACGACATCTCGCTGACCGTGCGCAAGGGCCAGACGCTGGGCATCGTGGGCGAGAGCGGGTCCGGCAAGTCGACGCTGGGCCGGGCGCTGCTGGGGCTGATGCCTGCACAGGGCCGGGTGTTCTTCAACGGTACGCGCATCTCGGACAAGAGCAAGGCGGAGCTGCGCCCACTGCGCAAGCATATGCAGCTGGTGTTCCAGGATCCGTTCGGCTCGCTGAGCCCGCGCATGACCGTGGGCCAGATCATCACCGAAGGGCTGCTGGTGCATGAGCCGGGCCTGAGCGGTGCCGAGCGTGACCGCAGGGCCTGTCAGGCGCTGGAAGAGGTGTCGCTCGACCCGGTGATGCGCAACCGCTATCCGCACGAGTTCTCCGGCGGCCAGCGCCAGCGCATTGCGATTGCGCGGGCCATGGTGCTGAAGCCGGATCTGATGGTGCTGGACGAGCCGACATCGGCACTGGACCGCACGATCCAGAAGCAGATCGTGACGCTGCTGCGCGACCTGCAGAGCGCCCATGGGCTGACCTATCTCTTCATCAGCCACGATCTTGCGGTGGTGCGGGCCATGTCGGACACGGTGATGGTGATGCAACACGGCAAGATCGTCGAGGCGGGGCCTGCGGCGGATGTGTTCGAGGCGCCGCGGGAGGATTACACCCGCCGCCTGATCGCCGCCGCCATGTTGCCCGCGGCGCATGCGGCCGCGTGATCTGTGACGAAAAACCTCTCCCGGATGGCTCCGGGAGAGGCTGATATGCGTGAAAGGCGGTTGGGGGTCAGCCCTTCACGGCCTCAGCGACCATGACGGCCAGCGGCGTCGTGGGACGGCCCGTCAGGCTGGAAAGCGTCTTGCTGTTGTCCTCAAGGTCGCCCTTGGCGGTGCAGGTGTCGCAGTCAGCCAGAATGGCGGCAAAGCCTTCCGGCAGGCCGACCTGCACGAGAACATCCTTGTAGGCCGCTTCCGGCAGGTTGGTGTAGGTCACCGGTTTGCCCGAGGCGCGGGACAGTTCAGCCGCATAATCCGCCTTGCTGAAGGACGTATCTCCGGCCAGTTCATAGATGGTGCCGGAGGGTGCGCCCTTGCGCAGCACTTCAGCGGCGGCAGCGGCATAGTCGGCGCGGGCTGCCGCGGAGATGCGGCCATCACCGGAGGCGCCGACGACGCCATGAGCAATCTCGGCCTGCACGGCGGAGAGATAGTTCTCGATATACCAGCCATTGCGCAGCAGGACGTAGTTGAGGCCGGACGCGGCGAGCATGTCTTCGGTGGCCTTGTGTTCACCGGCAAGGATCATGCCGGACTGCTGGGCGCGCAGGACGCTGGTGTAGAGGACGAGGCCGACGCCGGCAGCTTTCGCTGCCTCGATGACGGCCTTGTGCTGCGGCACGCGCTGGCCGACTTCGCTGCCGGAGATGAGCAGCAGGCGGTCAGCGCCGGCAAGGGCAGGGGCGAGGGTTTCCGGCTTTGAATAGTCGAAGGCCACCACTTCCACGCCGCGTGCGGCAAGATCGGCCACCTTTTCCGGGGACCGGACGAGCAGGCGCAGCGAGGCGGCCGGTTCGGTGGTGAGCAGGTTTTCGGCGACGAGGCGGCCAAGCTGACCGGACGCGCCGGTGATTGCGAGTTTCATATGCGGCTCCATCTGCTGTTTTCTCCGGCGGGCTCGCCGGGTCAATGCGATGCGGCAGATATGCGCTATGTACTTTCTTTTGGAAAGTACATACAATTTGGTAAGTTATAGGAAAGGCGTCCCGGCTGGATGTGCCTTTCAGGAGAAAAGATATGGAAAACAGTGCCTTGGACAGGGAAGAAAAAATCTCCGACGAAGCCGGAACTGTGGACGTGGCCCCGGATCTGGTCACCGGTCAGCCGCTTTCGGAGCTGATGCGCCGGGGCGCGCTGTTCAGTGTGGCCTGTCCGTCGCGGGAAATTCTCAATCATCTGACCAGCCGCTGGGGTGTGCTGATCCTGCTGGCGCTGCTGGAGGGCACGCACCGTTTCAGCGAGCTGCGCCGCAAGGTGGGTGGTGTGAGCGAGAAGATGCTGGCTCAGACGCTGCAGCAACTGGAGGGGGATTGCATGATCGACCGGGTATCGCTGCCCGTGGTGCCGCCGCATGTGGAATACAGCCTGACGCCGCTGGGCCGCGAGGCAGCTGAGCGTGTGCGGGCATTGGCAGACTGGCTGGAGGTCAACACCCCCAACATCATGGCGGCGAAGGCCGAACGGACGAGCCGCTGAAGCAGGGTGGCTAAACGAAGGGGACTGGCACTTTTCGGGTCGTTTCCGGCTTCGGTGCCTCTGCGCACTAAGCTTTCGTGCTTCAAGCTGCTTCACGTTCGTTGAGCAACCTTGGAGCAGCGGCTCTTCCGGTCGCTGCTGTCAAAAGGAGGGAAACATATGTCCGTAGCAACTGCCAGCTCTCAGCCCGGTGAGATCGAGACGGCACGCAAGGAGGTTGAGGCTGCTCTTGTGCAAAAGGCCCTGGAGGATGCGGACTTCCGGGGGCGCCTCGTTCGTGACCCGCAAAGCGTGTTGAAAGAGCTGCTGGGGTTCAACCCCATTCCGAACTACACCATCCGGGTTATTGAAGAGCAGCCTGGTGAAGTCGTGCTTGTGCTGCCGCGTCCGCTGGAAATTGATGAGTTGCCCGATGAACTGCTTGATCTGGCGGCGGGCGGAACGACAACTGCATTGATAGCAACTCTCTATTCAGGAACCATATTGTTGGGTGCCAGGGTCGCGAGTGTTGCAAAGAAGTGTGAGCGCTGAGGGCTGAGAGTCAGCTGCCGCGCGGGGCCCGCCAGCCAGCAGAAATGGCCTCGGCTTCCGAACAGAACCAGCGCTCGCCCTTGCTTTCGTTGATGCTGGTTTTGGCGTAGGAGGCTGACCAGGGCATATGGTAGATGCGTACGCCTTTGGAAATGTTGCCCTTGATCGGGCATTCCTTTTGCAAGTCTGCTGAGGCCTGCACCTGCCGTTGGGCGCTGGCGTTCTGCCACTTGGCAGCCCTGAAATCCCAGGGGGCTTCGGCTGTGCCTGCAAACATGCCCGCCTTGGCCGCGCGCGCACGGCTTTCCTCGGGAACGTAGCTTGAGGAATAGCGGATGAATGCGAAGGCGTGGCCACTCTCAACCATGGCGGCGTTCACGTTGAGCGCGCCGGAATAGCAGGTACCCAAACGTCGGCCGTAGTCATCAAGTGTTGCGCCCTTGCAAACCACCGG
This sequence comes from Pannonibacter sp. I15F10I1, assembly GCF_900185665.1. Classification (NCBI taxonomy): domain Bacteria; kingdom Pseudomonadati; phylum Pseudomonadota; class Alphaproteobacteria; order Hyphomicrobiales; family Stappiaceae; genus Pannonibacter; species Pannonibacter sp. I15F10I1. The sequence goes on from NZ_FYAN01000007.1 coordinate 47,819, forward strand.
TCCGTTTGAAAGGAACGTTCTGAGCGCATCTGCCGCCTCTTTGCCGCAACGGTACTCCTGACCTGCTGGCGTCAGGCAGCGCTGTGCCAGCTCGGGTGCATCAATCCCTTCCAGGCGGATTTTTTCACCGTTCAGCACGATCGTATCGCCGTCGGTGACCTTCAGTGCCTGAAGCGTCAGAGGGGCAGCGCCGCCGGCGATGCATGCGGCTAAAACCAGCGCGCCAAGCGGAAGACGGCTCCGGAGGGATGGCCGGATTGCGTGTGTTTTCAAGGCGGTAATCCCGGAATCAGGCGAGGCCTACGTGGCTTTGCTGGAAGTCTGGGGAGTAAGGGTTAACGGGTTGTTAAGATCTGGCTTCCGGTTTTAAGGACGCACGGATTTCACGTTTGTGAGCCCAGGGAGGCGCTGAACGCGGCGCGCCGGAAATGGTTCCAGCTAATAAACCAAGAAAAATATTTTTTTATTTGCCCGGACGCATTGCCCACGAGCGAGAAGACGCCTATTTTGCATCCCGGCGCGAGCTGCTTCCCCGCAGCTCCGGAAGGGCCGGGCCAGCATGAACGCATGCAGCCGGGCCGCACCACAGCTTTCCTGAAGGAGGATTTGCCATGTCTTTCGAACTTCCCGAACTGCCGTATGCCTATGACGCCCTTGGCCCCTACATGTCCAAGGAGACGCTTGAGTATCACCACGACAAGCACCATCAGGCCTATGTGACCAACGGCAACAACCTGCTGAAGGACAGCGGCCTCGAAGGCAAGACGCTGGAAGAGATCGTCAAGGAGAGCTTCGGCAAGAACGCCGGTCTCTTCAACAACGCCGGCCAGCACTACAACCACATCCATTTCTGGAAGTGGATGAAGCCGAATGGCGGCGGCAAGTCCATCCCGGGCGCTCTGGCCAAGGCCATCGACAGCGATCTGGGCGGCTATGACAAGTTCCGCGCCGACTTCATCGCTGCCGGCACCACCCAGTTCGGCTCCGGCTGGGCCTGGGTTGCCGTCAAGGATGGCAAGCTGATCATCTCCAAGACCGCCAACGGCGAAAGCCCGCTGGTGCAGGGTGCGTCTCCGATCCTCGGCGTCGACGTGTGGGAGCACTCCTACTACATCGACTACCGCAACGCCCGTCCGAAGTACCTCGAGGCCTTCGTCGACAATCTGATCAACTGGGACTACGTCCTGGAAATGTACGAAGCTGCGGCCAAGTAAGCTTCTGTTTCGTTGAAAGGCCCGGCCAAGCGCCGGGCCTTTTGGCATTGGAGGGGAGGCTGAAGGCATGACCATCCGGCTTCGCGGACATCACCTGTTGTGCATGCTGACCTTCGTCGGGGAGGGCTATTCCCCCCGCTTTGTCGCCAATTATGCGAGAGTGATCCGGCGGATGAGGGCAGGGGAGCCTGTCTTGATCGTGCAGGGGCCGGATGACATCTGCGCGCCGCTTCTGGCTGGTGACGCTCCCCATTGTCACCGCGACAGCGTTGTGGAACGTGACCGGTTGGCTCTCGAAAGTGCCGGAACACTGCTCGGGCGGCGGCTGGAGGCTGGCAGCGAGGTGATCGTGGACGGGGACATGCTGAACCGGATGCAGCGTGGCTTTGTTTCGGGCGAACTCCGCCCGGCCTGCAGTGGCTGCGAGTGGTCCGGCCTGTGCGACAAGGTTGCCGAGGCGGGGTTTGAAGGGACCCGGCTTAGGGCAGGGACGGGGGACTGACGCGGCAAACATCTGATTCGGCCCCTTGCGATGCGGGGCAAGATCTCGGTGGGGAGTGCCAGGTGAACGTGCCGTTCAGGCAGCTTTTCTACCCGGAGATTTTCGTCCCGGGTTGCTCCTTTCCGAATTGCCGCAGCGTGAAGGCGCGCGGTCTTGCGATTATGGCGAAAAGTGGTCTTCGCGCCCTTGTGCAGCACCTCGACAGAGCCTAACTCGATCAAGATTCTTAACTCTCGGCCGCTACACTGAGAGTCCCGATTTGCATGTACTGGCAATTTGCCCTAGCCGAAGAGTGAGCATGACACCCGCCGCACTCGACACGACCATTCTCGCCGTGCTTGCGCCCTTCGCGGCTGCAATCATCGCGCCATTCGCCACGAAAGTGCTGAAGCACAATGCGGCCTGGCTGCTTGCCATCGTGCCGCTGCTGATCTTCCTGCACTTCACCCGGTTCGTGCCGGGTGTGTCCGAGGGCGAAGTCTATACCGTCGCAAAAGAATGGGTGCCCGCCTATGGCGTCACCCTTTCTTTTTATCTGGACGGGCTTTCGACGCTGTTTGCGATGCTGATCTCCGGGATCGGCACCTTCATCATTCTCTACGCGGGCGGCTATCTGAAGGGACATCCGCAGCAGGGCCGGTTCTTTTCGTTCCTGTTCATGTTCATGGGGGCGATGCTGGGACTGGTGACGAGCGATAACCTGCTGTCGCTGTTCATCTTCTGGGAACTGACCTCGATCACGTCCTTCCTGCTGATCGGTTTTGATCATCTGAGGGCTGCCTCGCGCCGTGCTGCGCTGCAGGCGCTGCTGGTGACCGGCGGCGGCGGACTGGCGCTGCTGGCGGGCTTCCTGCTGATCATGCAGGTAACCGGTATGTCGCAGATGTCGCAGGTGCTGGCGGGCGGCGATGTGCTGCGCAACAGCGGCCTCTATCTGCCGATCCTGATCCTCGTTCTGGGCGGCGCCTTCACCAAGTCGGCGCAGTTCCCGTTCCACTTCTGGCTTCCCAACGCCATGGAAGCGCCGACCCCGGTGTCGGCCTTCCTGCACTCGGCCACCATGGTCAAGGCGGGTGTCTACCTGCTGATGCGCATGCATCCGGCTCTGGGCGGCACCGAAGTCTGGATGACCGTACTGCCGTTGTTCGGCGGCATCACGCTGCTGGTGGGCACGGTCCTGGCGGTGCGCCAGACCGACCTGAAGCTGATGCTGGCCTATACGACGGTTGCCTCGCTCGGCCTTCTCGTCATGCTGACGGGCACCAGTTCGCAGAAGGCGCTGGAAGGCGCTGTGCTCTATCTGCTGGCGCACTCCCTGTTCAAGGGCGCTCTGTTCATGGTGGCCGGTATCATCGACCATGAGACGGGCACGCGCGACGTGACGAAGCTGGGCGGGTTGCGCAAGGCGATGCCCATCACCTTTGCGGCTGCCGCGCTCGCCGGGCTTTCCATGGCCGGCCTGCCGCCCTTCATCGGCTTCATCGCCAAGGAAGTGCTGTATTACGGCACCTGGGGGCTCTCCAGTGGCGCTCTGCTGATCACCGCCGTGGCTGTGGCGGGCAATGCGCTGATGCTGGTGATTGCGGCAGCTGTCGCCATCAAGCCGTTCTTCGGGCCCGAGGTGCATACGCCCAAGCATGCCCATGAAGGCCCCGCATTGCTGTGGGCCGGACCTGTCGTGCTGTCGCTGACCGGTCTTGCCGCCGCTCTGCTGGCCCATTCGACGGGCGAACTGTTCATCGGGCCGATGCTGTCCTCCCTGATGGGCGCGCAGACGGCCGTGGAACTGCATCTCATCCCCGGCTACATCTCCGCACCGCTGATCCTGTCGATCATTACCGTGGCGCTGGGGATCGGGCTGTTCCTGATGCTGGACCGCCTGCGTGCGGCGGTGGCCGGTGTGCTGAAGGCCATCGGCTGGGGACCGGACAAGGGGTTCGACCAGTTTGTGGCTGCCATCGTCAAGCTCTCCACCGGCATCACCCGCCTGCTGCAGGGCGGTTCGATGCAGACCTATATGGCCGTCGTCTTCCTTGCCACGGGGGCCGCGCTGCTGTTGCCGGCGGTCTTTGCCAATGGCATGCCGCAGGTGCCGGAATGGCCCGAGTTCCGCTTCTATGAGTGGGCCGTGATCCTGATCGCTGTGGCTGGCCTGGGGGCGGTTCTGTTTGCCAACACCCGCCTGACGGCCATCGTGACACTCGGCATCCAGGGCTTCGCGGTGGCGCTGATCTTCATGCTGTTTGGTGCACCGGATCTCAGCTTCACCCAGTTTATGGTGGAAACCCTGTCTGTGGTGATCCTCGCCCTCGTCATGACCCGGCTCAACCTGTCACCCCGCGACCATCGCCCGATGCTTGCGCGGATCGTCAGCCTTGGCATTGCGGGTGCCGTCGGCCTCGGCTTCACGCTCGTGCTGCTGGCCATCACCCAGCAGCCCTTCGACGCGCGCCTGTCCGAGTTCTTTACCCAGTACAGCCGCGTGATTGCTCATGGCCGCAACATCGTCAACGTGATCATCGTCGACTTCCGCGGTTTCGATACGCTGGGCGAAATCGCGGTGGTGGTTCTCACCGGGCTTGCCGTGCTGGCGCTGATCCGGGTCCGCACCAAGCCGGAACCCGAGACGGCCAAGAGCGGCAAAACCACGAAGACCAAGCCTGCGGAGGCACGCTGATGCGCACGATCATCTTCCGCACCTTTGCGCCCTATATCGCGGCCCTGATGGTGCTGTTCTCCATCTTCGTGCTGCTGCGCGGCCACAATGAGCCCGGCGGCGGTTTCATTGGCGGCCTGATTGCAGCTTCCGCCCTGGCCATCTACGGCATCGCCTGCGGTGTGGAGGGTGTCCGCAGGGCCATCGGCGTGCATCCGATGACGCTCGCCGGTATCGGTCTGCTGCTGGCTGCCGTTGCCGGGCTGCTGTCGGCTTTCACGGGGCAGGCCTACATGACCAGCCAGTGGGCTGTCGTGCATATTTTCGGCACGGATGTGGATCTGTCCACGCCGATGTTCTTCGATATCGGGGTTTATCTCGTCGTGGTGGGAGCCTTCGGCTCCATCGCGCTCGCGCTTGAGGAAAGGGAGAGCGACTGATGGAAGCCGGACTGTCCATCCTCATCGGCCTGTTCTTCACCGTGGCCGTCTATCTGATGCTGTCGCGCATGTTCGTGCGGATGCTGATCGGTGTCGTCATCCTCGGCAATGCGGTCAACATGCTGATCTTCGTCAACGGGCGCCTGACCCGCGAAGTGCCGCCGCTGATCCCGCTGGATCAGGCGACCGTCACGCAGGCAACCGCCAATCCGCTGCCGCAGGCCCTCGTGCTGACGGCCATCGTGATTTCCTTCTCCTTCTTCGCCTTCCTGCTGGTGCTGGCCTACCGCACCTATCAGGAACTGGGCACCGATGACGTGAACGACATGCGCATCGCCGAGCCCAAGGGTGAAGCCGGTCCTCCGCAGGGGTACTGATCCATGGCCGGACCTTCCTATTCGGTTGATATTTCGCAGGCTATGACCACCGCGCCGGTGACGGCGGCGGACTGGCTCATCGTCGTGCCCTCGATTCTCACCCTCATCGGCGGTTCACTCTGCCTGCTGCTGCGCAAGAACACGTCCCTGCAGCCGAAGCTGGCGCTGGCCTTCCTCGGTCTGATGGTTCTGGCGACCGGAGCCTTGCTGGTGCATGTGCTGAAGGCCGGGGTCGTGACCATGGTGATGGGCAACTGGCTGCCGCCTTTTGGCATCGCCTTCACGGCCGATCCTCTGGGCGCAGTCCTTGCCTTCATTGCCTCGGTGGTGGCGCTGTGTGCGGGCATCTACGGGGCAGGGACCATTGACACATCCGGGCGGCGTTACGGGTTCTATCCATTCCTGCTGTTCCTGATGACGGGTGCCTGCGGCGCCTTCCTGACCGGCGACATTTTCAACATGTATGTCTGGTTCGAGGTGCTGCTGATCTCGTCCTACGGTCTTCTTGTGCTGGGCAACGGCAGGGCGCAGCTGGACGGCGCCGTGAAATACGGTGTGCTGAACCTGATCGGCACAAACCTTTTTCTGATTGCCACAGGCCTGCTCTATGGCCATCTGGGCACGCTGAACATGGCGGATGCCGCCATGAAGCTGTCGAATGCAGAGCCTTCCGGCCCGGTGATGACCATCGGTGCCCTGTATCTGCTGGCCTTTGCGATGAAGGCGGCAGCCTTCCCGGTGAATGCCTGGCTTCCGGCGTCCTATCACACCCCGAGTGTTGCGGTTTCGGCGATCTTTGCCGGGCTTCTGACCAAGGTTGGCGTCTATGCGCTGCTGCGCGTCATGGTGATGCTGATGCCGGTGGCCCGCGCCGAAATGAGTGACGTGATTGCCTGGGTGGCGGCTCTGACCATGCTGGTGGGGGTTATCGGTGCGCTGGCGCAGTCCGATCTCCGGCGTCTGCTCGGCTATCTGGTCATTTCCGGCATCGGCTCGATGCTGGCGGGCATCGCCATGGGCACGCCTGCGGCGATTTCCGGCACCATTTTCTATGCGGTGCATTCGCTCATCGTCATGACGGCGCTCTATCTGGCCGCCGGTGTGATGGCTTCGATGTGCGGCAGCAATGATCTGCGCAAACTGGGCGGCCTTTACGGCGAGAGCCCGGCCCTTGCAGCCGTGTTCCTGATCCTTGCCTTTGCCGTGGCCGGCCTGCCGCCCTTCTCCGGCTTCTGGCCCAAGCTGATCCTCGTCGATGCCGCGCTGGTGACCGGCTGGTCCTGGCTGGCGGCCGCCATCCTCGTGACAGGGTTCCTGACCTCCATGGCCGTTGGCCGGGTGTGGATCTATGCGTTCTGGCGCGGCGGGCCCGAGGGAACGGCTGACGGCGGCCAGGTGGCGCTGCAAGGTGGTGGTTCTGCAGCGGTTGCCGTGCAGGCCTTAGGCCTTGCTTCTCCGGCGCTCTGGATCCCGGTTGGCGCGCTGACGGCACTGGTCATCCTGTTCGGACTTGCGCCGGAGTGGCTGATGAACATCGCCATGCGCGGTGCCGGCGGCCTGATTGATCCGGCCGGTTATTTCCTGTCTGTCTTCGGAGGTGCAGCATGAGCGGCCTGTTCCTCGTCAATATCCTGCTGGCTGCCGCATGGGGGGCGGTGACTGGCTCCTTCTCGGTGGTCAATCTTGCTTTCGGCTTCGTGCTCGGACTGGGAGCGCTGTATCTGATCCGCGAGCAGATCAACACCGGCGGCTATTTCCGCCGTGCCTCGCGCGTCACCGGGCTGATCCTGCTCTTCCTCTACGAGTTGGTCATGTCGGCCTGGCGCGTGGCACGGATCGTGATCCGCCCGAAACTTGACCTCAATCCGGGGTTCATCGCGTTCCCCCTGACGGTTGAAAGCGACTTCGAGATAGCGCTTCTGGCCAATCTGATCACGCTGACGCCGGGAACGCTGTCCGTGGATGTCTCAGAGGACCGGAAGGTGCTCTACATCCACTGCATCGACGTTCCTGATCCGGAAGGGACCATTGCGGACATCCGCAATGGGTTCGAACGCAAGATCATGGAGGCCTTCCATTGAGCCCGCTTGACCTGTTTGCCGAAAACTTCCTTGAGGTCTGCATCCAGATTTCTCTGGTGCTGCTGGTCTTCACCTTCGCCGTGACGGTGGTGCGCACAGTGCTCGGACCGAGCCTTCCGGACCGGGTGGTGGCCCTCGACATGCTGGTGGCGACGGCGATCGGCTTCATTGCCGTGATCGGCATTGCAACCGAGTTCTATCTCTACGTGGACATCGCCATTACGCTTGGCCTTGTCGGGTTCCTCAGCACAGTGGCGCTGGCGCGCTTCATTCTGAACCGGGGGCAGGTCGGCGATCCGACCATTTCCGCGGAAGTGAAGGAAGATCTCGCCCGCAGAAAGGCTGGAAAATGAACGCTGCAATCGAAATCGCCAGTGGGCTCTTCCTGGTTGCCGGAGCGCTGTTTGCGGCAGCTGCCGCACTTGGCCTCATCCGCTTTCCCGACGTGTTCTCGCGCATGCATGCCGCGTCAAAGGCCGGGACGCTTGGATCTGGTCTGATGCTGATCGCGCTTGCTCTGCACGCGAGGGAACTGGATGTGATCACCAGAGCGATCGCTGGCGTTGTTTTCTTTCTGCTGACCGCTCCGATCTCGGCGCATCTTGTGGCCAAGGCGGCTCTTGCTGCCGGATACCGCCCTTGCGCGGTGACAAAAATGGACGTCCTCGCACCGCTTCTCGACCGGAAGAAGAAGCAGAAGACCTGACAGGGTTGCCCTTCCGGTCAGGAGAGGAAAGTGCTTGTTGCAAGGCCTGGTGTCAGACACCGGGCCTTACTTTTGCCGGGACAAGTTTCGGCTCTGTGAAAGCTTGCAGGGCCGGGCAGGGCGCGGCCAAAGGCTGGTTGCGCGCGGGATGCGGGAAAGCCGCAACTTGACGGCACTACAGCGGGTTTTTACCACAATATGGACAAATTTGGACTACAGATGACGGAGGTGTTTCGTTGAAAACAGGCCGTTTTACTTTTTTCTTGTTTGTTAGGGCTTGTCCAATGAATGAAGCATCTATATAAGCTCGAATACGTTGCCTCTGCATAAGAATCAAATTTTTCTCGTCGCGCTTCCCAAGTAAGCTTGTGCTGCAAAGCGTCGATTGGTGAAGACCTTGGGTTTGTGCAGGAATGCGAACACGCGACAAATTTACGAGATGGGTGAGAAATGACTGACACGCCGGTAGATGCAAACCTGATCGACCTGACCGCTGAGATTGTTTCCGCTTATGTGAGCAATAATACCGTAGCGGCAACTGAGCTTCCGGGCCTGATCAACGAAGTTTACGGCGCATTGCAGCGCACGTCTGGCGCCCAGGTCGAGCCGGAGCCGGAGCCGCTCAAGCCGGCCGTTCCGGTCAAGAAGTCTGTGATGCCGGACTACATCATCTGTCTGGAAGACGGCAAGAAGTTCAAGTCGCTGAAGCGTCACCTGCGCACGCACTACGACATGACCCCGGAAGAGTACCGCGAGAAGTGGGACCTGCCGGCCGACTACCCGATGGTTGCTCCGAACTATGCTGCTGCACGTTCGGAACTGGCCAAGAAGATGGGCCTGGGTCAGCAGCGCAAGCGCGTCAAGTAATTGTCAGCCCTGCACTGCAGGAATGAATTCGAGGCCGCTGCGGGAAACCGCAGCGGCCTTTTGCATTTGTGGCTGCAGTGCTTGGAGGCTCAGGCGCCGCACCGGCCGGAGCTCTTTCGATGAAAACAACGGCGCTGAGAGGCTCTCTCTTGGCCTCGAAGTAAGTATGGCCGAAAAGCCGGGTCCCGCTTCTGTTCGAATTGCCTGAGATGAGCTGCTGGCAGGACAAGCTCACCGGCGGCGGCAAGAGTGGCGCAGGGGCCACAATGTGCGGAAGGAAGCGCGCAGTCCGGTAAGGCGGTTGAGATCGCCTGTCCAGTGCGCTTGCCGGCACCTTGTCCGCTCTGCCCGCATGGCACGGACCAGGCTGAGCAGCAGGGCGGGAATGCCGATGCCGCGGTCATGGTGATCAGGCCCTCCCATTTCTGCCCCAAGCCCAAGACGCGCAAGACGCATCCAGAACAATCCGTCCGGCACTGTCGGTTTATGCATCCGGGCTCCCTTCACGCCTCCTGGAGCAAACCAAGGCTTCGATGCTGACGCGTTCTGCCAAGGCTTTCGATGCTGACGCATCACGCCTTGAAATTGCTCAGGCGCCGAAGAGGCTCAGGCTCCGGTTTCCTGTCTGCGGTGGCAGTCAGGAATTTATCCATCATCGCTGGACTGGCTGGCGTGGGGAGAAATGGCGGATATCTGCGCTCCCTTAAAAGTTGCTAGGAAACTTATCCCTCACCCCGGATTGCTGACGTATTATGTAGGAATATAAGCCTAAAGGGGAAGCCCACGGGGAGATTGGTGATGGAGTGCGTAGCGAGGACTTCTATCCGGCAACAGCGTCAGGGTGGAGGCGGGGGACAGGCGGGAGAGGTGAGGAACAGAACCGTCTTGGCCCGGCTTCTGCTGATCGAGGGGTTGGTTGCGGAGGTTTATGGCATCAGCCCGCCGGAGCTGCTCAGTGAGGGCCGTGGCGTCCGGCTGATTGCCGATGCCCGGCAGCTGGTGATGTATCTGGCCCATGTCGCCCTTGGCCTCTCCTGCGCCGAGGTAGGGGACTACTACGGCCGCGACCGCTCCACGGTCGCCTACGCCTGCCGCAAGTGGGAGGACCGGCGCGATGATCCTCAGGTCGACGCCGTACTTTTCAAGATTGAACAACTGATTGCAGGTGGCATGACGGTCTATGGTCTTGCCCGCTGGGAGGGTTTCCGATGAGCAGAGCGCTGACAGAGGAAGGTCGCAAGGTTCTCAAGTTTCTGGCCGCGACAGGGGCTGTCATTGTGTCCGGCAGCGGTCAGGAGGACGCTCCGGTACGGCTTGAGGGACGCCAGGAGACAGGCGGGAAGCGCCGGCAGATGATTGTGACGGTGCGGGTGCTGCACGAACTGAAGCATCTGGGCCTGACGCGTGAGGCGCCGGATGGCGCATTGAGGCTCTCGACTGAAGGCCGCCTGCATGTGCGCAGAATGCTGAGCGGGGGCAGGGACGGCTTTCAGCTACAGCATCAGATCCGGGAGGCGCAGACGCTGCAAGCAGGGGCGGACGGCCCGATCCGGGTGACGGTCAATCTGGCGGAAAGCCCTCTTGCCTGGCTGGCGCGGAGAAAGGATGGCAAGGGCAAGGCGATGCTGACGGCAGCCCAGTTTGAGGCAGGTGAACGCCTGCGGGAAGACTATACATTTGCGGCGATGATGCCGAACCTGTCCGGCGGCTGGCGCACGGAAGCCGGAGCCGGGCGCCATACCGGCCGTGGCCCGGCCGGACCGGACATGAGCGACAATGTGATGGCGGCGCGCCTCCGGGTGGAGCGGGCTCTGGATGCCGTCGGCCGCGGGCTTGGCGGCGTGCTTGTGGATGTCTGCTGCCTGCTCAAGGGGCTGGAGACAGTCGAGCGGGAACGGGGCTGGCCGGTCCGCTCGGCAAAGGTGGTGCTGGGGATCGGCCTGTCCGCTCTGGCCTCGCACTACGGCATGGCGGAAGCGAGGAAAGCGCGCCGGAAATGCGATGGCCCGGCGGTCACGCCGCAGCCAGAGCCGAGGCCGCGTCGTCCTTGATGCGCTGGACCATGGACTTCAGGCCGTTGGAGCGCTGCGGTGTGAGGTGATCCTTGAGACCGATGCGGGCAAAAATCGCGTCCACATCGGTCGCAAGAATGTCTTTGGCTGAATGGCCCGAGAAGACGGCAAGCACGATGGCGACAAGACCCTGCACGATCAGGGCGTCGCTGTCGCCGAGGAACGTAAGAATGGCACTGCCATCCTCGCCATGCGTGATCTGGGTGACGAGCCAGACCTGGGACACGCAGCCGCGCACCTTGTTGTCTTCGGTGCGCTGGTCATCAGGAAAGGCGGGCAGGGCGCGGCCCAGTTCGATGACATATTTGTAGCGGTCTTCCCAGTCATCGATGAATTCAAAGTTCTCGAGGATTTCGTCAAGACTGGCGGTCATGTGCCGGGGTTCCGCTTTCTGGAGCACGTCAGGTGCGCAGATATAGACGTTGCGGCCCGTCAGGCAAGGGTGCCCGGCATTGCGGCGGGAAAAAAGACGCCGCAAGTGGAAGGGGCAGCAATCCACTTGCGGCGCGGCGGCATGGCCACCGAGTTTTTCCGTCTCTCCAGTCCGGCCCCGGGTCAGGACGGGGGACCGGTCCGGTCATGCGGGCGCAAACCACCGCGGTCCGGAATGACAGGCCCGGTGCCGCGGCAGGGTCGGTCAGACCCGGGGGACTGACCTGGGATTGGGCCGTGGCACCGGCCCAAAGGAGGCCTCCGGAACGGAGGAATTCTGCTGTGCAATCTCCGGCGCAGGCAGATGCCACGACGGGATGCTGAGTTCACCGCCGGATGTGCCATCCGGGGCTGAAATGGAGCCAGTGACGTCACCGGGGGCAGGGTGCGCTGCCAGCGCCGGATCGTTTGTTCCATTTCCTGCCTCTGCGCCGTCGAAATACTGGTAGACCAGCTTTGCGCCGTCGCGGGCATTGGCGCCGATGGCCGCAAGGGCCTCGCCGCCGGTTTCGCAGGCCTGCGGATTGCGGCCGCAGAAGCCTGTCAGATCACTTACGGTTGCCTGAGCGGCCATGAAAGCCGCCACAGGGTCGACGTTGAAGCCGCCTGCCTGCTCCTTGCCGGCGAAGAACGGCACCATCGCCAGCACCAAGACAAGCCAGAAGGCTTTCCTGACGAGGAAGAACATTGCGCTACCCTTCAGTTTTCCGGTTCCGCCAGTCTCCGTGCCATGGGCTGACGGTTTTGTTATGGCACGACATTAGCCGGTACATCCAAAAGCGGCGTTTCTCTCCGGGGGGTGATTTTCTTCAAAGAAAACAGAATGTTGAATATATTTTTCGGCAAACTTGATTCAAATTTGAGCGGAATTGGGCCAAGGGGCTGCACGGAACTGGTGTTTTTTTGCCCGGGCTTTTGAGGAGTTTCGATCCGCCTTCAACGTTCCTTAAGTGATCCGGGCGAAAAATCGGATAACGAGAAACTGGAGGTACCGGGCTTACCGGTCCCGTGGTGAGTGTGTTGCGTAGCGTATCCAGGTTCCTAACCATCTATGGCCAGCCCATAGCCCGTTTTGTCGAGGGACTGGTTCATCCATCCGTCGAAGGGGATGAGCTGCGCGCGCCGCGCCACAAGGCCTTTATCACGGCCAATCTGGTCACAGGCTCGGCCGCTCTGCTTCTGTTTCCGCTGCATCTCGCTGTCGCCGGACCGGCCTCGCTGCCCCTGACGCTGATTCTCGGCTGGGCACTGGCTCAGTGGCCGCTGGCACTGTTCCTGTCGCGCACAGGTAATCTGACGGTGGCACAGGCCGCCTCTGCGGCAGTCTTTGCGCTGTTCATTGGCGGCATTGCGGCCATAACGGGCGGCATTGCGTCCTTTGCCCTGATCTGGCTGATTCTGGCGCCCGTTGAGGCGGCCTTGACCGCCGACCGGCGCGCGATTCTCTACGTGACAGCGCTCTGCATAGTCGAAGTGGGACTGCTGGCTCTGCTGGGAGCCGTTGCACCCGTCTATGCCCTGGCCGGCAGCCCGGAAGCGGCGCTGGCCGTCTCCTCCGGCGGCGCGCTGGCCTATGCCATGATGATGGGCATCAAGCTTGCGCGCGAACAGCAGCGCGGCGAGGGCCTGTTCCGCCATCTGGAAAGCCGCCTGAAGATGGTCAATGACGAGGCCAGCGGCATGGTTGCATTGCTGGGCGAAGGCGGTGACGTGATTTCCATCGGCGGATCCTGCGAGACATTGCTTGGCGCCAGTGCGCGGCAGGTCCAGCGGGAAGGGCTGTTCCAGCGGCTGCATGTGGCAGACCGGCCGGCCTTCCTGAAGATGGTGTCGGATGTGGAGCGGGACCGCTGCTCCATGAGCCTTGAGGTGCGGCTGCGGCAGGGCCGGAACCGTCCGGGTGAGGCGGGAATGGCCGATTACCGCAGTGTTCTGATCGAATGCCGCCCGGCTTCGCGTGCCGATGCAAGAGACAGGTCGGGGCGCGTGCTTGCGGTGCTGCGGGAAGCGGCAGGCCATAGCAATGCCGGCTCTGCCGAAGAGAATGTGTCGCGAACGGTTGCTGAGGCAGGGCATGAACTGCGTGCGCCGCTGACCGCGATTGCCGGTTTTTCCGAGGTGTTGCGGGAACGGCCAGACAGCCTGAGCGATGCTGTCCGCAGGCGCGAATATGCTGACCTGATCCATGCATCCAGCACCCATCTGCTGGACGTGGTGGACGGGATGATATCCGGGCAGCACAAGCCGGCTATTCCTCTCAAGCCCGGCAGCCGGGCTGAGGCGGATCTGGTTGCCTGCCTGCAGGACTGCGTGCGGGTGGCAGCGGATGAGGCGCGGCTGCGCAATGCTGCGCTGGTCAGTGAAATCGATCCGGCGCTGGGAAGTTTTCCGGCGGACGAGGTAGCTTGCCGCCAGATCGTGATCAATCTGCTGTCCAATGCCGTGAAGTCGGCACAAGCGGGAGGGCGGGTCGAGCTTCTGGCCCGGCATCTTGGCAATGGCGCGGAATTCCGCGTCACGGCGACGGGGATGCTGCCGGATGCAGGCGCGGCCTCACGGCGCGGGCAGCCGGAGCCGTTGCCGGGCGCTGAAATCGGTCTTGCCCTGGTGAGGGGCCTTGCCGAGCTGCACGGGGGCAGCTTCCGTGTTGATGCGACACGGGGCAACGGGACAAGCATGACGGTTCTTCTGCCGCCCTCTGCGGCAGGGGCAAAAACAAATTCACCGCGCAAGGCAGGTCAGCTGCCGGTGCGAACGGTGGCCTGAGGCCGGAAAGCGGAGAGCGGACTGGAGCGCATGGCACGCAAGCGAGTTGACCCTGAACCGCCGCCCCGCGAGGGGCTGGTTGCCCGCATGGGCACGGCTGCGATGGACAATCCCGTCGCGGCTGGTGGTTCCATCGTCATGGCGCTGACCGGGTGCCTGATCATTGCCAATGCGGTTGGACTTCAGCCAGGCCGTCATCCGGCGCCGCTGGTCGTGACGCGTGAGCGGCACAGCGAAGTGGTGCCCCAGGAAAACCGCGCGGTGATGCCGCAGGCGGTTTCGACGCTGGTTCTGGACGTGCAGACCGAATTGCGCCGCATCGGCCTGTATGAGGGGCTGCTGGACGGCATGGTGGGCCCTGCGACGGAACGGTCCATCCGCCGCTACGAGATCCTGACCGGTTTGCCGGAAAGCGGCGAGGTGAACAGTGCCCTGCTTGCCCGTCTGCTGATGGAGACCGAAGGGTTGGTGGAGCGGGCCGCTGCCAGCAGCAGCGGCGGCGGTGGGGCGGTGCCCTTGCCGAGACCCTCACCTTTCGCCAGCCCGGCACATCGCAACAGCGCAGCTGCGGCGAGCCCGGCACCGGCTGCTCCTCAGCCTCCGGCAACGATTGCGGCTCTTGTCGAACAGTCGCAGCCAGTGCGCCATGTGCCGCTTCCCACCGCAACAGGCACAGTGCCTGTGCCCCCCCAGGAGGTGGGCAGAGGGACACAGGTTGCGGAGAATGGCGGCGGGCAGCTTGCCAAGGTGCAGCGGCTTCTCTCGGAACTTGGCTATGGCCCCTTGCGGGCAGACGGCATGATGAGCGACAACACCGCCAACGCGATTCAGCGCTTCGAGCTGGACCGGGGGCTTGCCATCACCGGACAGGTGTCGCCCTCGCTCATTCGTGAGCTCGAAGAATTCACAGGGATTCCGTTCGAGGGATAACCGGGCCTGCCTTGCGGGCTGGCCCGCAGGAAGGAAATGCGCATGCCGCGGCTTACATCCAGATTTTTCGTCAGCGCGCTGGTGCGGCAGGTCTTCACGGCCGGGAGCTTTGCCGCGACCACCCGCAAGGGCGCGGAGGAAGCCGGGGTTGTTTTCGTGCTGGTGGACCGGATGGACGGCACGGTCGACCTCTACGGTCCTGCGCCGCAGGCCTTCATGGATACGGCGGCCGATGACAGGGCTTTCGAACTGCTGATCTCCCAAGGCACCCGCGAAGACGCGCAGGCGCGGCTTGAGAGCGAAAAGCGGATGGACCCGGATTTCTGGGTCGTCGAAATCGAAAGCAAGGGCGGGACGGATCTGTTGCAGGTGGTGGATACGGGCGCCTGACCGCAAGGCTGGGGGGGGAGAGAGTCAGACGCCCGCCGCCGTCACGCCACGGCTCTTGCCGGACGGAAGCTGACCTTCGTGAACATCACCAGATTGCCAAGACCGGTCAGCGCCAGCCCGGCGATGGCTTCGGGCGTCCACTGATAGCCTTCAAACAGGCTGGAGGCGGCAAGGGCGATGACCGGAAACAGCACCGTGGCATAGCCTGCCTTGGCCGAGCCGATGCGTGCGACAAGCATCAGATAGGCCGTGAAACCTGCCACAGAGCCGAAGACGGCAAGGTATCCGGCGGCGAGCCAGTAGGTCGAAGAAGGCGGGGTCACCAGGGTGTTGCCGGTGGCGTAGATGATCGCCAGCAAGGCAATGGCGCCAAAGCTCATGCCCCAGGCGTTGGCCGTGGCTGGGGGAACGCCTTCTGCCGTGTTGCGCCGCGAGGCCATGTTGCCGAGCGAAAAGAAGCAGGTGCCGAGCGCCGCCCAGCCGATACCTTTCAGCACGGAAATGTCGAAGTCGACCGTCAGGTCGTGCCAGAACAGCAGCAGCAGCCCGCAGGCCCCGAGGGCAGCGGCAACCAGGGTGCGCGGCGTGATCCTGTCGCCGAAGAAGATCCGCGCATTCACCGCATTGAAGAGCGAGGCCAGCGAGAAGATCACCGAAACGAGGCCGGAAGGGATGAGCGTTGTGGCCGTGTAAAGCGCGATGAAGTTGCAGCAGAACAGGCAAAGCGCCTGCGCGAACACAAAACGCCAGACACGGGGGCGGCGCAGGCGGCCCATGAGCGCCAGCCCTGCGACCATGACAAGGGCTGCCAGCGCAAAGCGGTGGAAGATGGAGACGAAGACCGGGACGGGCGCAGCCTCAATCTGGAAGGCAATGGCGATCCAGGTGGTACCCCAGAGCAGGACAGTGGAAGCGAAAAGCAGAATGTTGGTCATGGGCAGGCTCCTTACCTGCCGGTATTACGCTGCAAACAGGGGCAGCGGCTTGCACGATCTTGCGGTATTCTCTGTCCAGCCTCTGCCTTGCAGGCAGCCGATGATGTAGACAGTGATCATGCGCCCGACCGTTCACGATGTTCTCAGCCAGTCTGCCACCGCCTTTGCGGCCGCCCATCTCGGCATGGGGGCTGAACGCTCTGTGACGATCTGGGAAAATCATGACGACGAGGTGTCCTATGAGACGCCGGAGCGGCACACGTTCAGCCTCTATCTTCAGGGCGGAACAGGCACGTCACGGCTCGACAAGGGCGCCTTGCCCGGCTGGCAGGGGGCCGTCTGCGTGATGCCGGAAGGTGAGGCATCGGACTGGAAAATCACCGAGCCTTTCCGCTTCGTGCATCTCTATGTCAGCGACAAGGCGTTGCGTGCGGCCTTCGCCGAGGTGCATGACTGCGACGCGCGGCGGCTGGACCTGAGGGATGAAACCTTTGTGGCGGCGCCTTCCATCGCTGTGCCGTTGCTGCATATGGCTGAGGCGGCCATGGCCGAAGATGCTCTGAAGGCAGATGAGGCCTTTGCCGTGATGGTGGCGCATCTCACGCGTGGTGCACCGCTGCTGAAAGGCGGACTCAGCCCGCATCAACTGCGGCGGGTGGATGACTGGGTGCGGGCCCATATGGACGGCGTGATCCATCTGGAGGACCTTGCCGCGCTGACGGGCCTTTCCGTGTTTCATTTCCACCGCATGTTCAAGCTGGCGCGCGGCATGGCGCCCAGCGAATGGGTGATGATGCAGCGGATCAATCTGGCCAAGCAACTGCTGAGAGCAGGGGAAACGGCCACAGGGGTTTCGGCCGCCTGCGGCTTCGCCAACCAGAGCCACATGACGCGGGCCTTCCGCAAGCAGACGGGAATGACACCGGGCCGTTATGGCGAGCTGACCGCAGGCCGGTGAAGCAGGGGTGGTGAAGCAGGGGCGCTGACCCCTCTGCCCCGGTCAGACGCTGGTGATACGGCGGGTCGAAGGAACGGCGCGTGGTGCGGGCCTGTGGGTTGGCAGCGGGCGTTCGCCGGGGCGGGCAATGTCCTGCGGCCGCTGGCCGGCGCGGGCGCCTCCGGCCTGCTGCAGCCGGGCAGCTGCGGCCTGCTGAAGCTCTCCGTCGATGATTTCGCCCCTGTGGCGCCAGCTCGACAGCAGGCAATCGGCCGCATCGAGGGACATGTTCTCGAACAGATGCTGAAGCTTGCGCAGGCGTGCAAGATCCAGTGTGACGCCGCCAAGGCGCACCAGCATTGCGGTTGCGCTCTCGCTGTCAAAGCCGAGTACCTTCAGGCAGACCGTCAGGGCTTCGCCCTGTTCGTCTGCGGCCAGATGCAAGGCAAGTCCGGCATCGAGCCCCAGCGCATAGGCAATACCTTCTGCAAAAGCCTCGTGGCCACCGGACAGGGCAGTCTCGCGCAGCCGCTGCAGCAGGGCGGGCTTGAAAGCCGGACGGGGCGGGCGCTTGCCGCCCTGCCGGGTCAGGTTGCCAAGGGCGCGCAGCTCCGCAGCGCCAATGGCCAGCAGACGGTTTGCGTGATCCAGGAACGGGAAGTTGGCGAGCAGAAGCGGCGTCGGCAGCAGGGCGCGGGCGGCCAGATCCGGCCCGATCGCGGCCATGACATCGGAGCGTTCGCTGAGCGCTGCGAGGATTTCGGGACGGTTTGCAAGATCAATGCGGGGCAGAAGCTGCTGAAGCGATTGGGCATCCGCAGTTCGGGCGAGCACGGTCTGGGCGGCAAGGACGAGATCTTCACGGCGGATCAAGGCCCGGCGCAGGCTCTCCGGTCCGCGCTCGGCAATAAGAAGCTGCGCCTGTGTGCTGATCATGGCCGCATGCAGAACAATCGGATAGGCGACGAGCGCGTCTTCATCGCGGGCGAGAAGATCCAGAAACTCGGCCGGAATATCGCTGGCGCGGGCGGCGAGGCAGGCGATGCGGCGGCGGTCTGCCACATCGGTTCCTTCGTAGAGATTGATGGCCAGCTCGCCAAAGGCGCGGATCTCCTGCCGGTCGTGCCGTTCGCGGGCCACAAACAGCTCGGTGGCCGCCAGTAGCAAGCGTTCGCGCCGGGTGAGATCCGGAGTGCCGCTCAGGAAGTTGGGACCGCGACCAGGCGGAACTGATGACATGATACGCGCCGCTACAGCCAGATACTCAATACAAGGACGGACAGGCTACCCCCAGTCCAGTGGCTAAAATTAGACATAAACCGTTAGCGGCCTGTTAACCCTGCAAGGGCGTTACTCTGAAAACCAGCATAAGTGTCCACAGTCCTGAAACAGCCCGCGCCTTTTGCCGGAGCTGCTGCCGAAGGAGGAAGCGATGGGATACGTGCTTGATTTCCGCATGGCACCAAGGCGGCCGCAGCGCAAAGCAGCGGGCGGGCAGGGGCCTGTTTCACAGGAAGACGTGGTCGTTCTGTTCCCCGGAGCGCGTATCGAGCGGGAAGCGCTTGATCTTGCCGCCCGAATCGGGACCATCGGAACACCAGCCGGACAGGCTGCGCCCGAGGCGGAGTGACGCGCAAGGCGTGCCTGCCGCCACCCATGGCCAGGGAACGCCAGCATGACCATTACCAGGGCAAACAGTGCCCGGCCGGCCTGTGTTGCGATCCGGCCCATCCGGACGAAGCGCGGCCCCTCGCGTTGTGCCGTTTTGCCGCTGCTGTGCTGTGCTGTACTGGTTGCAGGATGCAGCCGGCCGACGGGAGATTTCGGCAGGGCGGAGCCCTCCGTCATACATGACACGATCATGCCCGAAGCGGGAAAGCTGGCGGCGCGGGTGCGCGGTGAGCCGGTGTCGGAGTTTATTCTCACGGACGATGAAAAGCTGCTGCGGGATCTTGGCTGGGGGCTGATCCGGCCGCCCTGGGCGAAGGACTGGATCGGTGGCACCAAGGTGGAACTGGCCCGCACGCGAGTGCTGCCGGAAAAGGAGGGCAAGGTTCCGGTGACACTCTATTCGGTGTTCCTCGGATCCGAAAAGTTCAACTCCAGCGAGGCGCGGTTTGACCGGATTGCCGCGGATGCCCGCGGCGACACCAAGCTGGTGCCGCCGTTCTGCGAGGTGGCAGCGCGCGTGGAGGCCGCCGACCGGGAGAGGCTGGCTGCGGTGTCGCGCCGGGATATCCTGACGCAGGATACCTTCGAAGGGGCCAATGCCCGCGTCTGGGAGAACCGGGCCTATATCGGCTGGGTGGCACAGGCGCTGCGCTTCCGCATCCAGGCCTATCAAACGGCAACAGACCATTTCGAGATCGAGACCCCGTCCGGATCCCGGCTCTGGGACACGAACCGGGCGATCAAGGAACTGGAAGACGTGGTGCGTCTGACGGAAAAAGGCTGTGCGGCGGAAAACCGGTTCGATACCCCAGACGATCTGAAGCGGTCGCGTATCTATAACAACTGGGGGCTGGAGCGTCCGCCGGTTCAGAAGTGATGCCAAGGCTTTCGATGCTGAGACGCATCGCGTCTTGAATTTGCTCAGGCCCGGTGCGTCTCAGGCTGGTTTATGTATCCGGCGTGAAGATATCCGCACATCTGGCGGCACCCAGTTCATCCGCAAGGACGGGGTCTGCGGCGGCATCCGGCACGAAGGCGCGCAGGAGAGCGAAGCCCTCGTTCTGATCGGTCTCGATGACGATCATCTCATCCAGGTTTTCCGGCGGGTTCTCACGCAGGATCGACAGCTGGCTTGATGTCAGGACCAGCATGGCGAGGGCGCCTGAGCCGGAGGTGCGGTTGTTGAGGCTGTAGACCACCTCTCCACGCCCGTTGAACAGCGCCATGGACCAGAAGGGCGAGTCCACGTTGGCTGCAAGTGTCAGGGGACCATCCTCCAGGCGGAACCAGCAGACGGCATGGCGCATGGCCGGGTCCAGCATGGGGGCGAGTTCTTCCCCGCCGGTAATGGGGGGCAGGACATGGAAAATGCGGTCCGGGCCGAGGTGACGCAACTCGGCAAATGCCTTGGCGCGCACGTGGCCGGGAACAGTCAGAACCACGAAGATATGTATGATGCCGCCGATCAGCAGCATCGCGAGCAGCCAGAGCGAGAACCGGGGCAGAGCGGCCCGGACGTGTCCGGATGCACGGCTCAAGAGACGGGGCAACCGCAGAGATCCGGTGATGGCGCGGCTCATGGACAGGAGACCTCGCTGATCGCGGGCATGGTCAGGCCTGCAAGGGAGGAGCCCGTGGTGATGGGCGCATCATAGAGGCGCAGAATGAAGGAAAGGCCCTCGCCTTTGCCTGTCGGCAGCCAGTTTCCGGGGGCAGGGCGGGCGGAGGCGGTGATGTCGAAGGATCCGTCCGGTTTGCGCAGGATCTGGTTGCTGTCGAGATAGAGCCGGTCCATCGGTACCGGGACGAGACGGGCCTCTCCATCAGCGGAGGTCAGTGTCCACAGGCGGGCGGATGGAGTCAGGCCCGAAATCAGATAGGTGCAGCCGGGGCGGAGCGGGCGTCCGGCGGAGGTTTCCTTGGCGATGAAGGCCACACCCTCGCCGGAGGCCAGGGGAACACGGCCCAGCCGAGCAAAAATGGCTGCGGAATAGGGATCGGCCTCCGGTGTTCCGGCCAGCGGATGAGCACCCCAGACACCGATGCGCACGCTTTGGAAAAGATCCTCACGGCTGAGGGCCAGATAAGCAGAGCCGACGCCGATGATGAGCGCACCGGCAAACAGCAGCGTGATGGTGAAGGCCCGCCACAGCGGATGCGGCTTGCGGCGTGACAGGACGGCGGGTGTTTCCACCTCTTTCCAGTCGAGTTCCGGGCCTGAGTCAAAGCGGGCGTTCATGGCTGGGCTGCCCCGCTGCTGTCCATGCCGGCCGCGCTGGCCGTCTGGCCAATGGCCGCGAGTGCGTCGCCGATCTGCGTGATGACCGCCAGCGAGCGGCTGTTGAGAATACGGGGCTGGCTGCCGGTGCTGACCACTTCCGGTCTTGCAGCCAGCTGCTTGGCAGGCTTGACCTTGGCCGCATCAACGCCGGGAATGGGCTGGATTTCGATGCCCTCATGCGCATAGGCCATGAAACGCTGCCAGATCATGGCCGGAAGCGTGCCGCCGGTGACATTGTTCGTACCGGTGAAATCGTCATTGCCTACCCAGACGGCGGCGGTGAAGTTGCCGGTGTAGCCCACGAACCACGCATCTCGGTAGGCCGAGGTGGTGCCGGTCTTGCCTGCTGCCACGACCCCGTCCAGCAGGGCGCGCCTTCCGGTGCCGCGCTCCACCACGTTGACGAGAATGTCGTTCATCTCGAAGACCTTCTCCTCCGGCAGGATACGCTGGGGCTCAGGCTCGTTTTGGGCGCGGTCATAGATGACAGTGCCGCTGGAGCTGCGAACCTCCAGAATGGTGTAGGGCGTTGCCTTGTAGCCGCCGTTGGCGAAGACGGAATAGCCTGCGGCCATGTCGATGACCGAGACATCCGAAGAGCCGAGCGCCAGAGAGGTGGAGTTCTGCAGTTCGTGGCTGATGCCCATGAGATAGGACATCTCGATGATCTTCGGACGGCCAAGGGCAATGGACAGTCGGACGGGGATCGTGTTGATCGAGCGGGTGAGGGCTTCTTTCAAGGTGATTGCACCGGCATAGCCGCGCGAGTAATTGCGCGGGCTCCAGTTGCCGATGGAAACGGGGGCATCCGGAACGATGCTGTCCTTCGAATAGCCGTTCATGAAGGCCGTCATATAGACGAAGGGCTTGAAGGCCGATCCTGGCTGACGCAGCGCGTCGACGGCCCGGTTGAACTGGCTGGCGCCATAATCGCGGCCGCCGACCATGGCGCGCACCGCGCCATCCGGCACCAGGGCGACGATGGCCGCTTCGCGGGCACGCCGCTCTTCCGAGAACTGACGCATGATGGCATCGATGGACTGCTCGGCTTCCCGCTGAAGGGCGGGGTCGAGTGTGGTCCGGACGGTCACGATACGGTCGCGGGCGAGGGCAGGATAGCGGCGGGCGAGGCGCTTGACCTCGTTGAAGGCCCAGTCGAGATAGAAATCGGGGGCCTGCTCACGGGAGCGGTCGACTGCAACGGCCGGATTGCGCCGCGCACCGATGACTTGGCCTTCCGTCATGAAGCCGGCCTGCACCATGTTGCTCAGCACCTCATTGGCGCGGGCACGGGCGGCGGGAAGGTTGATATGCGGGGCGTATTTCGAGGGAGCCTTGTAAAGGCCTGACAGCATGGCGGCCTCAGCCAGCGTCAGTTCCCGGACATTCTTGCGGAAATAGAATTCAGACGCCGCCGTGACGCCGAAAACGCCGCCGCCCATATAGGCGCGGTCCAGATAGAGTTTCAGGATCTCGCGCTTGGAGAGGTTCGCTTCCAGCCAGAGGGCGAGGAAAGCTTCCTTGATCTTGCGCTCCAGCGTGCGCTCGTTGGAGAGGAAGAGGTTCTTGGCCAGCTGCTGGGTGAGAGATGAACCGCCCTGCACAACGGTGCGGGCGCGCAGGTTCTCCACCATGGCGCGGGCGGTGCCCAATACGTCGATGCCGAAATGCTCGAAGAACCGGCGGTCTTCCGTCGCCAGCGTTGCCTTGATCAGGATATCGGGAAGTTCGTCGAGGGGCACGGTGTCGTTGAGCACAATGCCGCGCCGGCCGACTTCCTTGCCGAAACGGTCGAGGAAGGTGACGGCGAAGTCATCCGTCGTGCGCCAGTCCGCCACACGCGTTGCCTCAAAGGCGGGCTGGGCAAAGGTCAGCAGGATGATGAAGCCGAGGAGGCCGAAGGTGAAGCCATCCGAGCCAAGCTCTGCCAGCCCACGCCAAAGGCCGCGGGCCCGGAAGCGGCGCAGGAACCTCGAATAGGCATCCCAGCCGTCCGTGATGGCCTGCCAGCTGCGCCACAGGACCGTATCCAGCCAGGCGTCAATTGACATGAGCAGGGCCGGCAGCGACCGGCGCGGACGGGTGGCAAACGGTTGGCGGGGTTTTTCTTCAGGAGGTAATGGGACGGAATGGACTTCAGCCTCGGGCGGCGCGTGAGTTTCAGCGCTCACCGCATCCGGCTGGCCAGCCTCCGTCACTGCAGCCTCAGAAGGGCTGTCCATATCCGGTTTGCTGCCGTTCTCCGGCGGGCTTCCGTTGCCGTTGTGCTGGTCCGACGTCACCGCAAGCTACCTGTGCCCTGCAGATGGTGATAAGGAAACTATCGAGTGACATACCCTGTCCCGCAAGGGAAGCCGAAAGCGAACATGAAATCAATGACCGAAGCGGAAAACCCGGGAAATGCGCCCTTCTGGAAGACAAAAACTCTGGAGGAGATGACGCAGACCGAATGGGAATCGCTGTGCGACGGCTGTGCCCGCTGCTGCCTGAATAAGCTGGAGGACTGGGACACGGGGGCAATCGTGTGGACGGATGTGGCGTGCGAGCTGCTGGATGGCACCACATGCCGCTGCCGCGACTATGCGAACCGGACCGATACCGTGCCCGATTGCATCCAGCTGACGCCAGCTGAAGTGCGGACGCTGACATGGCTGCCGCCAACCTGTGCCTACCGCCTGGTGCGGGACGGGGAGGATCTGGCCTGGTGGCATCCGCTGATCTCGGGCTCGCCGGAGACGGTGCATCTGGCAGGCATCTCCGTATCCGGCCGCACGGTGACGGAAGCAGGGATCGAGATCGAGGACTACGAGAACCATGTGGTGAGCTGGCCGGAGGAATGGCCGGAAGAGGCACTTGAAAGGCCCGCGCAGAAGGCCTGAAACGTGCCGCCGGACAGCACCTTGCGGGTGCCGTCCGGCGGGTTTTGGTCACAGATGAGAGCTGGCGAAGGCGGCGAGTGCCTGTACTTCGCCCTGGCGCAGCTCATGGCCGCCATCGTGCCACACCAGTTCCACATCCGCTGTCTGGCCCGTGAACCAGTCCGCCAGTGACTGCGTGAGAGGTGCGGGGCAGATCGGGTCGCGCCGCCCGGCGGTGATCAGGACCGGCAGGCCGGAGAGGCCTGCATTCTCCTGCGGTGTGAAGGGAATGAGCGGATGCAGCAGCGCGATGGCGCTGAAGAGTTCCGGCCGCTGGAACGCAACGCTCGCCAGAATGTTGGCGCCGTTGGAATAGCCATAGGCGAAGACCCTGGACGGTGCGAGACGCGCTGTCTGGTCCGCGATGAAGGCAGCCATCCGAGCCGTGCGGGCCGCAAGGTCCGCCATGTCATAGACGCCTTCGCCGGTGCGGCGGAAGAAGCGCAGGGCGCCGCCTTCCGAGATATCGCCTCTGGGGTTGAGGAGCGTGGCCTGCGGGAAAAGCTCCGCCGAAAGCCCCGCGAACTGGTGCTCATCCCCGCCCGTGCCGTGAAAGGCGAGGACGAGGGGAGCAGGCGCCCCGCCGGGGGCGGGGCGCTCGTAAGTGGTGTAGGATACTGTGGTCATAATCATACCAAGTCTTTCGATGCTGACGCATCAAGCCTTGAACAGGCTCGGACGCCGCTCGGGCATGATCCTTTCCCGGTGAGACGTGCCCACCGGGGAAGAATTTCAGCCTTCCAGTGAAACCAACTGCTTTTCCAGATAAGGGCGCAGGTGGGCATGCTGGGTGGGAAGCTTGAGTGCTTCGCCCAGATGGGCCGTGTCCTCATCCCGGTTGAAGCCCGGTTCATTGGTGGCGATCTCGAACAGCACGCCGCCGGGCGTGCGGAAATAGATCGCGTAGAAGTAGTCGCGGTCGATCACCGGGGTGACCTGATAGCCCGTGTCCATGAGGGCCTTGCGGACCTCAAGCTGGGCGGCCCGGTCCTCCACCGCGAAGGCGATGTGGTGGACGGAACCGGAACCGGAGACGGCCGGGGCAATCGAGGGCATGGTTTCCACATCGATGACATGGGCGCCATTGCCGCCGGGCACCGCGAAACGCTTCACGCCATCTGCGGAGTCTGCCAGTTCATAGCCCATGAAGCCGAGCAGTTCCGCCGTTGCACCATCATCGCGGAGGCGCAGGCTGGTGGAGTGGAAGCCGCGGATGGCCGCATCTTCCGGGACGCCGCCCGCCGTCCAGGGCGCGCGGGCGTCTCCGTCCACTTCAACAAGCGCGAAGGCATCGTTGTCGGGGCCGAAGAAATGCAGGCGCTTCTGGCCGAAAGCCGTGTCTTCGACCAGTCCGGCCGCCCCGGCGCCGGCAAGCCGCGTCTGCCAGAAGCCGAGAGAGTCTTTCGGGACGGAGAAGAGCGTGGTGCCGACTTCCCCCGTGCCTGGGCGGCCCTGACGGGCACCTGGGAAGGGGAAGTAGGTCATCACCGTGCCGGCCGAACCGGTCTCGTCACCATAGTAGAGATGATAGACATCGGGCGCATCGAAGTTGACCGTCTTCTTCACGCGGCGCAGGCCGAGCACGCGGGTGAAGAACGCATTGTTCGCCACAGCATCGTCAGCAATCGACGTGACATGGTGCAGGCCTTTGATCTGCGTGATCATTTCCTATCTCCTGATCTGGCGCGGCGGGGCCGCGCCTTCGTTCTGGAGTGAACATAGGTGGTGAACAGCGATCTGATTAGCCGGTCCAGACTTCGACTGATGTTCAGTATATGTGAACAGTTTCTGTGAGCCAGCCTTATTTTGTGAAGGTCAGGTCAACAGTTCCCACGGTGATACCATATTTCATGACGGTGGCCGTATTGCGGACCGTGCGGGAGCCGGTCTGGGTGAGCGTGTCATAGAAACGCAGAGCGACACTGCCGTTCTTCAAAGGCACCTCGACCGGATAGGTGAAGACGATGCTGTCGCCCTGATAACCGATGTTGACCGGGGTCAGCACATCGGAGCGCTGGCCGATATAGCGGTCTTCTGCGACTTTCTGGAAGAACCAGACCTTGGTGTCCTTCTCACCGTCGTCGTAGACGAAATCCTCGCGCAGGCGGAGGGTGAACGTCCTGGGATCCCATGTGCCGGTGAGCTTGACGGTGAACTCGCGCCGCTCGCCGGCGATCCTGCTTTCGAAAACTCCGTGGGCGGTGGTAGTGCCGCGGAAGTAGTCCTCAAGGACGAGCCGAGCTTTACGCTCTTTACCTTGATCCGGCCTTTGAGCGGAGGGGGATTGGCCGCCGCCTATTTAAAGAGGTTTATGCCTATATTCTCAAGACAGGCGGCGGCAGCTTCTATCTAACCAATCCCAATATAGCCTTGTACAAAGGCCTTGGCGGGCGTGAAATCGATGCGCCTGATGTTGAACTAGGGCAGGCCTGCTACAGGCAGATTGCATTTACCTGGTGTCTTTGCCGGACGTGAATGGAAGGGCCCCGGATGATCCTCCCGAAATCAGGGCCCGCATAATGGCCTGCTCGCCCCGCCATGCTGTGCCTCAGGACGGGCGGATCACGACCGCTCCAGCTCTCAAGACTACTGCGCCGGAACGGCATCGGGTTCCCGAAGGGTTAACGTCGCCAACAGGGCCGCGGCGACCAACACGGCGGCGATGAGGAACATGCCCGTGAGCCCCGTGTGAGGCAGAAGTATCGATCCGATTGCCGCGCCGAGACCAATCGCGCCGTTGAACAGTGCCACATAGATTGCCGAGGCCTGAAGGGCGTCGGTACCGGCTTGCTTGAGCACCCAAGTCTGGAATCCGACCAGGACCGCAGCGACGGCGCCGCCCCAGAGGACGAGGGCGACCAGAACGCCGACTAGCCCCGCAGTACTGCCCAGGAGAGCAAGCGAAACAAGAGAAATACATGCGAACAGCAAGGCCATGGTCACCACGGTTTTGAGACGCGTGTCGACCAGGGCGCCAGTCACGACATTGGCCGCGAGGCCCGCTAAGCCGAACAGAAGGAGCAGGGGAGCGATCCATCTGGACGCCATGCCGATTTCGTCCGACAGAAACGGTTCGATATAGGTGAACGCCATGAAGTGCGCCGTTATCGCGAAGAGTGTCGCCACGAAGATACGCTGGAACGAGGGGGTCACAAGGATTTCTCCAAGCGCGCGGAAACCCACTCGACCTGAGCCCGCGACATTCGGGATCGTCAATCTCAACGCCAAGGCGACCACGACCGACAGAA
The DNA here is from genome assembly GCF_900185665.1 of Pannonibacter sp. I15F10I1. Lineage (NCBI taxonomy): Bacteria > Pseudomonadati > Pseudomonadota > Alphaproteobacteria > Hyphomicrobiales > Stappiaceae > Pannonibacter > Pannonibacter sp. I15F10I1. The sequence continues at coordinate 75,242 of NZ_FYAN01000007.1, forward strand.
CGCCGATGGCCAGAAATGCAGCTCGCCAGCCGCTCTCCAGTCCGATGAAATTTGCCAGCGGAACACCCAGGACACTGGCGACCGAGACACCTCCAAATATGATTGAGGTGGCCACGCCGACCTGTCGTGCGGGGACTAGTTGTGCGCCGAGGGTGCCGATCATGGCCCAGAACGCGCCGTGCGCCAAGGCACCTAGAACACGCGAGGCCATGAGCCAAGAGAAGGAGTCCGCGATGCCTGCACAGATGCCAGATCCACCGAGGATCAGCATGAGGCCTACGAGCATCGGACGTCGCGGCGTTGCTCCCAGCCAGACCGCCGAAGCGAGAGCGGCGAGGACTGCGATCCATGCGTAGAGTGTCACGGCAAGCCCGGCCGTCGCGGTAGTCACGCCGAGATCGCTGGCGATGGGAGAGAGCAGCCCTATTGGAGCGAGTTCTGCGGTCACAATGGAAAAGCTGCCGACGCCGAGTGCCGCGACGGCGAACCAGGCGCGCGGCGACGCGCGATCAGGGGAATGGGCCATTTGAGTAACTCCGATTGAAGGTTTATTCACGCGCTTTCGCGAAAGCCTTCTTCGCGGAAGCGATGGCGTTCATGGCGGCAGGAACCCCGGCATAGACGGCCACCTGGTAGATGATCTCGACAATTTCTTGGCGCGAGACTCCGGTATTCATCGCAGCACGCATGTGAAAATCGAGTTGGCCGGAGGCGGTCCCCATAGAGGCGAGCATCGCGACGGTCAGCATCTCGCGTGTCTTCAGGTCGATACCCGGCCGCGACACCACGTCCGCAAAGGCGAACCCCAGAATGATCTCCGTTGCATCGCGGTCAAAGTCGGTCAGATTGGCGTTCACGCGATCAGGCGCATCCGCTTCAAGCCGTTCCAGAAGGGCTAGTGCATGTGCCTGGCGGGTGGGACGTGCATGTGTCATGCGTTCACTCCCTTCATCCCTTCCGGCGTGTAACGTTCGCCAATGACAGGCAACTGCGAGATTGCCTCTTCCAGGTGTCGGCAATCCGCATCGTTCATCACGACATCGGCCGCCCCGGCGTTGTCTTCGAGATAGGCAAGCCGTTTGGTCCCTGGGATCGGGACGATATCTCTGCCCTTGGCCAGCAGCCAGGCAAGCGAGAGCTGGGCCGGTGTGCAAGATTTCTTGGCTGCCATCTCCGCGATGACATCAGCGATTCGGCGGTTCTGGCCTATAGCCCCGTCTGCGAATCGCGGCAGTACAGAGCGAAAGTCGCCTTCTTCGAACTCGGCTGGTGACTGGAACCGTCCCGTCAGGAAGCCGCGACCGAGCGGGGAATAAGGCACAAAGCCGATCCCCAGCTCACGGCATGTCGGCAGGATCTCTGCTTCGACCCCACGGGACCACAGGGAATATTCCGTCTGCAGTGCTGTCACGGGATGCACGGCATGGGCTCTGCGGAGTGTTTCGGCACTGACCTCGCAAAGACCGATCCGCGCAATCTTGCCCTCGCCGACCAGCCGCGCGAGCCCCTCCATCGTCTCCTCGATCGGCTGTTCGGTGTTGACGCGATGGACGTAGTAGAGGTCTATCCGGTCGATCCCGAGACGGCGCAACGATGCTTCGCAAGCAACCTGGGCATAGTCCGGCGCATTGTCGAGGCTACGCCGGTATTCGCCGGACTGCCGAACGATGCCGAACTTGGTGGCTATCCGAACATCGGCGCCGGTCTGGCGCAGGAAGGTTCCGATCAACTCTTCATTGTGATGGGGGCCGTACATGTCAGCGGTGTCGAAGAAGTCTATCCCCAGTTCGACCGCTCGTGACAGAACTCCCATGGACTCGCTGTCGTCGCGAGGACCGTAGAACTCGCTCATCCCCATGCAGCCCAGACCGATTGACGAAACCTCGAAATCTCGTCCGAGGATGCGCTTTTTCATGATTTTCTCCTTGTTCGGGTAGCCAAATGCATGGCACATGACGTGTGTGAAAAATGCAGCCAATTTCGAGAACATGATTTCCGTTTCCGGAAAATCGCTCCGGCGCCCGATCGTCTGGGACGATGTCCGCGCGTTTCTTGCAGTGGCCCGACTCGGGACTCTGACCGCTGCGGCGGGTGTACTGGGCATCGGAATCGCCACGCTGTCACGCCGGGTTGATCGCCTCGAACACTCTCTTGGCGTTCCCTTGTTCGTGCGCCAGCAGTCGGGCTATCAGTTGACCGAGGAAGGCAGCGAATTGTTTGATCGCGGCGAGGCGCTTGAGCAGGCCGCGCTCGCCTTCGAGAGTGCAGGTGGCCGAGAGACCCAACTGACCGGTCGGGTTCGACTTGCCACGGCAGAGAACCTCGCCAACGCGCTGATCCTTCCCGCGCTTCTGGACTTCCGGCGCCTTCATCCAAAGCTCATGGTGGAAGTGATCACCGATATTGTGACGGTGAATGTCCATCGTCGCGATGCGGACCTTGCGGTGCGTATGGTCAAGCCCGAACGCGGCAATGTGACGATAAAGCGCCTCGGGACCCTGGGCTATGGCCTTTACGCGGCGCAGTCCTATGTTGAGATGCGCAGCGTCGATACCCACCGGGGCGCTTACGAGGACGATGAGATCATCACGTGGGGCGACGCACAATCACATCTGCCTGCGGCCCAGTGGATGGAACGGGTTCTTCGGGGGCGGCAGCCGGCCATCACCACCACGTCGCTTTCGACCCAGGTTGCGGCAACACGGGCCGGACTTGGCCTGGCGGTTCTTCCCCATTTTCTGGCACGCGATGCGAATCTCGAATGCCTGGAGAGTGATATCGGACTCGACCAGCCGATATATCTGGTGATGCAGTCCGATCTAGCGGGATCTCCACGGATCCGGACACTGGCGGACTTCCTGGTCGAGATCGTTTCCGCAAACCGGGCACGACTGCGCGGCTACTGACTGCGCTGGTCTCGGCGCATGACGGAACGGCCGCTGCGGAGGAGGCGGGGCTTCCCGATGCTGGGCGATATTCCAAATTTGAAAAATAAGTTTGCAATATTTTCCAAAGATTCCGCAGCCGGAAAGTTGGAGGCTCTACATACGCGCTGACCGGGCAGTGGGCTCGGGGGGCAGCGCGTATTGATGGAGATAAAAATGCCTGCAGAACTTCTGATGGTTTCGCGATTTCCTACAAAGCCCGGAGCTGCGCAAGCCCTCGCCGCTGTTCTTGAGGACATCGTGGACGGGCGGGTATTCATTAGTCTCGAATCTGACGAGGTTCTGGCTGTTGATTCATTGGAGGCCGAGCTTGATCTTGCCGGCGTGCGGGCGCGGTTCGCCGACGTGGCGCGAGATTTTGCGGAATACCTGTCGGGCGACATCAGACGCGAGATTCTTGATTTTGTCGAAGCTTCGAAAACCTGCGCTGGCCCACTTCCCGAGACTCCGTTTCTCCAGTTGCGCCATGTTGAGGTCAGGCCCGAAGAACATGCCGCCTACCGGTCCTGGCGGGATGAAACGATCTTCAACGTGGTCCGCGCGGCGCCGGAGGTCGAGGTGTTCTTGGCCTACCACTCGCTGATTAGCGCTCAGCCTGGTGTGATGTTCTTGTCCGGTTTTTCGGTCGATCCCGAGGTGTACGGAGCGGTTTTCGCGTCCGAGCGGTACCGCGACATCGTTCAGCAGGCCGGTGACCGGTACATCACTGGGGGCACTGCAGGTCTTTACACCAAGGTCTACGCGAATACGGCGCTGCGCGCGGCGTGAATTCAAACGCTCTGAGAGGAATCATCGCATGACGTCCGAGACATTAATCATCGTCGCAGACAAGTTCGCCGACTTCGCTCAGTCGAAAAAGGCTGTTACCTTGAGCCATGTCCGCGCAATGCTTGCTCTTCCCGAGCACATTATACCCGGCCCCGTCCGGCTGCTCGCAGGGCAAGGTTTGTCGGATGCTGAGCACGAGGCCTTGGTCCAAGATATCGACAGGCAGGACCCCAATGGGATCCGGTGGGACGCTTCCGAACTGCGGTCGATCCCGGTTCGGGCACAGGGCCGTCTCTCGCATAAGAAACAAGCTTGCAACACCCTCATCGGCGTTCCGGTCCAAGTGTCGAAGGACACCTTCGTGATGGACATCCGAATCGACAGCGACTGTGAAATCATGGGTGACCACCAGACCGGCCAGCATGTGCAGGGTATGGTGCTGGTAGAAGCGGGACGTCAAGCCTTCCTCGCCGTCACCGAGGCATTCTTCCTCGGGGGGCAAGATGGGAAAACCTACTTCGTCATCAACTCAATGACGACCGAGTTTTCCGGCTTCGTCTTCCCACTGCCAGCACAGATCGTCTACCGTGTGCTTGGGGCCGACATCAGTGAACGCCGTCGGAAGTTCAGTGTGGAGATGGATGTTGTCCAAGGCGGCCAAGTGCGGACCCGGATCGCATGCAGCTTTGCGGTATTCCCTCACGATGTGCTCGCTGAAAAAGAGGCCGCGCTTGCACAGGAGGCTACGGACGCGATCCTGTCGGCCCACGCCGAAGCCGCCATGGCGCAAGTGGCATGACGACCGAGATCATCCTGCGAGAGCGTCCCGATCCTTTGGGGTCGGGAAGGCCTCTGACGCCGCCACTTGATCTCAGCGTGACCACGCAGGATCCGCTCTATCCGCCGAGCGAAGTTATGGATGCGCAAGGCAACTTCATCGTTATCGGGGCCCTCAATGAAGAGGGGCCTGATGGCGTGACTACAAGGTAGGGTGGTGCAATCGTATCGCCCTGCACAAATGTTCCGCAATTCGGGCAGCGGGCGCCATACACTATCGTTGAAAGGTTTGAGCCGAAAGAGCCACTCCCCGACGCTATCGCGACGAAAGTTCTGTACACTCTGCCGGTGCCTCTACCGTGTAACAATTACACCATGCTATTCGCACCCCAGCAATATCCCGATGCCCGTTCCGAAACGCGCCCGAGCTATGCCTTCCACGAGGTCCCGATCCCGGATGCACGGCCCGAACATGGCCGACAGCTGACAGCGCCTGTGACGCTTGCAGATTGGGTGCGCGCGCGCGGATCCGTCCGGTTGTTTGATGTGAACAACGGATGCGATGTGCTGTTCAGGTGCGATTTCTCCGGCCTTCTGCCGCGCTCTCTCTACACGGTCATGACCCTGCGGGCGCGCGACCTTGACCCGGCTGATCCCACGCGACCAGGGCCGCTCGGTATCCCGAACGCATTCGTGACGGACGGCACGGGCAGCGCATGTCTTGAGGCGATCCTGCCGGACCCGTTCCCTGACCCCGCGCTGCCCGACGGAAATCGCGTGATCAACCTCGTCGTTTTGTGGATGAGCAGTCAGCTTTGTCATGGTGGCGCAATCGGCCGATACGGCCTCGGCGGTGATATCCATGCCCAGCTCAAGTTTCCGCAGCCGATGTTCGAAGGTCTTCGCACTCGGCGTCAGTGCGAATAACTCCCACGAAAGAATAGATTATGCCCGTCATCCAGATTTCGACATTCAAGATCAACGATCAGACGAAGGCCGAGGCTCTTCTCAAAGAGGTGACCGACGCCATGCACCGCGTGACCGGTGTGCCTCTCGACAAGATCAGCGTCTACTTGGTCGAGACGGACCCGTCGCGTTGGGCAGACGCCGGCGTGGTGGGGTCCGACCCGCATTTCCAGACACTGAGCCGGCGCAAGACGTATGAGGAGGGCCAATCGTGACCCTCTTTGCCTTCTTCGACGTCGACGATACGTTGATCAGACACAAAAGCATGTTCGACTTTTACCGCTTCTGGGCGTTGGAATGGCTGACCAACGCTGACTTGCTAGAGGAATTCAACCGTGATTTCGTTGCGAGGCGCGCCCGCGGGGACAGTCGCGAGGTGCTCAACCGGGCATATTATCGCCATTTCGCCGGTGTGCATGCCGAAGACCTAGTCGCTGCAGGCGAGTGCTGGGCGCGCCCCTACCTTGAGGCGTCAGAGTCTTTTTTCATTGCCTCTTCCGTGAAAGAGCTTTCACGACTGAAGTCCGAAGGCGTTGAGCCAGTGTTCGTCTCCGGGTCGTTCGGTGCCGTCCTTGATCCAATTGCCCGGCATCTCGGGGTGGGGCACATTCTAGGCGCGCCCCTCGTGCTTGGCCCGAACGGGATTCTAACGGGTGAGATCGGTGATCCGCAAACAATAGGCAAGGGGAAGGCGGAGGCGATTAGACTGTTTCTCGAAGATCGAAATGGCGATCCTGCAGCTTGCTTCGCTTTTGGTGATGATATCTCCGACATTGATATGCTCGCTTCTGTCGGAAATCCCGTCGTCGTTGGCACTGATACGCCATTGGCACGGGACGTCCGAACGTTGGCATGGAAAAGGATTCCGGGGGCTGGAGAACGCATTTCTTGACACGTAATACCGAGGCCCGATGAAATTGACTCACGGGATTCCGTTTTCAGGCAAATCATAATTCAACATGGTGAAAGGAGATTTCGCCATGGGATGGGCCCTCAATATCCGACAAGACTACACGGCTGATGATCTGCGTCAGCTTGCCAGAAAGAGCCGGGACGCAAACTGGTCCCGCCGGCTGCTTGCTTTGTCGGTCATTTACGAGGGCGGCTCGCGCAGCCAGGCCGCCTCTACGGGTGGGGTAGGCTTGCAGATCGTTCGGGACTGGGTCGAGCGTTTCAATCAGCACGGTCCAGACGGCCTGAAGACTGGAAAGGCCAAGGGTCGAGAGCCGTTGCTGAACGACGAGCAGCGCAAGGCGCTCGTTGAGGCGGTCGAGAAAGGTCCCGTGCCCTATCTCGATGGGGTCGTGCGCTGGAGGCTCGCCGATCTGGTGCAGTGGCTTTGGCAGGAGCATCGTATCCCGGTGAGCCGCCAGACGCTTGGGCGTGAACTACAGGCGTTGGGCTATCGCAAGCTCACGGCCCGGCCGAAGCATCATGCACAGGATAGCCAGGCGATTGAGGAATTTAAAAAACCTTCCCCGCCGCTGTGGCAGAAATCGCCGCCGGAGCAGTCGGGGGAAAACAAGTAGAGATTTGGTTCCAGGACGAGGCTCGGATCGGCCAGAAGAACAAGATCACGCGCCGCTGGGCCAGACGCGGAACGCGGCCTTCAGCACCGCATGATCAACGCACAAGATCGGCCTGCATCTTCGGTGCAGTCTGCCCGAAGCTCGGCAAGGCGGCGGCGCTGGTCATGCCATGGTGCGACACCCATGCCATGACCCAGCATCTGATACCAAGGCTTTCGATGCTGACGCATCACGCCTTGAAATTGCTCAGGCGCCGCACGGGCCAATGAGTCAAGCTCATCGAGAGCTGGTATGAGTGAAATCTCCCGCCATGCCGACGGGAACGCGCACGCCATCCTCATCATGGATCAGGCGGGCTGGCACATGTCCAACAACCTCGTTGTGCCCGGCAACATCAGCATTCTGCCGCTGCCGCCGAAATCCCCGGAACTGAACCCGTTGAAAACCTCTGGCAGTTCATGCCCAGAACTGGCTCTCAAACCGGGTCTTCAAATCATACGAAGACATCGTAGACCATTGCTGCGACGCCTGGCGGAAACTCGAAAGTCAGCCATGGCGCATCATGTCCATCGGTCACCGCAAATGGGCAAATGAGTTCTGATCATTGAGCGCTGGTATGAGTGGTTTCTGATCTATGTGCTGTTGATATGCGACATTCCCCAGCTGTAACAGCTCGAAACCTCTCTAAAATATTGGATGGTGTCCCGGCGAGTGGTGTAGGTTAGACAACCACGTCTCATCCCGGAGGGCCAGATGAGTATCAGCTTGCTGCTGTCAGGCTGATGAGCGGATCATCGCTCATTGTGGCGATGGTTTCCAGTGTCATGTAGCGGGATCGCTGGACGGCCCATTCGTCGTTCTGTTCGAGGAGTGATGCACCGGCCAGTCTGACGATGGCATCGTCGTTCGGGAAGATGCCGGCGACCTCTGTCCGCCGCTTGATCTCGCCGTTCAGGCGTTCGATCGGATTTGTGGAATGAAGCCTGGCCCAGTGCGGCTTGGGAAACGTCATATAGGCGAGCACGTCCTGCTCGGCGCTGTCCATAAGGGTTGCCAGCTTCGGCACCTTCGGCCTGATCTGGCCGGCGGCATTGCGCCATTGGGTGCTCGCCGCTTCTTGCGTGTCCTGGGCAAAGGCGGTGGCGATGAAGGCGGAGACGACGCGCCGTCCGCTCTTCCCGGCATGAGCCAGCGCGTTGCGCATGAAGTGGACCCGGCACCTCTGCCAGGTGGCAGAGAGCACCTTCGACACGGCGGCCTTGATACCCTCATCCGCATCGGAGACGGCGAGCTTGACGCCGCGCAGTCTCCGTCTGGTTAGCTTTCGAAGAAACTCCGTCCAGATCGCTTCGGCCTCGGATGTCCCGATTTCCATGCCGAGCACTTCGCGTCGGCCGTCGGTGTTCACAGCCACCGCGATGATGACAGCGACAGAGACGATGCGCCCGCCGTGCCGGACTTTGAGATAGGTGGCATCGATCCACAAATAGGGCCACTCGTCCTCGACGGGACGTTCGAGGAAGGCCTTCACCTTCTCGTCGATCTCCTCGCAGAGCCGCAATACCTGGCTCTTGGAGATGCCGCTCATGGCCAAGGCCTTGACGAGATCATCGACGGATCGGGTTGAAACGCCTTGGATGTAAGCCTCCTGAATGACCGCCGTCAGAGTCTTCTCGGCCATCCGGCTCGGCTCGAGAAAGCTCGGGAAATAGCTGCCTGTGCGCAACTTCGGAATGCGCAGCTCGACGGTGCCCGCCCGTGTCTCCCAGTCCCTCTCGCGATAGCCGTTACGCTGGACCAGCTGGAAGCTATTCTTCTCGCCATAGCCAGCGCCGGTCTTCGTGCTGACCTCCAGCGCCATCAGCTTCTCGGCGGCAAAGCCGATCATCTCGCGCAGCAAATCAGCGTCGGCGCTCTTCTCAACGAGTGAGCGCAGGTTCATCATGTCGTCGGTCATCGATGGTGCCCTTCAGGTTGGTCATAAGCAACCCGACCCTACCGGAAATCACCGATGGCCATGAAACCCAGCTACACTACGTCCTGGGACACGATCCGAGTCGTTGACTTGCGCTTGCAAAATCCGTCCATGATATTGTCGAAATTATCAGGGCCATAATTGCCGGAAGAATTGTCCTTGGTTTGCTCATGACAAATAACTCAACCCTGAATTTAAGGAAGTTTCCCATTTTTTCATTGGCATACGTTCAAAGTTCGGATCTGGATTTCGAGATTATGGGTTTTTTTTGGAAATTACGTAGTTGTTCTGACGCTATTGCATTTGCGGCTCAGGGGTTCGTTAAGTTTTTAGGGGGAATTTCGTATGAGGTAGCCCGCATGCAACCGTACTGCGTCTTGTGGGTTATGAGGCCGCTTTCTGAGGTGCTTTCGATGCTTATGCATATGTCGCTTTCCAAATCCAAACTCGACGCAATCGGGCGCTCGCAAGCCATTATCGAGTTTGACACTGAAGGGCGGATCGTTACGGCAAACCAGAATTTTCTGGATGTCTTAGGATATACGCTGGCTGAGATCACCGGGAAGCACCACAGTATGTTCGTCCCTGCTGAGGAGGTGAACACGCCCGCCTACAAGGAGTTCTGGCGGGATCTGGCGGCTGGCAAATGGTCGTCGCGGGAGTTCCGGCGCATTGCCAAGGGCGGCCGCGATGTGTGGATCCAGGCATCCTACAACCCGATCATCGGGCGTGGAGGCAGGGTGACCGGTGTCATCAAGGTGGCTGCTGATATAACGGCCGCCAAGCGTAATGCACTCGAAACCGCCAGCAAACTATCGGCCATCAACCGCTCGAACGCCATTATTGAATTTGAGCCGGATGGCACGATCGTCGAGGCCAACGAGAACTTCCTGAAAACGGTCGGCTACCGCCTGGACGAGATCAAGGGGCGCCATCACAGCATGTTCATGCCTCCGGAAGGGGTGAAGAGTGCAGACTACCGGGCATTCTGGGAAAATCTGCGCCAGGGAAAGTTCCAGGCTGGCGATTTCCACCGCCTTGGCAAGGGGGGCGTGGATGTCTACATCGCCGCCAGCTACAATCCTGTTTTCGATGAAGCCGGGCGTGTTGTGAAGGTGATCAAGTTCGCCGTTGACCGGACTGAATCGGTGCGCCAGCGAATGGCGCGCGAGGAGATTCAGAGGCAGATCGTCGCCGAGCTGGCGAATATCGCCGGTGAAGTGGATATCGCCAATGAACAGATCCGTGAGGTTTCGGCTGCGTCCACAAACACATCCGACAATGTTCAGACGGTTGCTGCAGCCTCCGAGGAACTGGTGGCTTCGATTGCCGAAATCAGCCGGCAGGTGAATCAGGCCAGCGGAATTTCTGCGCAGGCGGCCGAAGAGGCTGCCCAGTCCCGCCAGATCATGGAAGGGCTGAATGCCAATTCGCAGAAAATCGGCGAGGTTCTGGAACTGATCGAGGCGATTGCCGGTCAGACCAACCTCCTGGCCCTCAACGCCACCATTGAAGCGGCGCGCGCCGGTGAAGCAGGCAAGGGTTTTGCGGTGGTGGCGTCGGAAGTGAAGAACCTCGCGTCCCAGACCAGCAAGGCGACGGAGGACATTGCGGCACAGATTGCCTCGGTGCAAAGCTCAGCGGACCGCGCCGGGGAGGCAATTGGTTCCATCCTGGCGACGATCGAGAGCATCCGGACCATTTCGTCCACGATCGCAGCGGCCGTGGAAGAGCAGACGGCCGTGACACGGGATATTTCGCACAACATGCAGGCGGCCTCCACGGGAGTGCAGTCGATCACATCCAGCATGGGCGATATCAGCAACTCCTCGGAACGTATTGCGCAGGCGACGTCTGAAGTGCGGGAAATGTCGCGCCGGATTGCCTGAGGCGCAGGGACTTGAAACCGGCCCGAACCTGGGCCGGTTTTTTCCTGCAACGGAATAGGAAAATAATCCTTGACACCCGCGCGCTGTTTGGGTATGGTTTTGTCATGATCCGAAAAGTGCGGCTGCGGCGCGCATCTGGTTCCGGCGGCAGTTTAGGCTGACATGGACCGGTGAGGGATAGAATTCGGATGACGATTTTGGCGGGCGCCAGCGAGGGCTGGTTGGCCCGTTTTTTGTTTGAGCTATAATGAGCCCGGGCCAGCGGTTTGCGCCGGTTGGTGAGGCTTATGAGACTGGCGCAGGCGGTTGGCCTGTGAGCGCGGCACGCGCGTTTTGAACACTCCGGAGACGGCGGGATGACAGGGGATGCAACGGCGGACGGGCCGGGCAGGGACGGGACACGTGCGCCTGCAGCGCGCAAGGGCATGCGCAGCCGCAAGGCGGCAGCTTCTCCAACTGAGGCAGGCGGGGAAGGGCTGAAAGCTGACGCAGTGCCCAAGGTGCCGGTGCGGCGCAGGCGGACGGCGAAGGGCGCGGCGGAGACTGTGGCGCCTTCGCTGGATGCGGCGGCTTTTGCGGCGGCGGGGCCTGAGGCGCGGGGCGTGATGGTGGTCCGGCTCTACCGGGCCTTCGAGGCGCAGGTGGCGCAGCTGGAAGAGCGGCTGGCGGGGTTGGCCAAAGGCGAGCTGAAGCTGACAGAGATGGATCAGGGGGCCAAGACACTGGCGAGCCTGGCCCGGACGCTCGACACGCTGCTGGAATTGCACAGGGACCAGAGCGGGGAGGCGGATGAAACAGGCGATCCCGAACAGATGCGCGAGGAACTTGCGCGCCGCCTTGGCAGCCTGCCGGACGGCGGGGCGGATCGGCACGGTGCTGGACAGCCTGACCCCGGCGGAGATGGCGTTTCTGCTGCATGACTGGCCGACCTTCGCCCATGAGCACCAGCTGCCGCCCGAAGGGGACTGGGGCATCTGGCTGATGATGGGCGGGCGCGGTGCGGGCAAGACGCGGGCCGGGGCCGAATGGGTGCGGGCGATGGCGCTGGGGCACCGCTGGTGCGCGCCGCACGGCCCGGCTGGCCGGATCGCGCTGGTGGGGGAAACCTATGGCGACGTGCGGGAGGTGATGATCGAGGGCGTCTCGGGCCTGCTCGCCATTCACCCCAAGGCGGAGCGGCCGCAGTGGAACGCCAGCCGCAGGCGGCTGGAGTGGCCGAATGGCTCCATTGCACAGGCCTTTTCCTCGGAAGACCCGGAGGCCCTGCGCGGGCCGCAATTTGACATCGCCTGGGCCGACGAACTGGCCAAGTGGCGCCACGGCGAGGAGACTTTCGACATGCTGCAATTCGGATTGAGACTGGGGTTGCGGCCCCGGCAGCTGGTGACGACGACACCGCGTGCGGTGCCGCTGCTGAAGCGCATCATGGAGATGCCGGCAACGGTGCTGAGCCGGGCGGGGACACGGGACAATGCGCTGTTCCTGGCGCCGGGATTTCTGGAGCAGGTGGTGGCCCGCTATGCGGGCACACGGCTGGGGCGGCAGGAGCTGGACGGTGAGCTGATCGAGGACCGGCCCGGTGCGCTATGGCGGCGGGACTTGCTGGAGGCTTGCCGGGTGAGCCGGGCACCGGAAAGTTTCGCCCGCATCGTCATAGCCATCGACCCGCCTGCCAGCGCGACCAAACGGTCGGACGCCTGCGGGCTGGTGGTGGCGGGGATCACGGATGCCGGGCAGGCCTATGTGCTGGGGGACCACAGCATGGCACAGGCGCGCCCCTCTGACTGGGCGGCGAAGGCGGTGGCGCTGTGGCATCACCATGAGGCGGACTGCCTTGTGGCGGAGGTGAATCAGGGCGGTGACATGGTGCGGGAGGTGATCCATGCGGCGGACCCCACTGTGCCGGTGAAGTCTGTCCGTGCGAGCCGGGGCAAGTTTGCGCGGGCCGAGCCGGTGGCGCTTTTCTATGAGCAGGGGCGGGTACACCACGTTGGCACCATGCCGGAGCTGGAGGACGAGATGGCCGACTTCGGGCCTTCGGGTCTTTCCAGCGGGCGTTCGCCGGACCGGATGGATGCGCTTGTCTGGGCGTTGACGGAGCTGCTGATGGGCGGGCGGGCAGAGCCGCGCCTGCGCCAGCTTTAATCCTCCGTTCGAATTCTCCTGCACTGAATCACAGTCTCAAGACGCTGACTCACCACGTGAAGACGGCGCAAAAAGGAGTCTGAAATCATGAACTTGGGACGGCTTCTGGACTCTTTTCGCAAGGCGCCTGCGGTTGAAGAGAAAGCTTCAAGAACGGCGCCGGTGATCGCCTGGCAGACGGCGGGGCGTCCCGTCTGGAGCCCGCGTGACTATGGCGCCCTGTCGCGGGAGGGGTACTGCCGCAACCCCGTTGTCTACCGGGTGATCCGCATGGTGAGCGAGGCGGCGGCGAGCGTGCCGCTGCTGCTGTTCGAGGGGGAAGAGGAGCTGGTGCGCCATCCGCTGCTGGCGCTGATGGGGCGGCCCAATCCGGGACAGAGCGGACCGGATTTCTTCGAACAGGTCTATGGCCATCTGCTGACGGCGGGCAATGCCTATGTGGAGCAGGTGCCGCTGGACGGCAGCCCCCGCGAGCTGCATGCGCTGCGCCCGGACCGTGTGAAGGTGGTGCCGGGGGCAGATGGCTGGCCGGCGGCCTTTGACTACAGCAACGGGGCGAAGACCGTGCGCCTGTCCGGAGAGGCGGGGCATGCGGAAGAGCCGGCCCAGGTGCGGCAGCTGAAGCTGTTCCATCCGCTCTCGGACCATTACGGCTTTGCCCCCATCGAGGCGGCGCAGGTGAGCCTCGACATCCACAATGCGGCATCTGGCTGGAACAAGGCGCTGCTGGACAATGCAGCGCGGCCCTCCGGTGCGCTGGTCTATGGGGCGGGGGAGGGCGTGAACCTCTCGGCGGACCAGTTCGAGCGGCTGAAGGCGGAGCTGGAGGCGGGCTATCAGGGGGCGCGCAATGCGGGCCGGCCGCTGCTGCTGGAAGGCGGGCTCGACTGGCGGCCCATGGGGCTGACGCCAAAGGACATGGACTTTATCGAGGCCAAGCGCGAGGCCGCGCGGGAGATCGCGCTGGCCTTCGGCGTGCCACCGATGCTGATCGGCATTCCGGGCGACAACACCTTCGCCAACTATCAGGAAGCCAACCGGGCCTTCTGGCGGCAGAGCGTGCTGCCGATGGTGCGCAGGACCGCACTGAGCCTTTCAGCCTGGCTGGCGCCTGCCTTCGGCGAGGGGCTGAGGCTGGAGCCGGATATGGATGCCATCGATGCCTTGTCCACCGAGCGCGAGGCGCTGTGGCGGCGGGTCGGGGAGGCCGACTTCCTGAGCCGGGACGAGAAGCGGCAGGCGGTCGGATACGGCACGGAAGGCGGCGAGGCCGGGGCATGAGCGGCGTGACGCAGGCCGTCATCGAACGGGGCGACCTGGCGCATTTGGCGCTGTTCCTGTGGGCTGCCTCAGCCTCGGCGCTGGCCGTTGCACTGCTGAAGGAACTGGCGGCCTGCAACCGGCGTTTCGGCGACTTCGTCGATGAGATCGACCGCCTGAATCAAATCTTCAACGACCGTGATTCGGGTTGAGGGGATGCAGGCAGAGCGTTGGAATGACTCATGGATCGGGCTTCATTCTGACCTAAGGTGAAATTGGCCGGCACGGTATTCCGGACTCAGGATGTGAAGCTTCTGACGTAACGTCAGAAAAGCCTCGTCCGGAATCAAACCGGACAAAAGAGGGAAGAACCTCATGACATTGCTGGGATTTTTGCGAGGGCGGGCGCCGGATGCCCGCCGCGAGGGCTCAAGCTTGCCCAAACACACGGGTAACCGCTGCCATCGCTTTGTTTTTGCAGCCTTTGTCTGCCGTCTGGCACAGCTGGCCGGGGCTGGAGAGCGGACCGGTGACGGGAGGGCCTCATGAAGGCTGGCGTCAAGCGCCTGGCGGCGGCTTCTGCCGGTGAGCCCGCCTTGCGGATCGCGGGCTATGCCAGCCTGTTCAACCTGAGTGATGGCGGCGGCGATGTGGTGGCCAAGGGGGCGTTCCGGACCGCGCTGGGCCGCCGGGGCGCCGCCGGCGTCCGCATGCTCTGGCAGCACGATCCGTCGCGTCCCATCGGCATCTGGGACCGGATCGAAGAGGACCAGCTGGGCCTTTATGTGGCCGGGCGGCTGCTGATCGGGCTGGAGCTTGGGCGGGAGGCGGCGCTGCTGATCACGGCAGGGGCTCTGGACGGCCTCTCGATCGGGTTCCGGGCGATCAAGGCTCAGAAAATGGCAGGCGGCGCGCTGCGGCGGCTGGCCGAGATCGATCTTTGGGAAGTGTCGCTGGTGACCTTTCCGCTGCTGGATGCGGCGCGGCTGAAGCCCGTGCCGTCTCTGTCCTCTTCTGCAACTGGAGACGCATGATGGATTGCGAGATGAACGGCATGACGGTGGATCACGGCTTTGAGACCAAGAGTGTGCCGCCCTACGAGACCAAGGCGGGCGCTGCTCCGTCTGTCTCCGGCGAGCATCCGCTGAACGAGATGTATGCGGCCTTTGCGGCCTACCGTGAGGCCAACGAGGAGCGGCTTTCGGATATCGAGCGGCGCGGTTCGGCCGATGTGCTGACGCTGGAGCGGCTGGACCGGCTGGATACGGCGCTGGACGCCACCCGCCGCCGACTTGACGAACTGTCGCTGAAGAGCCGCCGCCCTGAGCTGAGCCACAAGAGTCTTGAAGGCAATGCGCAGGTGCTGGAGCACAAGACCGCCTTTGAGGGCTACATGCGCTCCGGCCGCGAGGAGGGGCTGCGGCCGCTGGAGGTGAAGGCCATGTCCATCGGCTCGGATCCCGATGGCGGCTATCTGGTGCCGGAAGAAACGGAATCGGGCATCCTGAGCCGCCTTGCGGCTGTCTCGCCGATCCGTGCCATTGCAGGCAACCGGCAGGTCTCGTCGAGTGTGTTCAAGAAGCCATTCGCCATCTCCGGCCCGCAGACCGGCTGGGTGGGCGAGACCGCAGCGCGGCCGCAGACGGCCGCTCCGGCGCTGGCAGAACTGACCTTCCCGGCGATGGAGCTTTACGCCATGCCGGCGGCCACCGCCTCGCTGCTGGAGGATGCGGCGGTGAATGTGGATGAGTGGCTTGCCGAGGAGGTGGAAACCGCCTTCGCCGAGCAGGAGGGGGCGGCCTTTGTCAATGGCGACGGGGTGAACAAGCCGGTTGGCTTCCTGTCGGTGCCCCGCCTTGCGGACAATGCCTGGGCCTGGGGCTCGCTCGGAACGCTCAACACGGGCGTCAACGCTGCCTTTGCCGCCACCAACCCGGCGGACAAACTGATCGACCTCGTCTATGCGCTGAAGAGCGGCTACCGCCAGAACGGGCGTTTCGTCATGAACCGCCGGACGCAGGCGGCGGTGCGCAAGATGAAGGATGGTGAGGGCAATTATCTCTGGCAGCCGCCGGTAAGTTCCGATGCGCCGGCGACCCTGCTGAACTTCCCGGTCAGCGAGGCGGAGGCGATGCCGGATATTGCCACGGGTGCTGCGGCAATTGCCTTTGGTGACTTCCGCCGCGGCTATCTGGTGGTGGACCGCACGGGCGTGCGCATCCTGCGGGACCCCTACTCGGCCAAGCCCTATGTGCTGTTCTACACGACCAAGCGCGTCGGCGGCGGCGTGCAGGACTTCGCGGCCATCAAGCTGCTGGTGTTCTCCGCCTGAGGGCAGGCTGAGCCGATGAGATGAGAATTGGCCGTCCCGGCTGACCGGGGCGGCCTTTTTTCTGCCCGTCTTTTTCTGGCCGCGCGGGTGGCGTGATTTTTCGAGGACAAGATGACCCATATGGTGACGAGCCCGCCAGCGGTGGAGCCGGTGAGCGTGGCCGAACTGCGGGCGCAGGTGCGCCTTGTTCACATGCAGGAAGATGCCCTGCTGGAGCATTACATCAAGGCGGCGCGTCAGCATGTGGAGGGCCTGACGCGGCGGGCGCTGATCAGCCAGACGCTCCGCGTAATCCTCGATGCCTGGCCGGCCGGGCGGGCGGTGCGCCTGCCGGTGGGGCCGGTGCAGGACGTGCTGGCGGTGAGCCTGATGGACGGGGACGGGGTGCCGCAGCCGCTGCCTTCTTCTGCCTGGCGGTTCTACAGGGGCTCGGAGCCGGGAAGCCTCAGGGCCGCGCCGGGAATGGGGCCGGTTGAGCCGGTGAACGGGATCCAGATCGAGTTCATTGCCGGATACGGGCCAAATGGTTCGTCGGTGCCGGAGCCTTTGCGGCAGGCAATCCTGCTGCTGGCGGCGCATTGGTACGAGAACCGGGAGGCCTCCGTCGAGTTCGGCAACGGCACCATGCCGCAGGCGCTGGACCGGCTGCTTTCCACCTATCGTCTGGTGCTGCTGTGAGCGGGGCGGGGGATCTGCGCCGGCTGGTGCGGTTGTGGAAGCCGGAGCGGACGGCGGATGCCGGGGGCGCGGCGCAGACAAGCTTTGAGGACATGGGCGCCGACCATGTGGCGGTGCGGCTGCGCAGCCAGGCGGAGCGGGCGAGTGATGCGCGGGCCGATGGCGTGGCAACGCATGAAATCCGCCTGCGGCACCGCGAGGACATTGCGGGAGGGTGGCGCATCGCGGACGGGGCGAAGAGCTACCGTGTGCTGGCAGCCGCAGACCCGGACGGGCGGCGGCGCTGGACCCAGTGCCTGTGCGAGGAGGAGGAGGCATGACTGGCGAAATGGCCCTGCGGGACGCGCTGATTGCCCGGCTTTCCACTGATGCTGACCTGACGCTGATTCTCGGCGCGGGGCACGTGCACGACGGGGCGCCGCGCAGTGCGGCCCATCCCTATCTGACGCTGGAGAGTATCATGTCACGGCCTTTGGCCGGTGAGCTGCACGAGGGGATGGAGCATCAGCTGGTGCTGGCGCTCTATTCCCGCGCGGACAGCCGCGACGAGGCGGTGAAGGGCGTGATGGCAGCGGCTGCGGCGCTCTTCGGTTCCGGCCTCAGCTTGAACGGCTGGCATCTGGCTGACCTGCGGGCCGTCGAGACTTCCAGCGAACGGCTGAGGGACGGGCGGAGCTGGCGGGCGGCATTGCGCCTGCGCGCCGTGACCGGCCCGGAAGACTGACTGCAACACATCAAACGGCAAGGAGCGCGCAATGGCGGCGCAGCGTGGACGTGACCTTTTGCTGAAGCTCGGCACGGGCAGCGGCAATTCCTTTGTGACACTGGCGGGGCTTCGGGCTCGCAGGATCGCGCTCAATGCGGCGGCGGTGGACATCACCAATGCGGACAGCGCCGGGCGCTGGCGTGAATTGCTGGCCGGGGCTGGCACCCGCAGTGCCAGCATCTCGGGCTCCGGCCTTTTCCGTGATGCCAGTGCGGACGAGACAGCGCGGGCGCTGTTTTTCAGCGGCGAGATACGGGCCTTTCAGGTGGTGATCCCGGATTTCGGCACGCTTCAGGGGCCGTTCCAGATCACGGCGCTGGAATATGCCGGGCAGCATGACGGGGAGGTGACCTATGAGATCGCCCTTGAGTCCGCAGGCGAACTGGCCTTTACGGCGCTTTGAGGGGAGCGGCAGGGATGACGAACCGGCTGAGAGGCGAAATCAGCGCCATGCTGGACGGGCGGGAATGGACGCTGGTGCTGACGCTGGGCGCGCTGGCGGAACTGGAGGCGGCCTTTGCCTGCGAGGATCTGCAGGGGCTGGTGGACCGCTTTGCCAGCGGGCGGCTGGCGGCACGGGACATCATCCGCGTGCTGGGGGCGGGCCTGCGCGGGGCAGGCAACAGCGTTTCCGACGAGCAGGTGGCGATGATGCGGGCACCCGGCGGCGTTGCCGGTTTCGCGGCGATTGCGGCGGACCTGCTGCGGATCACCTTTGGTGGTACCGAAGAGACAGCGGAGGCAGCAGGGGCCCCCACGCGCCCTTGAGGGGCGGCGCGGGGCATAAGGCTGCGGCGGGCGGAGCCGGGGCGTTTCCATGGGAGGCGGTGCTTCATGCCGCCATGGGGCGCCTCGGCTGGAGCCCGGCCGGAACCTGGGCCGCGACGCCGCGTGAACTGGCCTTCGCGCTGGGCCTCCGGCGGGGAGCGGGCGCTCTCAACCGCCGGGGGCTGGAGGCGCTGATGCAGCGTTTTTCGGATGAAGGAGGAACTGGATGGCAGACGACAGCCTGATTGGCGCGGGGAGCGCGGACCTCGACCGCATGGCCCAGCAGATGCAGGACATGCAGAGGACAGCGGGCGACTTCTCCCGCGTGCTGAATGCCGGGCTTCGAACGGCGGTGGTTAGCGGCAAGTCACTCGACAGCGTGATGAAGTCGATGGTGCTGAGCCTGTCGTCGCGGACGCTTTCCAGTGCGCTGGCGCCGTTGACAAACCTGGCGGGGGGCGCGGTGAGTAGCCTGCTGGGTTCGGCAGCCTCAAGCGTTGCAAGCGGTGTGTCCGGGCTGTTCAGCTCCGGTGTATCGTTGTTCGCAGATGGCGGCGTGGTGTCCTCACCGACCTTTTTCGGCCATGGCAGCGGGCTGGGGCTGATGGGAGAGGCGGGAGCGGAAGCCATTTTGCCCCTGCAGCGCGGCGCCGATGGGCGGCTGGGGGTGGCTGGACCTGGCGGCAATGGCGGGGGAACGGTGGTCGTCAACGTGACCACGCCGGATGCGCCCAGTTTCCGCAGGTCGGAAGCGCAGGTTTCGGCAATGGTGGCCCGCGCCGTCGGACGGGGACGGCGCGGGCTCTAACACCGGCTTGAAGAGGAGGGGCTCAATGGCCGGTGTTCCCGGGAAGCATTAGCCGGTCAGGTGAGGTACCGGACCGGCCAATGCTTGCATCTGTAAGCTTCAGGCAGCCAGCATGGCTGCAATCTGGTCCTTCAGGTGAAGACGTTTCTTCTTGAGGTCTTCCGTAGCTTCATCAGACGCAGGGGCAATGCCGCTCTCGATCCTGTGAAGCTCCCTGTTCACTTCATGATAATCGTCGGCCAGTTTCGCAAAGTGGGCGTTGGACAACTTCAACGCGTGAAGTGCCCCGGCCGCCTCCGGAAATTCCTCATGAAGTTCGTGGGCAACGTGGCTCATTCAGGTCCTCCTTATGTGTGCTGACCATGGCCGGGCGACCCGGAACCGTCTTTGAGCAAGATCAAAAAACCGCAAGAACACGGGGGAGCATGCCGTGGCTGGATTTCTGAATGAGAGTTTTCCATTGCCGGTGGCCTTTGGTGCCAGAGGCGGGCCAGAACGGCGGACCGAGGTGGTGCAACTGGCCAGCGGTCAGGAAGCGCGAAACGCCAGATGGGCGGACAGCCGCAGACGCTATGATGCGGGCTCCGGCGTGCGGTCTCTGATGGACCTGCGGGCGGTGGCCGGGCTCTTCGAGCGGGCAAGGGGACGGCTTTACGGGTTCCGGTTCCGTGATCCCTTTGACAACAGTTCTGCCTTGGCCGGGGGGACGCCCGGGGCAGGAGATTGCCTGCTTGGGCAGGGGGATGGATTGCGGACCCGGTTTGAACTGGTGAAGACCTACGGGACAGGCAATCTTTCCTATACGCGCAGCATCACGCTGCCGGTTGCCGGAAGCCTGCAGGTCAGCGTGGAAGGAGCGGCGCTGGCTCCGGCGGCGTTCAGTTTTGATGCAGGGACGGGCGAGGTGGTGCTTGCCGCTGCGCCTGCAAACGGGGCGAGGGTGCGGGCGGGGTTCCTGTTCGATGTGCCGGTGCGGTTTGACACCGATACGCTGGATTTCAGCTTGACGCACTTCGAGGCAGGCGAGGCGCCGGCCATTCCGCTGGTGGAAATCCGGCTCTAGGAATTTTTGCCGCAAGCCGCGGAAATCGTCCGCGCTGCGAAGCAGGAAAATCATCCATGAAGTCAATCGACGAGGCACTGGCCGCCCATCTGGCGGGCCGGATCACGACGCTTTGCGCCTGCTGGCTGGTGACGCGCAGTGATGGGGTGACGCTTGGCTTCACCGACCACGACCGGGCGCTGACCGTGCAGGGCGTGATGTGCCACCCGGCCAACGGGCTGGAGCGCAGCGCGGTGACGGAAGGGCCGGGACTGGCCGTGGGTGGCGGCGAGGTGAACGGTAGCCTGACAAGCGAGGGCCTGAGCGACGCCGAACTGGAGGCGGGGCTGTGGGATGGGGCCGAGGTGCGGGCCTATCTCGTCAACTGGGCTGATCCCTCGCAGGTGCTCCTGGAGCGGCGGGCGACGATTGGCGAGGTGACGCGGGCGGGGCTTGTGTTCCGGGCCGAGCTGCGCGGCCTTTCGCAGGCGCTTGAGGCGCGGCGGGGGCGGGTGTTCTCCGGCCAGTGTGACGCGGATCTGGGGGATGCGCGCTGCGGTGTGGATCTGGCCTCGGCCACCTACCGGGGAACAGGAACGGTGCTCCTTTCGCATGACGCACGGCGGCTGCGGGTCTCAGGACTTCATTCCTACGCCGGCGGCTGGTTCGACGGCGGGCGGCTGGTGGTGACCAGTGGCACGCTGTCCGGCTTTGCCTGCGAGGTGGCCCGGCACGACCGGACGGATGAAGGCGCGGAGCTGGTGCTGTGGCTGGCGTCGCCGCAGATGCTGGCGGCCGGGACCGGCATCACGGTGACGGCGGGCTGTGACAAGCGCTTTGCCACCTGTCAGGCGAAGTTTGTTAACGCACTGAACTTTCAGGGCTTTCCGCATATGCCGGGGACGGATTTCGTCCTGTCCTACCCGAACCGCAATTCAGGTGAGAACGATGGAGGGGCGATTGTCTCCTGACGGGATTTCGCGGGTGGAGTTACTCGCCGAAGCGCGCAGCTGGATCGGCACACCCTATAGGCATCAGGCCTCGCTGAAGGGCGTGGGGTGCGACTGTCTTGGACTTGTCCGGGGGCTGTGGCGCCAGTTTGTGGGGCCGGAGCCTGTGCCTGTGCCGGCCTATTCGCCGCAGTGGGCGGAAGCAGGCAGTGCGGGCGAGAGCCTGCTGAAGGCGGCCGGGACCTGGCTTGTGCCGGCGTCAGGGACTGGCGCGCCGGGCGATGTGGTGCTGTTCCGCTGGCGCGACGGAGCGCCGGTGAAACACGCAGGTCTCCTGAGTGAAACGGGCGGCCTGATCCACGCCTATGAGCGGGCAGGCGTGATCGAAAGCCCGCTGGTGCCCGCGTGGTCGCGGCGCATTTCGCATGTGTTTTCCTTTCCCGGAGTTCTGCCATGGCAACCCTGATCCTTGCAGCGGCCGGTCAGGCCCTTGGCAACATGGCCGGAATTGGGGCCATTGGTGGCATTCTGGGGCGTGCGGCGGGCGCTGTGGCCGGGAGTCTGATCGACAATTCCCTGTTCGGCAGCAGCCGGACGGTGGAGTCCGGCCGGCTGGCCGACCTTTCAGTCCAGTCCTCTGTTGAGGGGGCCTCCCTGCCATTGATCTATGGCCGGGTGCGGCTGGCAGGGCAGGTGATCTGGGCGACACGTTTCGAGGAGGAAGTCAGCGAGGAGACCTCCGGCGGAAAGGCGGGCGGCGGATCACGCACGACGGTGCGCAGCTACAGCTACTACGGCAATTTGGCCGTGGCCCTGTGCGAAGGGCCGGTGGTGAGGATCGGGCGTGTGTGGGCCGACGGCAAGCTGCTGGATCTCTCCGGCATCAATCACCGCATCTATACGGGCACGCGGACGCAAGGGCCGGATCCCTTGATCACGGCCGTGCAGGGTGTGGCTCCGGCCTATCGCGGGACGGCCTATGTGGTGTTCGAGCGGCTGCCGCTGGAGAGCTTCGGCAACCGTCTGCCGCAGCTGTCCTTCGAGGTGGTGCGGGTGGTGGAGCGGCTGGAGCCGATGGTGAAGGCTGTGACGCTGATCCCCGGTGCGGGGGAGTTTGTCTATGCTCCCACCAAGGTGACGGACGAGCCCTCCACCGGCACGACGGTGGTGGTGAACCGGCACACGTCCATCGCCGCCAGCGACTGGCACGCGGCGCTGGATGAGTTGCAGGCCCTGTGTCCGACGCTGGAGAGCGTGGCACTCGTGGTGGCCTGGTTCGGGGATGACCTTAGAGCCGGACAGTGCTCCATCCGGCCGAAGGTGGAGACAGCGAGCCGCAACACCTCCGGCATGACCTGGCAGGTGGGCCCGGTGACACGAGCGGGTGCGCAGCTTGTTTCGCAGATTGACGGGCGGCCAGCCTTTGGCGGAACGCCTTGTGATGCCAGCGTGATCGCTGCCATCCGCGACCTGAAGGCGCGGGGGCTGAGGGTGGTGCTCTATCCCTTCATCCTCATGGATATCCCGGCTGGCAACAGCCTGCCTGCGCCTGAGGGCGGGGCGTCGCAGCCGGTCTATCCCTGGCGCGGGCGGATCGTGCCCTCGGGGAGTGTTGCGGCAGATGTGGCGGCCTTCATGGGAAGCGCGATGCCCGCCCATTTCAGTGTGAGCGGCGAGGCGATCGGGTTCAGCGGCAATGCGGAGGACTGGGGTTACCGGCGTTTCATCCTGCATCTGGCGCATCTGGCGGAAGCGGCGGGCGGTGTTGATGCCTTTCTGACCGGCTCGGAAATGCGCGGGCTGACCAGGGCAAGCGCTGGCGGCGGCATCTATCCCTTCGTGATGGCACTGAGAGCGCTGACAGCAGATGTGCGCGGCGTGCTGAGGGCCGGGACGAAGATTTCCTATGCGGCGGATTGGTCCGAATATGGCGCGCATCAGCCGGAGGAGGGGGAGGTGCGGTTTCCGCTGGATCCTTTTTGGGCTGACCCCGCGGTGGATTTCGTCGGCATCGACAATTACCTGCCGCTGACGGACCTGAAGGGCGAAGACGGCGAGGCGCCCTACGATCTTGAAGCCTTGCGGGCCGGAGTGGCGGGCGGGGAGTATTTCGACTGGTATTACCGCTCGGATGCGGAGCGGCGGGCCGGACAGCGCACGCCGATCACCGATGGGGCCTATGGCAAGCCGTTCGTCTACCGCGCCAAGGATATCCGGGGATGGTGGGAAAACCCGCATGTGGAGCGGGTGGGCGGAGTTGAACTGGCGGCTGCGACGGCCTGGGTGCCCATGTCCAAGCCCATCTGGTTCACCGAGCTGGGCATTCCGGCGATTGACCGTGGGGCGAACCAGCCGAATGTCTTCGTCGATCCGAAATCGTCGGAATCCACCCCGCCGCATTTTTCCAGCGGAACGCGTGACGACGCTATGCAGCGGATGGGGCTGGAGGCGGTGCTGAGCTACTGGGGCGGCAATCATCCGGAGCTGGCGCGCGGGGACAATCCGGTCTCACCTGTCTATGGCGGGCGGATGGTGGATGAGGCCAATCTGCATCTTTGGACCTATGACGCCCGGCCCTTTCCGGCCTTTCCGGTCTATGGCGACGTCTGGTCGGACGGGGGCAACTGGGAGGTCGGGCACTGGCTGAACGGGCGGCTTGGCTCGGTGAGTATTGCCGGATTGATACGGCAGATGCTGGAGGATTTCGGCATCGATGGTGAGGCCTGCGACGTGCTGGGGCCTGCGGCGGTTATCGAGGGGATGACGCTGGCGGGGCCGGTTTCCTTGCGTGATGCCATCGAGCCGCTGCTGGAGGCCTTTGGCGGGCAGGCGCTGGATCTGGGGGATCGGCTGCGCTTTGCCATTGCCGGGACGGGCAGAGTGTATGCGCTGGACGGGCACCTGCTGGCAGAAGAGGCGGAAGACCAGCCGCTGCTGAGCCGGGTGCGGGCGCAGAATGCCGAGCTGACGAGCGAGATCCGGTTGTCAGGCGAAGACCCGCAGCAGGACTTCCGCCGTCAGGTGGTGGCCAGCCGCCGACTGGAAGGGGGAAGCCGGACTGTGACTTCGCAGGATCTGGCCGTGACCGCCAATCCGGTGGTGTTGATGCAGGCGGCGGATGCCCGGCTGCAGCGGGTCTGGGCGGAGCGGGAGCGGGTGGAATTCTCCCTGCCGCCAACAGAGGCCAGATTTGAGGTTGGCGATCTGGTGGAGATTGCTGAAACGCCGGATCAGGTGTTCTCGCCTGCGCTGCGCCTGCGGATCGAGCGGATCGAGACTGCGCAGACGCGGAAGATCGAGGCGGTGCGCAGCGCGCCGGTTCTGGCGGTGTCCCGCACGCCGCAGAGCCGGGCATCTGTCTGGCAGGATACGGAAGCGGGGCCGCCGCATGTGGTGATGATGAACCTGCCGCTGCTGCAGGACGCGGATGGTGCCTTCTCGCCCGTGGTTGCGGCCTTTGCCCGGCCCTGGCCGGGGGAACTGGCGGTGCTGCGCAGCCGGGCGGGGGATAGCTTCGAGGAAGTGGAGCGGCTGGAGCGGCCGGCCACCACAGGCACGCTGACGGCGGATCTGCCGCCGGGGCCGGTGTGGCGATGGGATGAGGCTTCCGTCTGCGAGGTGGAGATCCATGGCGGGTTGATGCAGAGCCGCAGTGCGGAAGCTGTGCTTTCCGGTGCCAATGCGCTGGCTGTGCTGAGCCGGACGGGTGGATATGAACTGCTGCAGTTCCGCAATGCGGAGCTGACGGGCCCGCGGCGGTACCGCCTGACAGGGCTGCTGCGCGGGCAGAAGGGCAGCGAGGCAGAGGCGGCGGCTGGAGCTGAAGCCGGTGCGGTCATCGTTCTGCTGGATGGCACCCACGGGGTGCTGCCGCTGGAGGCGGATCTGCTGGGGCGTTCGCTGACCTATCGAATCCTGCCCGCCGGTGCGGCTTTGGACACGGCAGCCCGCAGGGATGTGGTCTTTGCGGCGAGCGGCCGGGCGGCCTTGCCGCTGGCGCCGGTGCATCTGAGGGCGTCGCGGGAGAGCGGAGGCATCCGCCTGTCGTGGATCCGGCGGACCCGAAAGGGCGGCGACAGCTGGGACCTTGCGGAGGTGCCGCTGGGCGAGACGGCGGACGTTTACCGTGTGGACATCCTGTCCGCCCCGGGCGGAAGCGTCCTGCGGTCGCTGACCAGCACGGCCACCAGCCTGGTTTATCCGGCAGCGGATGAAGCTGCCGATTTCGGCGGGCCGGTGGCGAGCCTTGCGGTGCGGGTCTGCCAGATTTCGCCCGAGGCAGGACCGGGCGCATTCCTGAAAGAGGTGTTGAATGTCTGAGACAGCAAGGCTGGGCCTGCCGCTGATTGCGGCGGCGCAGGCGCAGAAACACGTGACCCACAACGAGGCGCTGGTGCGGCTGGATGCGCTGGCGCATCTGCGGCTGATCGAGGAGCGGCAGGCGCCGCCTGCCGCTGCCGGAGAGGGGGATAGCTTTCTGGTCGCCTCCGGTGCCTGGGGGGATTTCACCGGACACGAGGGCAAGGCGGCGCATTACAGCGGCGGTGCCTGGGTGTTCTATCCGGGTTTTGAGGGGCTGCGGGCCTTTCTCGCGTCCGAAGGCAGGCTGCTGGTTTTCTCCGGTGGGGGCTGGCGGGACTATGCCGCACTGCTCGGGCCGCAGATGGTGCTGGCCCGCAGCAGCGGCGGGGCGACGGCAGGTCTCTCCGTGCTGGAGGCGACGCTCTCCGGGTTGAGCGGGGCTCATGTGGAGGCGCTGGACCTGATCCCGGACCGGGCGGTGG
Organism: Pannonibacter sp. I15F10I1; assembly: GCF_900185665.1. NCBI lineage: Bacteria > Pseudomonadati > Pseudomonadota > Alphaproteobacteria > Hyphomicrobiales > Stappiaceae > Pannonibacter > Pannonibacter sp. I15F10I1. The sequence continues at coordinate 101,624 of NZ_FYAN01000007.1, forward strand.
TCTTCGCCGTCTCCTGCCGGACACTCACAACAGTCACAGGTGCAGCGTCCTACGACTGCGGACTTTCTTCCGAAAGATCGAAGTTTGGCGGAGTTCTGGGCATCAGCGCCGGAGCGCAGAATGCGGGGGTGATTGGCCCGACCGCCTTCTATGCGCCCACCAGCGTGCGCCTGTCGGCCAATGGCGGGAACTTCACCGGCGGTGCCGTCCGCGTGGCGGTGCAGTGCCTGATCGCGGGGGTGCCTGCAGCGTGAAGGCGCAAGGCTACGAGTTCAAGTGTTGTCGAGGGAGTGATGATCATGAATGTCAGTCCTGAAGGGCTTGCCTTTATTGCCCGGCACGAGGGCTTTTCCTCGCGTGCCTACATGGATCCGGCCGGGGTGCCGACGATCGGTTACGGCTTCACCCTTGCCTCCCGGCTGTTCCGTGACTGGTGGGCGAAGCGGGGCCGCAAGGACCTCAAGGCCGGAGACATGATCGACCGCGCTGATGCCAATACCGTGCTGAAGACGCTGGCAGATCATGAATATGGCGCTGCGGTGCTGCGCCGCTTCGGCAAGCTGCCGCAGAACCAGTTCGATGCGGTTGTTTCGGCTGTCTACAATCTCGGGGAACAGTGCCTCTCCTGGCGCTGGGCGGCGGCGCTGGCGGCCGGAAACGTGGCCGAGGCCGCGCGGCTGCTGGCCATGACCGGCATCCGGGCCGGGGGGCGTATTCTGCCGGGACTGGTCCGGCGCAGGTCCGAAGAAGCCCAGCTTCTTCAGGGCGGCGATTATGGCTTCAACAGGCATAACTCCTTGCCAGAGCCGGACCCTGAGGTGATGCGGGGCCAGCAGATGCTGGCACGGCTTGGCTTCAAGCCCGGCCCTGCCGACGGGATCGAAGGGCCGCTTACGCGGGCGGCCGTGCTGGCATTCCAGATCGAGCACCCGCCGCTGAAGCTCGACGGCAGGCTGGGCCCCGCAACCCTCTCCGAACTGGAGCGCGCCGTTGGAAAGCAGAAAGGTGTGGCCGGAACACTCATCTGCGGTGCGACTGGCGCGGGCGTTTCCGTTTCGAATGGCGATGCCTGGGTGGAAGTCCTTGGCTGGGGGCTCGCGCTGGCTGGCCTTGCCTTCGTGACCTATCTGGTGTGGGCAAACCGGGGCCGTATCCGGCTGCTTGCCCGCCAGTTCATTTCCTGAAACCCGATGTGGAAGGACAGGCACATGAATGGTTGGAAGACACTTGCCTTCAATGGAGCGGTTGGCATCGCCAGTCTGGGGGGCGGAGTTCTGGATCAGCTGGATCTGATCGACTGGAGCAAGGTTCTGCCGGACGGCTGGGGGCCGTTTGCCGTCATGGCGATCGGCCTCATCAACATCCTCTTGCGGCATGTGACGACGGAGCCTGCGGCCTGGCGCAAGTAAGCGGGGCCTGAAAAGATGCTTGGGGCTGACGGGAGACTGTCAGCCCCGTTCATTTGCCATTCAGGCAGAGGTAGCTACAAAAGGGATACTTCCGGCCCGAACCGAAGCAGGAACAGTCCCGTGACCAGATCTTTTGCCGCCGCCCTTCTCTTTCTTCTTGCCGGACTTGTTCCGGCCGCCGCCAATTGCCTGTCGCAGGGCGAGGCACAGCAGGCCGTGGCAAGCGGGCAGGCGCAGCCGCTGGGTGCTGTTGCAGGCTCCGTGGGCGGCGAAATCGTCAAGGCGCAGCTGTGTATCGAGGGCGGGCGCTATGTCTACCGTCTCTCCGTGCTGGCCAACGGACAGGTGACGACAGTCGTTGTCGACGCCAGCCGGTAGGCACAGGGCGAAGACTCGCCTAAATGTGACAATAGACAGATCCATCCGGGAAGACAGATGCGCCTCCTCATTGTTGAAGACGACAAGGACCTGAACCGCCAGCTTGCCGAGGCACTGACCGAAGCGGGCTATGTTGTGGACCGTGCCTATGACGGCGAGGAGGGGCACTATCTCGGCGACACGGAGCCCTATGACGCTGTGGTGCTGGATCTCGGCCTGCCAGTGCTCGACGGCATTTCGGTGCTGGAAAAATGGCGCCGGAACAAGCGCACGATGCCCGTGCTGATCCTGACCGCCCGCGACCGCTGGTCTGACAAGGTGGCTGGCATTGATGCGGGCGCGGATGACTATGTGGCCAAGCCCTTCCATATGGAGGAAGTGCTGGCGCGGGTGCGGGCGCTGGTGCGCCGCGCGGCCGGCCTTGCCTCCAACGAAATCGAATGCGGTGACCTGCGCGCCGATTTGCGCACCAGCCGGGTGACAGTGGGTGGCAGTCCGGTGAAGCTGACGTCGCTGGAGTACCGCCTTCTGGCCTATCTGCTGCACCACAAGGGCAAGGTGATCTCCCGCACTGAGCTGGTGGAGCATCTCTACGATCAGGATTTTGACCGGGATTCCAATACGATCGAGGTTTTTGTCGGACGTCTGCGCAAGAAGCTGGGCGGGGACTATATCGAAACCATCCGTGGGCTTGGCTACCGGATGGGAGAACCGGTGTGAGCGGGCCGGATCAGGCTTCGCGGAGTGAGGCGGCAGGGCCGCCGCGACGCAGGTCCCTGGCAACACGGCTGGTGCTCGCTGCCTCGCTCTGGTCGACGGCAGCTCTTGTGATCGCGGGCGTCATTCTGGTTGGCCTCTACCGCGAGGCGGTGGAACGCGGCTTTGACAGCCAGCTTGAAGTCTACCAGAAGAGCATCATTGGCGCGATGGCGCCTGCCGCTGCCGGAGAGTCGCTGAACCGGCCGGACAACCTGGGAGAACCGCGCTTCTCCCTGCCGCTTTCGGGCTGGTACTGGACGGTGACGGATCTGGCGGGAGGCGAGCGGGTGTTCGCCTCGCCTTCGCTGCTTGGGGATCCGTTGAACCTTCCCGCGCTGGGCGAGGGGGAGCGCAGCGGTAGCGCCGCCATGACGGGCCCCGGCAACGACGAATTGCGGGTGACGCAGCGGATCATCTCCTTCGGCGGCAAAAGCTATCTCATTGCCGTGGCCGGGCGCACAGCCGGGCTGCGGCAGGATGTGAGAGCCTTTACCGGGCAGGTGGTGCTGACGCTGTTCGTATTTGGCCTCGGGCTGGTGGCTGCGGTGTTTCTTCAGGTCCGCTATGGACTTGTGCCGCTGAAGCGCCTGCAGGCATCGCTGGCGGCGGTCCGGCAGGGCGACGCCGAGCGGGTGGCGGAGGATCTGCCCTCGGAACTTGCGCCGCTTGCCGTGGAACTGAATGCGCTGATTGCCTCGAACCGGGAAGTGGTGGAGCGCGCCCGCACGCATGTGGGCAATCTGGCCCATGCCCTGAAGACGCCGCTAAGCGTGATTTCCAATGAAGCCCGGGCACAGGGCGGGCCATTTGCGGAAAAGATGGCCGAACAGGCCGGCATCATGCGCACGCAGGTTGATCACCATCTTGAGCGGGCGCGGATGGCTGCCCAGCGGCGGGTGATTGGCGTCGCAACTCCGGCCGAACCGGTTCTGACAAAGCTGGCCCGCGTGATGGAACGCATCCATGATGCCAAGGGGCTGGATATTTCCGCCGATTGCGCCGAGGGGATGCGTTTCCGGGGTGAGCAGCAGGATCTTGAGGAAATGGCTGGCAACCTCATGGACAATGCCTGCAAGTGGGCAAGGTACGAGGTGCGGCTGACATCGCGGCCGACAGACACCGGAACCCCAGGCCGTCAGTTCATCGAAATCATCGTCGAGGATGATGGCCCGGGCCTGACGGAGGAGCAGCGCAAGGAAGCCGTGAAACGCGGCAAGCGGCTGGACGAAAGCGTGCCCGGCACGGGGCTCGGGCTGTCGATCGTTGCTGATCTGGCGGGGCTTTATGGCGGCAGTTTCGAGCTGTCGTCTTCGGAACTTGGCGGACTGAAAGCACGCCTGCTGCTGCCTGCGGTCTGACGCCAGGTCTTTCGGTGCTGACGCATCACACCGTGACACTGCCCATGCGCCGCACGGGTTTGCAGGAGGGACTCTGTAAGGTTGGGTAATGCAGCTTTACTGGACGTCCGCCACCCTGTGACCTACATCACTAAGAGTGCGCTGCAACATCCCTAATGTTTCATCAAGATGGCGTGATTCGGCCATAAATTTGGGAAATTTTAAGGATAACGGGCGCAGTATGGGAGCCTTGTTACCATTCTTGCGTTGTTGCGTTGTTGCGTTGTTGCGTTTGAGAACGCGCGAACCGGTCCTTGGCGGCCGGTTGATGGAGTGCGAGATGCGGTTGAGCAAAAGTGGGTTGATTGTGCTCTTGTCTGCAGGCCTGTCGGCTTGCGGCTCGCTCGGCAGTGACAGCAGCTCCGGCGGCGCGGATCTGTGGGGATCGGCTTTTGGCCGCTCCGAGAAATCCATCGCTGAGGCCGAAGCCAACGCAGCTATCAACAAGCTGCTGGAAGGCACCCCCGGCCTCGTGCTGGAAACGAGTGACCGGCGCGTGGCCGCCGAGGCGCAAAAGCAGGCTCTGGCCACGCCGGGCGCAGGTGGCGCCGTGCGCTGGGACAATCCGCGGACCGGACGGCAAGGTGAAGTTCGTCCGGGCCCCAAATATCAGGTCAACAACACCGAGTGCCGGGAGTTCACCCACCAGGTGACGTCCAAGGACAATCCCGTGCCTGTGGTGGCCCGCGCAACGGCCTGCACCGACGAAAAGGGGCTGTGGCGCCCGATCGGTTGAGCCGCATCAGAGCTTCGCATATCCCGGTCCGACTTGCGGCCCGCCGGTTTCCGGCGGGTTTTCTGTTTTTGCAAGCAACGCCGTGATCTGGAGGACGTGCAGGATTTTAATGTTCAGGTCAACCAATTGGAAAGGAACACTTAAGCCCTGAAGTGCTAGGCTTCCCGCCAGTCTTATCCGGTTGATCAAAGTTCTGCGTATCATGACCGATCAGGATCTTCTGAAAAGGAAGATACAGTCCTATCTCGGAGAGCTGTCTCCGGGTGCTGTCTCCATGCTGGCCAGAAGCCTGGAGAGGACACATGCACTTGGACAGAACGAGCCCCATGCAGAGCTTATTCTGGCGGCCGCGCTGGCTCTGTTGTCTGGGCAAGCCTCCGGCGAAGAGCCTGTGAATGCAGTTCCAGCCCGGCATGCCGGCCGCGACGGGCGCCAGAAGCTGGAGCGGAGCTTTTTCGCGCCGCTCGATGCCTTTGCCATAAATGAACAGCTTCCCCACAAGCAGGAAGGCCGGATTTACCGGCCTTATCTGAGTGAATTCTGGAGCTGGATGGAGCGTGATGTCCTGGCGGACGACATTTCCCGGGCGGTCGAATTTCTGGAAAAGCGTCCGGATGATGACGAGCGGGTTCACCGCGTGGCTGCGGTCTTGCGTAAGAAGGCGGGAGAGGCGCTGACGGGCATTCTCGAGGACTGCACCGCATCTGAACGCGAGCAGCGCCGGCTGAAGATGATGCTGGGCGGCGAACGTGCGCTGCAGGATCTTGCCGATGTGGCCAAGGTGTTCAAGGCGGAGCCCTGGCTGAGAGCCTTCCTCCGGCGCATTCCTGACACGCTCAGCGAGCGGGCGTTGAAACAGGATAGGGACATCCTTGATCTGGTTTCCGCCTATGCCACGCGTCATCCCCAAGATGTGCCGGTGATCGCGGCCGCCATGCTGGACCGGGCGGAGGCACCCTGGTCGCTTGGCCCCTTTGCGGAGCGGCTGGCGAAGGTGCGCGGCGCCAGGTGGCTGACGAAGACCCGGTATGCGCCCTTTGCCTCGATTGTGATCTCGGAGGTGGAGCGGCTGCATCTGCTGGCCCATGAGCACCGCAAGAACAACCCCGACCCCGTTGGTTTTGCTGCCGCGCTATCCGCCTATGTCTGCGTGGTCAAAGGGGTGGAACTGGACATGGATCTGACGGGCGCCGACCAGTGGCGCAGCCGGATCGCCGAAACCCGCCGGAGCATTTCGGGCGCTGTTGCTGATGAGCTTTCCGGGGCTGCTGGCGCTGTCCGCCGCGCCTTGCTGGTGCCCAAGGCCGGAGAGCCGGGTGAGAATCGGCCGGATGAGGCGGCCCTTGATGCGGTCCTTGATGCGGCCGTTCGCGCGCTCCGTGTGCTGGACCTGAGCCGTAGCGCTGCCGAGGTCCTGGCCGTGAATGAAGCTGGAAAGCGGGCACGCCAGTCGGTCGAGCAGACGCTGGAGATTATCTCGCGCTCCCTGATTTCCGATCTGGGAAAGGCGAAAGGAGCCCAGAAAGAGGCCGTTGCTTCTGCCGCCGAGGCAGCCATTCTGCTGAGTGAAATCTGTTTCGGGCAGGAATATGCCGCTCTTCTGAGGCGAAGCCGGCAAAGCGCGATGGCCGCAGCAGCCTGAGGGCGCCGGTCTGTCCGTGTTTTCCAGATCCGTGTTTTCACCGCGACCCAAGGTCACACACTCTTTTGTTGCCAGACGGGGTGTGTCTCGATCTATATGACCGCATGACACTGTGGATCTTTTTTGCCGTTCTGACCGCCCTGGCTGCGCTGTCCATTCTCGTGCCCTTGCGGCGCGGGCCCGCCACGTTTTCCAAATACGGCGAAGCGTCTGCGGGCGAAGCTGTCTATAAGGCGCAGCTCGACGAGCTGGAGAAGGATCTTGCCCGGGGCGTCATCGACGAGACCGCGGCCAAGGCGGCGCGCACCGAAATTGCCCGGCGTCTTCTGGCCCTGCGCAAGGGCGCAACGGAAGAGGCCGGCGAGCCGCTGGCTGGGTCCGGCAGCGGCGGAGCCCGGCACACGGCAGTCTTGATGCTGGCGCTGGTTGCGGTGCCTCTGGCAACTGTCGCTGTTTACCTCGCCATCGGTTCTCCAGCTTACCCGGACCAGCCGCTGCAGGCGCGGCTTGATGTGCCGGCCGAGACGTTGCCGGTGAGCCAGATGATTGCCCGCGTCGAGCAGCACCTCGCCCAGAACCCGGCCGATGGACGCGGCTGGGAAGTTCTTGCACCCGTTTATCTGTCGATGGGGCGCCCGGAAGAATCTGCAAGAGCCTACAGCAACGCCATTCGCCTGAACGGCAGCCGCGAGGATCTGGAATCGGGATTGGGTGAAGCGCTGACCGTTGCCGCCCGCGGCGTGGTGACCGCGGATGCCAAGACGGCTTTCGAGCGGGCGGCCGCCCTATCGCCTGATGCTGTGAAGCCCCGGTTTTTTCTGGCCTTGGCATTGGGGCAGGACGGCAAACGGGACGAAGCCATCAGGGCATGGAAGCAACTGCTGGCAAGTGCTGATGGCAATGAACCCTGGGTGCCTGTCGCCCGGCAGGAGCTGGCAGTTGTCGAGGGGCGCGTCCCGCCTGCTGCATTACCAGGCCCGGCGGCAGAAGACATAGAGGCCGCCAGCGAAATGGCTGCAGAAGATCGTCAGTCCATGATCCAGAGCATGGTGGACGGCCTTCAGCAGAGGTTAAATGCGGATGGTGGCTCGATTGATGAATGGGAACGGCTCGTGCGCTCCCAGATCGTTCTCGGGGCGCGTGATGCAGCGAGGGACAGCCTCGGCAAGGCACGCGAGGCGATGGCGCAGGATCAGGACGCGCTGGCCCGCCTGACAGACCTGGAAAAGGAACTCGGGCTCGGATCCTGAGGACCTGAAATAGCTGGAACCGTGAGGGAGCGGAGCGGGGAATGACCAGAAAACAGCGCCGCCTTACGCTGATCGGAGGAGCCGGAGCCGTGCTTGCCGCTGCTGCTGGCCTGATCCTTTATGCGCTGAGCGACCAGATTGTCTTCTTCCAGACACCGACCGATGTGATCACGAAGCAGATTGCGCCGGGCCAGCGCATCCGTCTGGGCGGGCTTGTTGAAGACGGCTCGGTCGAGCGGCGTGCCAACGCGGAAGTTCTGTTCCGTGTGACTGACACGGCGAACACCGTGCAGGTGACCTACAAGGGCATATTGCCCGACCTGTTCCGCGAAGGGCAGGGCGTCGTGACAGAGGGCATGATCGGACCCGACGGGGTGTTCAAGGCCGACAACGTGCTGGCCAAGCACGACGAGAATTATGTACCGAAAGAAGTCGCCGATGCCCTGAAGGAACAGGGCGTCTGGAAGGGCGATGAGGATCAGCAAAGCAATTGATGCCGTCCGTGCCGGGGGGCCGGACTGGCGTGAGGGAGAACAGGACGCATGATCGTTGAGGCCGGCCATTTCGCCCTTGTACTGGCGCTTGTCATGTCGCTGGTGCAGTCGGTGGTGCCCGTGTGGGGCGCCAAGTCCGGCGATCTGCGCCTGATGTCCGTTGCGGCGCCGGTCGCCAATCTGATCTTTGTGCTGGTCGCGATTTCCTTCGCATCGCTGACCTGGGCCTATCTGAGTTCCGATTTTTCCGTCCTGAATGTCTGGGAGAACTCCCATTCGGCCAAGCCGCTGATCTTCAAGATCTCCGGTGTCTGGGGCAATCACGAAGGCTCCATGCTGCTGTGGGTGCTTATTCTGGTGCTCTTCGGGGCCCTGGTGGGTCTGTTCAGCAGCAATGTGCCCGCACCGCTGCGGGCGACTGTCCTGAGTGTCCAGTCCTGGGTGTCGACGGCTTTCCTGCTGTTCATCCTGATCACCTCGAATCCGTTCCAGCGGATCGCCGAGGCGCCTTTCGAGGGCAACGACCTCAACCCGATCCTGCAGGACATTGGCCTCGCGATCCATCCGCCGTTGCTCTATCTGGGTTATGTCGGCTTCTCGATCACCTTTTCCTTTGCTGTCGCAGCGCTGATTCTCGGGCGGATTGACGCGGCCTGGGCGCGCTGGGTGCGGCCCTGGACGCTGCTGGCCTGGCTGTTCCTGACGCTCGGTATCTCCATGGGCTCCTACTGGGCCTATTATGAACTGGGCTGGGGCGGCTGGTGGTTCTGGGACCCGGTCGAGAATGCGTCCTTCATGCCCTGGCTGGCTGGCACAGCACTGCTGCATTCGGCCATCGTCATGGAAAAGCGCGAGGCGTTGAAGGTCTGGACGGTTCTGCTCGCCATCTTCACCTTTTCCCTGTCGCTGCTTGGAACATTCCTCGTCCGCTCGGGCGTTCTGACCAGCGTGCATGCCTTTGCGGTCGATCCGTCACGCGGCGTGTTCATTCTGGGAATCCTGTGCGTCTTCATTGGCGGCTCGCTGGCGCTCTACGCTTGGCGTGCGCCGATGCTGAAGCAGGGAGGGATCTTCTCGCCGATCAGCCGTGAAGGTTCGCTGGTCCTGAACAACCTGTTCCTGACGGCAGCCTGCGCGGCGGTGTTTGTGGGCACGCTCTATCCGCTGGCGCTCGAGACACTGACGGGTGAGAAAATTTCCGTAGGGGCGCCATTCTTCAACCTGACTTTCGGCCCATTGATGATTCCGCTGCTGATTGCGGTTCCTTTTGGTCCTCTGCTGGCCTGGAAGCGCGGCGATCTGCTGGCAGCCTGTGAAAGGCTCTATGCAGTGTTCGGCCTGACACTTGTGGCTACGCTCTTTGTCTTCTGGCTTTGGGGCATGGACCGTGTTCTGGCGCCGCTGGGTGTTGGCCTCGCAGTCTGGGTGATGGCGGGCTCGATTGCGGAAGTCATCTCCCGCAGCAGGCTTCTCGAAGTCGGCCTTGCGCGTGGTCTGCCGCGCCTGTTTGGTCTGCCGCGTTCGGCCTGGGGAACGGTGCTGGGGCACTTTGGCCTTGGCATGACCGTTCTGGGCATCGTGGTGGCTTCTGCTTTCCAGATTGAGGTGGTGCGTAACGCCAAGCCGGGCGATACGTTTGACGTATCCGGCTATCAGTTCACGTTTGACGGCGTCGCGCCCCAGCAGGGGCCGAACTTCACGGCGCAGGTGGGGCATTTTACCGTGCGCTCGGGTGGAAGCGAAGTCGCAAAGCTGGATCCCTCGAAGCGGGTCTATACGGCGCGGGGCATGCCGACGACCGAGGCGGCGATTGCCACTTTCGGTTTCTCGCAGCTCTACATCTCTCTGGGCGAAAGCCACGCGGACGGCAGTGTGGACCTGCGCGCCTATCACAAGCCGCTGATCACCCTGATCTGGCTGGGCACGCTGGTGATGTCGCTGGGTGGAGCCGTATCCCTGACCGACCGGCGCCTTAGGGTCGGGGCACCCAAGCCGGCCAAGGCGAAGGCAGGCAAGCCGCAAACCGTGGCAGCGGAGTGAGCCGGATGAGACGTTTTCTTGCAAGCCTGCTCATGGTCTTTTCGCTGTGCGGAACTGCCCTCGCCATTGGACCGGACGAAATCCTGCCAGATCCTGCGCTGGAAGCGCGCGCGCGGGAGCTCTCTGCACAGCTGCGCTGCATGGTTTGCCAGAACCAGTCGATCGACGACAGCGATGCACCGCTCGCCAAGGATCTGCGTGTGCTTGTGCGTGAACGTCTTGTCGCGGGCGACAGCAATGAGGCTGTCATCGACTATCTCGTTTCCCGCTATGGTGAATTTGTGCTGCTGAAGCCGCGGATCGGCTGGAACACGATCTTTCTGTGGGCCTCTGCGCCCCTGGCTCTCTTCGCAGGCGGTATCGCGGTTCTGGTGGCGTCCCGGCGCCAGAAGCGAAGGGCAGCCATAGCCGAAGCTGAGCCTCTGACAGCTGCCGAAGAGGCTGAGCTGGCGGCGATCCTCAAGGAGGAACCAGAGGCAGACGCATCCGGGCAGGGCAGGTAATACCACGCCTCCCGATGCGGGCTCCTCACGCCGCCGCAGCTGCCATGACAGACAGGCGGACCTTGATGAAGCGCATGGTGCGCTGTGCTTCTGCTTCTGAGAGGATCCGGTATTCTCCTGCCCAATGATCCACCTGAGTGGAGGGGCAGCGCATGTGGCGGCAGCGGGCCTTGCAAAGCGCGCCGAAGGCGGTGTCGCTTACTCCGACTGATCTGCACAGAACGGCAATGGCCTCAACATCTGGGCGCACCATGATATTGCGGACAAACCTTTCGTCGATCTGGGCGAACTGGCCGAGCAGGAAAGCAAGCTCGTAGAGTTCGTTGGACAGACTGTACTCGATAACAGCCTGGTCCAGCTGCTTGTGACCGTCACGCAGATCCTTCAGTGTTGCCTTGGCATTCAGGCGTGATTTGCGCCGCTCCAGCTTTCCCTCGTCAACAAGGGCGCTCGCCTCCTTGAACAGGTTGCGGGCCATCCGCTCGTTGTTTTCAAAGATGTAGCGCAGCTTGGCCTGACGGTCGGCGGGCAGCATGGACAAAAGCCTGTCGAAGTTCGGCTTGGACAGATCGTGCCGTTCGGTCAGTGCCTCGCGCAGCTCCCGGTCACTTTCGGCGAGTTTCACCAGAAGCCGCCCGCCCCAATCCGAAAGCTCTGCGCCCGTATTGGCCGCAACCGAGTGCTGGACAGGCTTTTCGCCCCGTTCCAGCAACACATCGGTGATCTTCGGCCTGAGACTGCCCCGCCGCGAAATAGCCATCAGATGATCTTGCCCCTTGGTCCGGGCCAGCTGGAAAAGATCCTCATCCGTGAGCACGCATGAATGCTCCAGCACAGGTGCTGCGACATCCGCCTTGTCATTGGCCAGTTTGAGGATGAGCGGACGGGGCGTTGTATCTACATGCGCCATCCGGCCGGAAAATTCCCGGCGCTCATTGATGTCTATCAGATCAAGCAGATTGATCAGGATGTCATTGAACAGCGTCAGCTCTTCATCCGTGTGGCGGTCTGCGCCTTCAATGAAGAGGCTGGCGATATGGCCCATCAGTTCGCGGCGTTTGCCGCTACAGCTTTCCTTCGCCAGATCAACGAGCGATCTCAGCATTCTGTCCTCTATACAATGCGGTGTATGTGTGTTGGACATTGCAGAAAACAGATTTACGGAGAGATAAGTTGAATGCTGAAAATTTGATGTTTCCGGATGTATTTTTGCTAATTGTTACTTGTAACAGTGTCTGATTTTTCATGCGTGAAAATACATTACGAAGGTTTAATCCGCCGGTCAGGCGCCTGTAATGCGGCGCTCTCCATACTCGTTTGCAACAAGGCGCGGTGCCCCGCCTGCGCCGGAAAGACAGTCAGACGATGAGGAGTGATTTCATGTCCGAGCAGCAGAATTCTGAGCAGTCCGGCAAGCCTTCCGCCGGGTTCTTCGCCCGCCACAAGGCAAGCCTGCTGGCTGGTGCCATGGCTCTTGGCCTTGCCGGAGCTCTGACCGTTCAGGGTCTCGTTCCTTCCAATTATGCTTTTGCTGCCCCCGTCGAGGTGAGCCAGCCCGCCCCGCTGAATTTCTCCAACGTCGTATCCGCCGTGCAGCCGGCCGTGGTCAGCGTCAAGGTGAAGCAGGCCGCCCAGCCGCGCATGATGAATTTCCGTGGCGGCGAAGACTTCTTTGGCCTGCCGGGGATGGATGAGCTGCCGGACGGTCATCCGCTGAAGCGCTTCTTCGAGCGCCGTGGCCAGGGAGGACAGGGTGGCGGCCAGCAGAATTCCCGTCCTTATGAAATGTCCCAGGGCTCCGGCTTCTTCATATCCGATGACGGTTATGTGGTGACCAACAACCACGTGGTCGACAAGGGCACGGAATTCACCGTGACCGACAACGAAGGTCATGACTACAAGGCCAAGCTGATCGGGGCGGACCCGCGCACGGACCTTGCGGTCTTGAAGGTGGAATCGGACAAGAAATTCACCTACGTGGCTTTCGCAGAGGACGCCCCTTCCGTCGGTGAGTGGGTCGTGGCCATTGGCAACCCCTTCGGCCTTGGCGGAACCGTGACTGCCGGTATCGTCTCGGCGCGCGGCCGTGACATCGGCGCCGGTCCCTATGACGACTTCATCCAGATCGATGCCCCGGTCAACCGCGGCAACTCGGGTGGCCCGGCCTTCAACATGAAGGGTGAGGTGATCGGCATCAACGCCGCCATCTACTCGCCGTCCGGCGGCAACGTCGGCATTGCCTTCGCCATCCCTGCTTCGACGGCGCGTGATGTTGTTGCCTCGCTGCAGAAGGATGGCGCCGTGACGCGCGGCTGGCTGGGCGTCCAGATCCAGCCGGTAACGGATGACATCGCAGCCAGCCTCGGCCTCGCCGATGCACAGGGAGCAATCGTCTCCGATCCGCAGAACGGCAGCCCTGCCGCCAAGGCCGGGATTGAGGCCGGCGACACGATCCTCAAGGTCGATGGCGCAGACGTGAAAGGTCCGCGGGAGCTGTCCCGCATGATTGCGGCCTATGCGCCGGGAACGAAGGTGGACCTGACGGTCTGGCGCAATGGCAAGGAAAAGGATGTCTCCGTCACGCTCGGCAAACTGACCGACAGCCAGCAGATGGCCGCCGCCGGTGATGAGGGTGCGGGTAAGACCGAGCTTGAAGATCTCGGAATTGATCTGGCATCCGCCTCCCAGGCCGGACTTGATGTCGAGGGCGTGGTGGTCCTGAACGTGGACCCGGCAGGGCCTGCCGCAGACAAGGGTCTTGCCCGCGGTGATGTGATTGCCGAAGTCGCCGGTCAGAAAGTCTCAACCCCGGCGGACGTTCAGGCGGCGCTGGCCAAGGCCGAAAAGGATGGCCGCAAGGCCGTGCTGATGCGGGTCTTCCGCGATGACAGCGCCCGTTTCGTCGCCTTGCCGCTCAACGTCGGTTAAGCCGCATGGATTGGGGCGGGGCATCCGGCAGCCTCCGGAGATCCCCCGCCTCATGCCTGGCCTTTCGGGTCTCCGCTGCCCCCGATCCCACCCCACAGAGGTCAGGCCAAGTGTCCGCAGCACCCGCAAGAGGGTTGCTGCGGACACTTCTTTCCGGTTCTTTCCGGGCAAAAGCTCAGGTAAAAGATTGGCATGCTGAAAATTCTCATCATCGAAGACGACAAGCAAGCCGCCGCCTATGTTGCGAAGGGGCTGCGCGAGGTCGGTCACTCTGCAGATCTTGCCGCCGATGGCGAGGAAGGGCTGCAGATGGCGCAGGACAGCCGCTATGACGTGCTGATCGTCGACCGCATGCTGCCGCGCCTGGATGGTCTTGCGATCATTCAGTCCCTGCGCAAGAGCGGCGACCACACGCCCGTGCTGATCCTCTCGGCGCTCGGCCAGGTCGATGACCGGGTGACGGGCCTCAGGGCAGGGGGCGATGATTATCTGCCCAAGCCTTTCGCCTTCACCGAGCTGCTGGCCCGTGTCGAGGCGCTGGGGCGCCGGCCCAAGGCCGGTGGTGACAGCGAGACGACCTACCGGGTTGCGGATCTTGAGCTGGACCGCCTTGCCCACCGCTGCACCCGCAGCGGCAAGGACATTCCGCTGCAGCCGCGCGAGTTCCGCCTGCTTGAGTATCTGATGCAGCACGCCGGTCAGGTGGTGACGCGCACCATGCTGCTAGAGAATGTCTGGGAATACCACTTCGACCCCCAGACCAATGTGATTGACGTGCATGTGTCCCGGCTGCGGTCCAAGATCGACAAGGATTTTGACGTGCCGCTGCTTCACACTGTCCGTGGTGCGGGATACACGATCCGTGACAGCGCTGGCTAGGCTCATCCGCACGACGGCTTTCAAGCTGTCGCTGCTCTATCTGGCTGTGTTCACCGCGCTGTCCGGGTTTCTGCTTTTCTCCATTTCCAGCAACACCAACACGCTGATCACCGGTCAGGTGGTGCAGACCGTTGATGCGGAAATCGAAGGTCTTGCCGACCAGTTCGCACGCGGCGGCGTCCGGGCGCTGGTCACGGCCATTGACGCCCGGGCGCGCCGGCCTGACGCCAGCATCTATCTTCTCATCGATTTTGCTGGCAATGCGCTTGCCGGGAACATCTCCCGCCTTCCGACGACCGTGCTGGAGGAGGCGGACGGCGGCGTGCGCCGGGTGACCTATTTCCGCCGCGAGGCCGATGGCGAGGTCAACCGGGAAAGCGAGCGGCAGGCCGTTGTCCGGACCTTCGAAATCCCCGGCGGCTTCCGTCTGCTGGTCGGGCGTGATCTTGGGGAGCAGCAGCGCTTCAAGGAAGTGCTGGCCGGGGCCATGCGGGTATGGCTTCTGGTGGTTCTGGCCATGGCGGGCGTGTCCTGGCTCTTCGTCTCGCGCTATGTGCTGCGCCGCATCGACGCCATGGCTGCGACCAGCAACCAGATCATGGAAGGCAATCTGTCCCGCCGCCTGCCCGTTGCCGGAAACGGCGATGAGTTCGACCGTCTGGCCCTCAGCCTCAACGGCATGCTGGAGCGGATCGAGCAGCTGATGCAGGGCCTGCGCGATGTGACCGATAACATTGCCCACGATCTCAAGACGCCGCTCACCCGCATGCGCACCCGCATCGAGGCGGCGCTGCGCGATGGCGGAACCGGGACGGACTACCGGCAGGCCATGGAAGAAACGCTCGAGGACTGCGATGGCCTTCTGCGGATCTTCGATGCCTTGCTGCGGATTGCCCGTGTTGAATCCATGTCGCCGGAAGCCGGGCATGAACAGGTCGATCTGAAGCAGGTGGCGCTTGAAGTGGCGGATCTTTATCAGCCCGTCGTCGAGGATGACGGCGGAAGCCTCACCGTCGTGGGGGAGGGTGAATTCCGGGCTCTGGCCAACCGCGAGCTTGTCGCCCAGGCGCTGGTCAACCTCATTGAGAATGCTCTGAAATACGGCCAGCCCGAGGATGGACAGCCGCTTGCGATCACCTTAAAGCTCGAACAGGAGCATGACCGGATCGCCATAAGCGTCGCTGACAACGGGCGGGGCATTGAAGAAAAGGATCGCGGGCGTGTTCTGGACCGCTTTGTCCGGCTGGAGGAGAGCCGGACCGAGCCGGGATACGGGCTGGGCCTGAGCCTTGTGAAGGCGATTGCCCGGCTGCATGGCGGCTCCCTTGCACTGGGGGATGCCGGGCCGGGGCTGGTTGCGAGGATTGATCTTCCGGCAGCTCAAGTGGACATGCCGGGAGGCGCAAGACGTGACGACAGAAGCAGGGAAGCGGGAAGCCGGAGCTGAAAAGGGGCCGCTGCGCCATCGCATCAAGGTCGTTCCGCGGCCACAGTCTCCCGAAAGGGCAGAGAGCGTTCTCTCCGATCTGCTGATCCGCGCAGCGGAGGATGCAAGCACCTCGGATCTTGCGGCATGGCTCGGCCGGGATCCGCAGCTTCGTGCGTTTCTCGCCAGTGTCTTTGCCAATGCCCCTTATCTGCGCGAGCTCGCCATGGTGCGCCCGCAGCGTTTGCAACGGGTGCTTGGGGAGGATCTGGAAGGCCTGATCTCCGGCACGATCCATGCTGCCCGGGAGGCGCGGCCTGCTGATGAGGCCGGGCTGATGCGCGAGTTGCGCCAGCTCAAGCAGGATCTGGCCCTTGCCGTTGCCCTTGCCGACATTGGCGGGGCGATTGACCTTGATGATGTGACGCGCGCGCTGGCCGAACTTGCCGATGCCAGCCTCACCGCCGCCATCCGCCTGTGCCTGCGGGAGCTGGCCGCGCGCGGCAAGTTCTCGCCGCAGGACTTGGACGAGCCGGAAAAAGGCTCCGGCCTCATCGTTCTTGCCATGGGCAAGCACGGTGCCTTCGAGCTGAATTACTCCAGCGATATCGATCTTATCGTCTTCTATGATCCAGAGATCGCGCCGCTTTCCGCCAATGCCGAGGCTCCGGTGGAGTTCGTGCGCCTGACCAAGCGGCTGGTGAAGATCATGCAGGAGCGCACGGCGGACGGCTATGTCTTCCGCACCGATCTGCGGCTCCGGCCGGATCCCGGTGCAACGCCTGTGGCCATATCTGTGCCCGCCGCTCTCGCCTATTACGAAGCGCTGGGGCAGAACTGGGAGCGGGCAGCCTTGATCAAGGCGCGGCCCTGCGCCGGTGACATTCCGGCGGGCGAAGCTTTCCTGCACGAGATCGTGCCCTTCATCTGGCGCAAGTATCTGGACTTTGCCGCCATTGCGGACGTGCATTCCATCAAGCGCCAGATCCACATGCACAAGGGGCACGGCAAGATCGCCGTTGCCGGGCACAATGTGAAGCTGGGCCGGGGCGGCATCCGCGAGGTCGAATTCTTCGTCCAGACGCAGCAGCTGATCGCAGGCGGGCGCAATCCCGAACTGCGCGGGCGCCGCACGCTCGACATGCTCGACCGGCTTGTCGCCTTCAACTGGATCAAGCCGGACACCCGCGACGACCTGAAAGAGGCCTACCGCTTCCTGCGCAAGGTCGAGCATCGCATCCAGATGCTCAATGACGAGCAGACCCACCTGCTGCCGCAGCTGGGCGAAGGCCTGCAGCGCGTGGCTTTCCTCGCCGGTTTCGATGACCTGCCGTCTTTTGAGACCGAACTGCTGAAGCAGTTGCAGACCGTGCAGAGGCATTATGCCGGTCTGTTCGAGGATGAGCCGGAACTGGCGTCGGACATGGGCAATCTTGTCTTCACCGGCGATGACGATGATCCGGACACGCTGGAAACCCTATCCCGTCTCGGCTACCGCCAGCCTTCGGATGCGGCGAAGATCATCAAGGCCTGGCATTTCGGCCGCTATCCGGCCATGCGCTCGACCAAGGCGCGCGAGCGGCTGACCGAGCTGCATCCGGCGCTGATTTCGGCGCTCGCCCGCAGCGACAATGCGGACGCGGCATTGCGCGCCTTCGACGCGTTTCTGGGCCGTCTGCCTGCGGGCGTGCAGCTTTTCTCCCTGCTCCGCTCCAACCCCCAGCTTCTGCATCTGATGGCAACGGTCATGGGCTCCGCGCCGCGTCTGGCCGAAACGGTGGCGCGCCGGGTGCATGTGCTGGATGCGGTGCTCGATCCGGCTTTCTTCGGTGCCATGCCGAGCCGCGAAGAGTTCCGCGCTGGTCTTGATCAGACACTTACCCTCGCCCGCTACTATGAAGAGGCGCTGGACAGGGCGCGCATTTTCGCGCAGGAGCAGCAGTTCCTGATCGGCCTGCGGCTGCTGTCGGACACCCTGTCGGCCGATCAGGTCGGCCATGCTCTGGCCCGGCTTGCCGAAGTGGTGCTGGATCGCATTCTGGCGCGGGTGGTGGAACACGTGGCTGCGTCCCATGGGCATGTGCCGGGCGGAGAGTTTGCGCTTCTGTCCATGGGCAAGCTCGGCGGCGAAGAGATGACGGCCAGCTCCGATCTGGATCTCATCCTGCTCTATGAGGTGCCGGAAGATGCCACCGGCTCTGATGGTGCGAGGCCGCTGCCGGTCAGCCAGTACTACATCCGCCTGACCCAGCGGCTTGTAACGGCCCTGTCCGCACCGACGGCGGAAGGCAGCCTCTACGAGGTGGATTTCCGCCTGCGCCCCTCCGGCAATGCCGGTCCGCTGGCCACCAGCATCACCGCCTTTGAAACCTATCAGCGCAACGAGGCCTGGACCTGGGAGCATATGGCCCTGACCCGGGCGCGTGTGCTGACCAGCTCGTCGGAAGCCTTCTCCGCCAAGGTCTCCGCCTTCCTGCAGGAAATCCTCTGCCGGCCGCGCGAGGCGCAGAAGATTGCCGCTGACGTGGCATCCATGCGCGGGCGTATCGAGAAGGAGAAGGGCACCAAGGATATCTGGGATCTGAAACAGGTCGCAGGCGGGCTCGTCGATATCGAGTTCGTCGCCCAGTATCTGCAGCTGGTGCATGGCCACGCGCATCCTGAGGTTCTGGCCCAGAACACGGAGATTGCCCTTGGCCGGGCGCTGGAACTCGGGCTGCTGAATGCGGATGACGCGGGCGGGCTCTTGCAGGCGTTGCGGCTCTATCACCGCCTGACCCAAATCCTGCGCATGACGCTGACGGGCAAGTTCCTGCCGGTCGAGGCGCCGGGCGGCGTGCTCGCACTGCTGCTCAACGCAGCGGCAGCACCCGATCTCGCCCGCCTTGAGGTGGAACTGGCCGAGACACAGGCCAATGTCCGCAGCATCTTCGAAAGGCTGATCGGCCCGGTCAAGCCGGACTGACATCCTGTCTTTGCTGATCTTGGAAGAAAAACCCCGGGGTGCGCCGTGGCGCATCCCGGGGTTTTTCTGTTTCAGGAAACTGTTCCTGTCTTCACGCAGCCGCGGCGTCCTGCGTCAGAGGAAGCGTGAAGGAGACGGTGGTGCCCTGACCCGGCACGGAGTCGATCATCATTGCGCCTCCCTGCATCTCGATCAGCGACCGGGCGATGGCAAGGCCGAGACCTGAGCCCTTGTGCGTCTTGGTGAACTGGTTCTCCACCTGGACGAAGGGTTTGGCGAGGCGTTCCACATCCGACTTGCGGATGCCGATGCCTGTGTCCGTGACTTCGATCCGGGCAAACCCGTCCGCAGTCGTGGCCTTGAGGCGCACCTCGCCGTGGTCCGGCGTGAACTTGATGCCGTTGGAGAGGAGGTTCAGCAGCACCTGCTTGAAGGCACGGCGGTCGGCTGTGATGTCGAGCCCCTCCTCGACTTCGCAGGTGACCTCGATGTCCTTCTCCTGTGCCGGGGCGCGGATGATGCGCACGGCTTCCTCGATCACCGACTGGGCGTCGAAGGGCGTCATGCTCATGTCCATGCGGCCGGCTTCGATCTTCGACATGTCGAGGATGTCGTTGATCACGTTCAGCAGGTAGGTGCCGCTTTCGTAGATGTCGCGGCAGTATTCTGCATAGCGCTCCGAGCCGATGGGGCCGAACATGGCCTTGTCCATGATGTCGGAGAAGCCGATGATGGCGTTCAGCGGCGTGCGCAGTTCATGTGAGATATTGGCCAGGAACTCGGACTTGGCGCGGTTGGCGTTCTCCGCGTTGGTCTTTTCCTGGGCGTATTTGTCGGCCAGTTCCACCAGCTGCTGCGCCTGCATTTCCAGTGTCTGGCGCGACTTGCGCAGGTCCGAAACGGTGGCCATCAGGCGCCGCTCGCTCTCCATCAGCCGCTCTTCCTGCCGCTTCAGCGGGGTAATGTCCGTACCCACCGACACGAAGCCGCCGTCCTTGGTGCGCCGTTCGGAGATCTGCAGCCAGCGGCCGTCATCCAGCTGCGCTTCATAGGCAGTGTTGCTGCCCGGTATCAGCGTGGAGGGCAGGGAGGGCACGGTCTTGATGTGCGAATTGCGCGCCGCTTCCATGACGGTTGTGTAGGGCGTGCCGGGGCGCACCACCGTGTCGGGCAGATTATGCAGCGACTGGTAGTTCGAATTGCAGATCACCAGTTCGTTGTCCGAGTTCCACAGCACGAAGGCTTCGGAGATCGTCTCGATGGCGTCGCGCAGGCGCAGGTCGGCGGTGCGGCCCTGCTCGGCAAGCTGATGCTGCTCGGTCACGTCGATGCAGATGCCGATCAGATGCGGCTCATGGCGGCCGGGCTCGGTCTGGACTTCGCCACGGGCCCGCAGCCACACCCAGGAACCATTGGCATGGCGCATGCGGAACATGCGGTCCACCGTCGTTTCGCCGTCCGCCAGCAGGCTTTCGGCCAGAGCGTAGAGGTTGATGTCTTCCGGGTGCGTCAGGTCGGAAATCTCGGCAAAGCCAAGGATGTCGTCCTTCGGCTCACGGCCGAGCAGATGGTAGAGCGAGGCAGACCAGAAGATGCGTCCGCGCGACAGGTCCCAGTCGAAGAGGCCGCAGCGGCCATGGGTCAGGGCCGTGTCGATGCGGCTGCGGGTGGCGGCGTAGATCTCATCAGCCTGCTCGGCGCGGGTCGCCTGCGCGAAGAAACCGTAGATCATCACCAGCAGAACCGTCGATGTGCCGACGAAGAGGGTGACGTTGGTCGATACATCCGAGCGCCATCCGGCAAAAAGCTGATGCTCGGGCTGCATCACGGCAACCATGCCCAGCCGTCCGGCGAGGTGATGCACGGTGGCCAGAGCGGCCTCGTCGCTTCCCTTGTTGATCGTGAGCACGCCGGCGCGAGCACCAAACACCGTCAGCGGCTGCGAGGGGCCGAACAGGTCGGCAATCATCGTGCCTTCCAGCTCCGGACGCATCGGGGAGGAGGCAACGATCTGGCCTTCCGGATCGGTCAGCAGGATCTGGCGGCCTTCGCTGGTGGCGCCTGCGGGCAGGGCGTCGGCCAGCACGCGCTGGAGCGCGGTCCGGTAGCCCACTTCCGGCATGGCGCTTTCCTCGCTGACGAGCCGCGACGACAGGACCGAGGCGATCAGCGCGATCTTGTCGCGCGCCTGCTGCTCGGTCTCCTGATAGGCGAATGTCAGCTCAAGCACGCGGTAGAGCGCAAGGCTGGCGATAAAGACGAGGCAAAGTGCCGGGATCAGGCGGCGGAACAGGGGTTCGGTCCGCAGCAGCCGCTGATAGGTCGGCTGAGCCAGAAGCCGGATGTGCCCGGTCAGAGAATTCGTGGCCTTGTTAGAGCCAGTGATTTGGGCAAGGCGTCGCATGGACGCGCTGCCGGCAAAAGCCCGCGCCATCGGCAAGGTCCCGATTGTGGTGAATTTCGTTGATCCGGTAATTGGTTACGTCCGAATCAATTGCATTTGAATCCAGCTTTAATGGTTTGTCCAGATGCAAAATGAAAAAAATGGTTAACGCCAGAGACTTGGCAAAACCTCTGGCGTTAACCTCTTCCGGTGCGGTTTTCTGCCGCTCAGGCGAGGCAGCGTTCCACGATGTCGCTGCAATCACGCGACAGATCCGGCTGCGCTGCAATGGACTTCAGCGCCGCTTCAGCAAGAGCCGCGCGGCCCGGCTCATAAGCCTTCCATGAGCGGAACACCGTCAGAAGCCTGGCGGCCACCTGCGGGTTCTTCGGGTCCAGCCGCTTGATTGCCTCGGCGGCAAAGATGAATCCGGCCCCGTCCGCCCTTGCAAATTGCGACTGGTTTCCGGTGGCAAAGGCGCCGATCAGCGCGCGCACCCGGTTGGGGTTGAACCAGTCGAAGGCCGCATGGTGGGTGAGGCTGTCGGTGGTGGTCAGCGCGGAAGGATGCGGCCGCGTGGCCTGCACGGTGAACCATTTGTCCATTGCCAGCGCATGGCCCCCATGCCGCGCCTCGAAACTGAGCAGCGCCTCTTCGGCCACCGGCAGCCCTTCGTGAACGGCGGCCGTCAGGGCCGCCAGACGGTCGGTCATGTTGCCTGCGCTGCGCACGGCACGGGCCACAAGTTCCGGCGTCTCCGGCAGCCCGGAAGCTGCGGCATAGCTCAGGCACAGGCCTTTCAGGGCGCGCTGCCCGGCGCTGGCTGCATCCGGGCGGAAGGGCCCGCTGTCATCCAGCCTGATCACCATATCCGCAAGAAGTGCCCCATGCTGACGGCCGATGGCCTGGCGCAAGGTCTTGCGTGCAGCAAGGATCGCGTCGGTGTCCACGTTGCTGCCGATGTCACGGGCAAGGTCTGCCTCGCCCGGCAGGGCCAGAATCTGCGCCCGGAAGGCATGGTCCAGGTCCTCGTTGCCCAGAACGTCTCCCAGCGCATTCACCAGAGCCATGTCGCAGGCGAGCGTTCCGCCCCTGCGGGCCTCCTCGTAAAGCCGCATCAGTTCGCGCGTTGCCTGATCCTGCCCGGCCTGCCAGCGGTTGAAGGGATCGCTGTCCTTGCGCAGCATCATCAGCAGATCGGCCGGTGTCAGTCCCGCCTCCAGCTTCACCGGCGCAGAGAAGCCGCGCAGCAGCGAGGGCAGGGGCTTGTCGAAGATGCCTTCAAAGGTGAAGCTCTGCCGCTGTTCCGTCAGAACCAGCACGCCTTCCGGGCCGCCATCCCCGCGCTCAAGCGGCAGGTCACCGCCATCGGGACCAATGAGGCCGAAGCTGACCGGAATTTCGAAGGCATTGCACCCGGCATCCTGCGCCGCCTTGGAGAGTTCCTGCGTGAAGGTCAGGGTCAGGCGCCCGGCTGCCGCATCATGATGAATGTCTGCCTGCAGGCGCGGCGTGCCGGGATGGTCGTACCAGCGGGCAAATTGCGTCAGATCCCGGCCCGAGGCCCCGGCGAAGCAGGCGAGGAACTCCTCGATGGTTGCCGCCGTCCCGTCATGCCGTTCCACATAGAGGTCAAATCCCTTGCGGAACGCCTCAGCCCCCAGCAGGGTCTTGAGCATGCGGATGATCTCGGCACCCTTTTCATAGACCGTCGCCGTGTAGAAGTTGTTGATTTCCTTGTAGGCGCGCGGCCGCACAGGGTGGGCGAGGGGGCCGGCATCCTCCGGAAACTGATGCGAGCGCAGCAGCCGCACATCGGCGATGCGCTTCACCGGGCGCGAGCGCATGTCCGAGCTGAATTCCTGATCGCGGAAGACGGTCAGCCCTTCCTTGAGGCACAACTGGAACCAGTCGCGGCAGGTGATGCGGTTGCCGGTCCAGTTGTGGAAATACTCGTGCGCGATCACGGCTTCCACGTGGGCATAGTCCTGGTCGGTCGCCGTTTCCTCATCGGCCAGAACGTATTTGTCGTTGAAGATGTTGAGGCCCTTGTTCTCCATCGCGCCCATGTTGAAATCGGACACGGCAACGATGTTGAAGACATCAAGGTCATATTCGAGGCCGAAGACCTCCTCGTCCCAGATCATGGAACGGCGCAGGCTGTCCATGGCCCAGCCGCACATGTGCTCCTTGCCGGGCTCCACATAGATGCCGAGTTCCACCGCGCGGCCCGAGCGGGTGGTGAAGGTCTCCGTGAGCCGGGCGAGTTTGCCCGCGACCAGCGCAAACAGATAGGCGGGCTTGGGGTGCGGGTCATGCCACACCGCATAGTGACGGCCGGTGCCTTCGATCCGCCCGTGCTCCACCGGGTTGCCGTTGCCCAGCAGCACCGGCGCCTCGGCCTCATTGGCTTCGATCCGGGTGGTGTAGATGCTCAGCACATCCGGCCGGTCGAGAAAATAGGTGATGCGGCGGAAGCCTTCGGCCTCGCACTGGGTGCAGTAGGTGCCGGAGGACCGGTAGAGCCCCATCAGCGTGCTGTTGGCCTCCGGATTGAGGCAGGTCACGAATGTGAGGGTGAAGGGCGCCTGCGGCGTCTGCTTCAGTTCAAACCGGCTGGGCGAAGCCTCGTAGCTGTCCTTGTCCAGACGTTCGCCATTCAGATGCACCTCCAGTAGCGCGAGGCCATCACCGTCCAGAATGAGGGCGCTGCGATTCTGGCTGGAAGGCTCGATCTCCAGCGTGGCTGTTATGCGCGTGTCATGCGGCGCCAGATGCACATCAAGAGAAATGCGCGGAATCTGGAAGGCGGGCGCCCGGTAGTCTTCGAGGCGTATGATGGCGTTTTCCTGCGATGACATGGGGCACTCCTGAAGGCTGGCTGGATGCCTGTTCAAACAGACCCGGCGGCCGCTTGCAACCCCGTGAAAAAGCGAAGTCCCTGCTGGCAGCTTGTTTGCATCCGTCAGGCCGCGGATTGTGGTGATTGCACCCGTGCGCCCAAGGCGCTACGCAGGGTCCGGCAATCGTTGATGAGGAGATTCCATCGTGGGCGCACCGCTCGAAGGTCTCAAGGTACTGGAACTTGCGCGCATTCTGGCAGGCCCCTGGGCCGGGCAGACGCTGGCAGACCTCGGCGCGGATGTGATCAAGGTGGAAAGCCCGGCCGGGGACGACACCCGCACATGGGGCCCTCCCTTCCTGACCGGCGCGGATGGCGAGCCGTCTGACGCGGCCTATTACCATGCCTGCAACCGCGGCAAACGCTCCATCACAGCGGATTTCACCACGGCGGAGGGGCAGGCGCTGGTGCGCCGTCTTGCGCAGGATGCGGACATTCTCATCGAGAATTTCAAGGTCGGCGGCCTCGTGAAATACGGGCTGGACTATGACAGCCTGAAAGCGGTCAACCCGAGGCTGATATATTGCTCCATCACCGGCTTCGGTCAGGATGGGCCCTATGCCCACCGGGCCGGTTATGACTTCATGATCCAGGGCACCGGCGGGCTCATGGATCTCACGGGAGACCGGGACGGCGAACCGCAGAAGGTCGGGGTCGCGATTGCCGACATCTTCACCGGCGTCTACGGCGTCATCGGCATTCTGGCAGCGCTCCGCCGCCGCGACATGACCGGTGAGGGCGAGCATGTGGACATGGCGCTTCTGGACACGCAGGTGGCGGTGCTGGCCAATCAGGCGGAGAATTACTTCATCTCCGGCAAGGCACCGCGCCGCCTGGGCAATGCCCATCCAAACATCGTGCCCTATCAGGTGTTCCCCTCCAGCGACGGGCACCTGATCATCGCCTGCGGCAACGACGGCCAGTTCCAGCGCCTGTGCGGCATCCTCGGCTGCCCGCAGTTTGCCACAGACCCGGCCTATGCCACCAACGCGGGCCGTGTGGCCGGGCGCGATGTGCTGGTGCCGCAGCTGGCGGATCTCACGGCCCGCTTCACGCGGGATGATCTTCTGGCAGCGCTTGAGACGGCAGGCGTGCCCGCCGGTCCGATCAACACGGTCGCCGATGTCTTCGAGGACCCTCAGGTTCTGCACCGCCAGCTCAAGGTGGACCTTCCGGCAACCCATGTTGCTGCCGGTTCCGTGCCTTCGGTGCGCACGCCGATCCGCTTCCGCAATGCGGAGCTGTCCCTTAAAACGGCTGCTCCGGGCCTTGGCGAGCATACAGCGTCGGTGCTTGCCGAAATCGGCTGGGAGAAGGGTGAATAGGCGCCTTCACGTTTGCATTGCCCGGCAAAGCGGGACAAGGATGTAAGGGCACCTGAGAGCGGGGCAGGTGCCACAGCTATTTGGAGGACGATGCGGAATTGAATATCTTCCGGATTTTCGGCGGCAGGCGGCGCAACTTTGCCCTGACCCGCATCGTGAGCTTCAGCTTCGGGCTTTTGATAGCCTCAGGCATGGCGCTGGTGCTCTTTATGTCCGTGAAGGCCAATTTCGAGAACACGTTCTCCCTGCTCAACGACAAGGCAATCCTAACGATCCAGAGCATGGAGCGGCAGGTTCGCGGCCATCTTGATCAGGTCGAGGATGCTGCCGTCGCGCTCAAACGGCTCTTTGACGAAGGCATGATGAAGCCGGAGGCAAGCGAGCAGACGCTGGCTGACCTCAGCGCCGCTGCGGCTGCCAACGGCCGTCTCTCCGTGATCCTGATCCGGGATCTGCGCGGCAACAGCTTTGGCATTTTCAAGGCTGACAATGGCAAGCTCTGGCCGTTCAAAGAAGCAGCCGACGTTCCGGGCCGCGCGCCAGACAGTCTGCCGCGGCTGGAGCCCTCGTCCCGCCCGGTCTGGGGGCCGCTGGTCACGCATCCCACCGGTGTTTATGCGAATGTGACGGTTCCTCTGCTGCGTGATGGCCAGACTGTCGCCTATCTGACGGCGGCAACGTCGCTTGCCAGCATCGGCGAAGCCGTGAGAGCTTTGGATGAAGGGCCGGATACGACAACGTTCGTGCTCACCTCCGGCGGCGACGTTCTGGTGCACTCCGATCAGCATCTGCTGATCACCGGCACGGCCCCGGCGACTGCGCCTCCCGCCAGCCTTGAAGACTTCGGCGATCCGGTTCTCTCAGGTATCGCCACGGGGCAGCGTTACGCGACCTTCCAGCGTGCCGCGGATCTGGGTATCGAAGTGATCGGCATCAACGCAGCTGCTCAGGAGTTCATTCTGATGCGGGTGCCGGTTTCCGGCTACAGTCCGGAGCCCTGGATCATCGGGCAGTATTTCCGCGCCACATCCGTCTCGCGTGAGATCCAGCGCGTTTCCGGTTCCGCGCTTGTGGGAGTGGCGGCCATCGTCATCGGCGTCCTGATCGCGGTCTGGCTTGGCCGCCGCGTCGCCCGGCCTTTGCGGCTTCTGGCGGCCCAGTCCGAACATGTGGGCCGTCTCGCCCTGGATGAGGTGACGCCCCTGCCGAGGAGCCGCGTCAAGGAGGTCGATCAGGTGGCGCTGGCCTTCAATGCCATGGTCATCGGCCTCAAGGCCATGAACACCTATGTGCCCCGTTCCCTGTTCCGCAAGCTGATGCGGATCGGTCTTGACCAGGCAGCCCTTGCCCGTGAAGCGGAACTGAGCATCCTCTTCACCGACATCATGGGCTTCACGTCCCTGTCCGAGAGCCTGACAGCCTCGGAAACGGCGGCGATGCTGAATGAGCATTTTGCCATTCTGGTTGCGGCCGTGGAGGAGGAGGGCGGCACGGTCGACAAGTTCATCGGTGATGGCATGATGGCCTTCTGGGGCGCCCCCGATGCACGGGCCGACCACGCCCTCGCGGCCGCCCGCACCGCGCAGAAGATCGGCCATGCAATCATGGTCCAGAACCGGCAGCGGCGCGAACAGGGGCTTACGCCCGTCCGTGTGCGCGTCGGTCTGCATTCCGGGCCGGTCGTGGTTGGCAATGTCGGGGCGCTGGACCGGTGGAACTACACGATCGTGGGCGATGCCGTGAATGTCTGCGAGCGGCTGCAGTCTCTGGGGCGCGAGTTTGCCGGTGAGGAGGATGTCATCATCCTCGTCAGTGGCGAGACGGTCTGTCAGCTCCCGCAGGACGCGTGTGTGCAGCGGGTCGGACAGCAGCAGCTGCGCGGGCGCAGCGGCGACATCGAGGTGTGGAGGCTCGATGTGCATGGCAAGGTCCTGTCTGCCATGCCCGCCGAAGACGCCTCCGCTGCGGAATAAGGTCCCGTCAGCACTGCATTTCTCCGGATCATCAACGCCTGTCTCTTGCCGCCGGGTATTCTGTGCGGATAGGCTGAACATGTGATAGCCGTCACGGAAGCGGCATGACTTCCCTATACCGTTATGAACACAGGTATTACGGGGGAGAGCATGCCATGCGGCAGGCGGCCTTCGTGTGCAGCAACTGTCTCTTGGGGGAGGGACACCAGAGTGAATGTACTCTCGATCAACGGCCTGACCGTTGATTTCCATACGGACGAAGGCGTCTCGCGCGCCGTCGACGGAATTTCTTTCGCCATTCCCCAGAACAAGACAGTTGCCCTGGTGGGCGAGTCCGGTTCCGGCAAGACTGTCGTATCCCAGACGATCATGGGCCTGCTGCCCGCATCGGCCCACGTCTCGTCCGGTGAAGTGGTGTTGAGCGATCCCACCGGCAAGACCCCGCCGGTGAATATTGCAGCGCTCGACCGCAAGGGCCCGCAGATGCGGCACCTGCGCGGCAACCGGGTGGCCATCATCTTCCAGGAGCCGATGACCTCGCTCTCGCCGCTGCACACCATCGGCGACCAGATCGGCGAGGCGGCGCGGCTGCACCGCAATTGCGGGGCGGGCGAGGCGCGGGAGCTGACGCGCGAGATGCTGCGTCTCGTGCATTTCCCGGACCCCGCCCGCGCGCTCGACAACTACCCCTTCGAGCTGTCCGGCGGCCTGCGTCAGCGCGCCATGATTGCCATGGCCCTGATCTGCCGCCCGGCGCTGCTGATCGCCGATGAGCCGACAACGGCCCTCGATGTCACGATCCAGGCCGAAATCCTCAAGCTCATCAAGGAAGTGCAGTCCGAGCTGCAGATGTCCGTGCTGATGATCACCCATGACTTCGGCGTCGTTGCCAACATGGCGGACGAGGTGGTGGTGATCTATCACGGGCGCATCATGGAAAAGGGCACGGCCAGCCAGCTGTTTTCCGCGCCGGGCCACCCCTATCTCAAGGCGCTGCTTCATGCCGTACCGCGCTTCCACATGGACAAGGCCGAGCGGCTGGAGCCGATCCGCCCGATCAAGGTGGATACATCCGGCATCCGCAGAACCGCATGTGCGGCCTCTGATCTGCCGGCCGGCAAGCCCCTGATCGAGATCAAGGGCGTTTCCAAGGATTTCACCACCCGCAAGGGCAGCCTGTTTTCGGGCAAGCCGCGCACGGTGAAGGCGCTCGACGATATCAACCTGACGGTCCGCAAGGGCGAGTGTCTGGGCATTGTCGGCGAGTCCGGCTCCGGCAAGACCACCCTTGCCAAGGCAATTCTGAGGGCCGTTCCGGTGTCCGGCGGCTCGATCATCTATCACGGAGGCAAGACACCGGCCAATGTGGCGGAACTCTGCGGCGCCGAACTGCTCGACTACCGCCGCCGGGCCCAGTTCATCTTCCAGGATCCCTTCTCCTCGCTCAATCCGCGCATGACGGTGAACGAGATCCTCAGCGAGCCGCTGCAGATCCACAAGGTCGGCACGCCGAGGGAACAGGCCGAGCGGGTGCGTGAGCTGATCCAGCTTGTCGGCCTCGATCCGCGCTATCTGCGCCGCTATCCCCATTCCTTCTCCGGTGGCCAGCGCCAGCGCATCGGCATCGCCCGCGCCCTGGCACTCGGACCGGAGTTCATCCTCTGCGACGAGCCAACCTCTGCGCTTGACGTGTCCGTGCAGGCGCAGGTTCTGAACCTGCTGCAGGATCTCAAGGCCGATCTCGGCCTCACCTATCTCTTCGTCAGCCACAATCTCGCGGTCGTTGACTACATCGCCGACCGCATCGCCGTGATGTGCCGCGGGCGGCTGGTCGAGCTGGGCCGGACGAGGGACGTGATCTCCAATCCGCAGCATCCCTATACGCGCGCGCTGCTGGCCGCCGTGCCGGAGCCGGATCTGAACTGTCCGCTGGATTTTGCCGCTCTCGGCGCGCAGAGGGCCTCGGACCCATCCGCCTGGCCGGAGCCATACCGTCTTGGCGCAGGCATGGCGCCCACGCTTGTGGAAGTGGCGCCCGAACATCTGGTTTGCGCCCCGGGCCTTGCCGCAGGCGGCCCCCTGAAGGAGACCGCAGCATGAGCGGGCATGTTCTGGCGGCAGGCCGGCGGCTGGCCGCAGCCTGCCTTGTCGCCGCCGCGCTTCTGTCTCCGGCATCCGCGCTGGTGCTGAAGGAAACGGCCGGTCTTGAGCAGCTTGGCTTCATCAATCCGCCGCCGGTCAGCGAGCGCGTGCCGCAAGAGCCGCTGATCGTGGATCTGGAGGCCAAGGGCCGCAAGACCGGCGTGCCGGGCGGCGATATCAACACCCTCATCGGCCGGGCCCGTGATGTGCGCCTGATCAACGTCTGGGGCTATGCCCGGCTTGTCGGCTACAATGCGGATCTGGAGCTTGTTCCCGACATTCTCAAGGATGTCGAGGTGGTGGACGGGCGCATCTTCACGCTGCATCTGCGCAAGGGGCACAAGTGGTCCAACGGCCAGCCCTTCACCTCCGAGGATTTCCGCTACTTCTTCGAGGATGTGATCACCAATCCTGAGCTGACGCCGGCCGGCCTGCCGCCCTTCCTGCTGGCGGGCGGCAAGGGGCCGGTGTTCGAGGTTCTGGACGAGACGACCGTCCGCTACAGCTGGGACAGCCCCAATCCACTGTTCCTGCCGGAACTGGCGCTCTCCCGCCCGCCGTTCATCTACCGCCCGGCGCATTACCTGAAACAGTATCATGCCCGCTATGGCGATCCGGCCATCATCGAGCGGGCGGCGCAGGCGCAGAAGGCGCGCTCTTGGGCGGCGCTGCACAACAAGCTGGATGACATGTACAATGCGGGCAACCCCGATCTGCCCTCGCTGCAGCCCTGGGTCCGGATCACGGGTGAAAGTGACCAGCGGTTCGTTCTGGTGCGCAATCCCTTCTATCACCGGGTGGACAGCACCGGCCAGCAGCTGCCCTATGTCGACCGGGTGATCATGACCGTGGCCGACGGCAAGCTGATCCCGGCCAAGACCCAGGCGGGCGACGTCAATCTTCAGGCCCGCAACCTGTCCTTCGCCGATATCACGGTGCTGAAGAAGGGCGAGAAGAACCAGGGCTACAAGACGCTGCTCTGGCCGATTTCCAAGGGCGCGGAGATTGCCATCCTGCCGAACCTGACGGTGAAAGACCCGGTGTGGCGCACGCTTCTGCGCGACACCCGCTTCCGCCATGCCCTGTCCCTGGGCATCGACCGGGAAATGATCAACCGGGTGCTCTATTTCGGCCTTGCCGTGCCGGGCAATGACACGGTCATCGACATCAGCCCGCTCTACAGGGAAGACTACCGCACCCGCTGGGCGGACTTCGATCCGGACAAGGCCAATGCCCTGCTGGACGAGATGGGCCTGACCAAGCGGCGCGGCGATGGCATCCGCCTGCTGCCCGATGGCCGCCCGCTGGAAATCATCGTGGAGACCTCCGGCGAGAGCCAGACGGAATCCGACGCGCTGGAGCTGGTGGGCGAGACCTGGCGCGATATCGGCGTGAAGCTGTTCGTCAAGCCAAGCCAGCGCGACACCATGCGCGACAGGGCCATTTCCGGCGATCTCGTCATGGCGGTCTGGTCCGGCCTCGACAACGGCATCCCGACATCGGAAATGCCGCCCACCGAGCTTGTGCCCTCCCGTGTCGACTGGCTGTCCTGGCCCTCCTGGGGGGATTTCTACGAGACCGGCGGCAAGAGCGGTGAAAAGCCTGACTGGGAGCCTGCCATCAAGCTGATGCAGCTTTACGACGCCTGGCTCACCTCCATCTCGCCGGAACAGCGCGAACAGATCTGGCACCAGATTCTCCAGATCCACGCAGACGAGACCATCCGCATCGGCCTCGTCTCGCAGGTGCGCCAGCCGGTGGTGGTCAAGGGTGTCGAAAACGTGCCGGAGGAAGCCATCTACGGCTGGGACCCCGGTTCCCAGTTCGGGCTTCACCGCATGGACGAATTCTGGCTGTCCGGTCAGCGTTGAGGGGGCGTGAGAGAGAATGACTGTCCTGTTGTTTGAGCAGGTGTGCGCCATCCGCGCCGGGCAGAGAGAGGGGCTCTGATGTTTGTCTACATCCTGCGCCGGGTCCTGACGATGATCCCGACGCTTTTCGTGATCAGCCTGCTGATCTTCTTCATCATCGAGCTGCCGGCGGGTGATTACATCTCCAACCAGATCGCCATGCTGCGCTCCACCGGCGAGGCGTCCTCCATTGCCAAGCTGGAGTTCCTGCGCGCCGAATTTGCCATGGACCGGCCGTTCTTCGAGCGCTATCTCATCTGGATCGGTGCCTGGTCCGGTCCCCACGGCTTTGACGGCTTGCTCCAGGGCAACTGGGGCTGGTCCTTCGAGTTTGAAAAGCCGGTGTCCGAAGTGGTGGGGCCGACCCTGCCGCTGACCCTGATCCTGAATGCCGCCACCATCCTCTTCGTCTATGTCGTGTCCTTCCCCATCGGCATCTACTCGGCAACACGGCAATATTCCTGGGGGGATTACGGCTTCACCCTGCTGGGGTATCTCGGCCTTGCGACCCCGAACTTCCTGCTGGGCCTGATCCTGCTCTATTTCTTCAATCAATGGTTCGGCCTGTCGATCGGCGGCTTGATGGACCCGCAGTACATCGGCCAGCCGTGGAGCATGGACAAGGCCATGTCCGTCATGGCGCATCTGATCGTGCCGACCATCGTCATCGGCACCTCAGGCACGGCCGCGATGATCCGCCGCCTTCGGGCCAACCTGCTGGACGAACTGCACAAGCAATATGTCACCACCGCCCGCGCCAAGGGCCTCAGCGAGGGCAAGGCACTGGTGAAGTATCCGCTGCGCATGGCGCTGAACCCCTTCATCTCCGACATCGGCAACCTGATCCCTTCGCTCGTCTCCGGTTCGGTCATCGTCTCCGTGGTGCTCAATCTGCCCACCGTCGGGCCGGTGCTTCTGTCGGCGCTGCAGTCGCAGGATCAGTTCCTGGCCGGCTTCATCCTGCTGTTCGTTGCCATGCTGACCCTGCTGGGCATGCTGGTGTCCGATCTTCTTCTGGCGGTCCTTGATCCGCGCATCCGTCTGGGCGGGAGGGCCGGCGCATGAGTGCAACCGATCGTGACGAGGGGCATTTCGTTGACGATGCGCCCTTCAACCCGCGCGAAACCAAGGCCCTGACGCCGGAGCAGGAACGCTATTTCCAGGCCTCCCAGTGGCAGATCATGTGGTGGAAGTTCCGCCGCCACAAACTCGCCCTGTGGTCCGGCGTCATTCTGCTGCTGTTCTATCTCTGCGTGCCCTTCGCCGAGGTGATTGCGCCCTACAAGCCGTCGGAGCGCGATTCCCAGCATCTCTATGCGCCGCCGCAGGTCGTGCGCTTCTTCCATGAGGGCAGCCTGACCACGCCCTTCGTCTATGACCTCAAGGCCGAGGTCGACATGGAGAACCTGCGCTGGGTCTATACGGAAGACCGCAGCACACCGAAACATCTGCGCTTCTTCTGCCGTGGCAGCACCTATGAGTTCTGGGGCCTGTTCGACGCCAGCTTCCGTCTCGTGTGTGCGCCGTCTGACGGGACATTCTTCCCGCTGGGCACAGACCGTCTCGGCCGCGACCAGTTCTCCGGTCTCGTCTATGGCGCAAGGCTGTCGCTGACCGTCGGCCTCGTTGGCGTCGCCATCTCCATCGTGCTTGGGCTGTTCTTCGGCGGCATTGCCGGCTATTTCGGCGGCTTCATCGACAGCGCCATCCAGCGCCTCATCGAGATCATGCGCTCCCTGCCGGAGCTGCCGCTGTGGATGGCGCTCTCCGCTGCCCTGCCGGTGACGTGGAATCCGGTGTGGATCTATTTCGGCATCACCATCATTCTGGGCCTGCTCGACTGGCCGGGCCTTGCCCGTGCGGTGCGCTCCAAGCTCCTGTCCCTGCGCGAGGAGGAATATGCACAGGCGGCACTGCTGATGGGCGCAAAGCCGTCCCGCGTCATCCGCAAGCATCTGCTGCCCGGTTTCACCAGCCACATCATCGCCTCGGCCACCCTGTCCATTCCGGGCATGATCCTGGGTGAAACCGCGCTGTCGTTCCTCAATCTGGGCCTGCGCCGTCCGGCCGTCTCCTGGGGCGTGCTGCTCAACGAGGCGCAGAACATCTCGGTGGTGACGGTCTATCCCTGGCTGATGGCGCCGATCATCCCGATCATCATTGTCGTCCTTGCGTTCAATTTCCTGGGAGATGGTTTGCGCGACGCAGCCGACCCCTATAAGTGAAGCCATGCGAGAATGAGCGCTTCCGGCGCTTCAGGAGAATACAGGGCGTGACGCAACTGCATGCCAGCGCCCTGGCACAGGAGTTTTGACATGTCGAAGAATGCCACCACCGCCGAAGGCTGGGACGAGGAATACGAGGCCGGCCGCTGGGACTTCCTGCGTGATCTTCCAGAAAGCGGGCGCTACGGCATTATCGGCATGTGGCTGCTGCTGAACAAGGCCTTTGACCGGGTGCTGGATATCGGCTGCGGCGAAGGCCTTCTCTATGAGCGTCTCGCCCCGCTCGGGCTCAAGCACTACACGGGCGTGGACCTGGCCCCGCGCGCGCTGGAAATCGCCAATGTGGACCCGTCCATCGCCTCGCTGCGGGCGGGCGACATGCACAGCTTCGCGCCCAATGAAGGCGAGCGTTACAGCGCCGTTGTCTTCAACGAGGTGCTGCATTTCGCCGATGATCCGGCAGCCGTTGTTTCCCGCTACGTGCCGTTCCTGGCGGAGGACGGGGTGATTGCCCTGTCGATGTACTCCCCGAAGCGGCCGGAGTCCGGTGCAAACAAGCTCATCGCCCGCCTCTGGGAAGCGACGGACGATGCCAGCCGCTGGCAGGTGCTGGATGACTACCGGCTGGTGTCGGACAAGAAGGGCGTCACCTGGCGCCTGCGCCTGATCAAGCCGGTGCGCTGAGCCCGGCTTCTTCCGCCTCCCGCCGCCGCAGGACGGCGTCGAGATCCGGGGCGGAGGCCACCAGCAGTTTCGTATAGGGATGGGATGGCTCGGTCAGCACGGCTGCGGTCTTCCCCTCCTCGACAGCCACGCCCCCGTTCATCACCACCACCCGGTCGGTGATCGCCCGCACCACCGTCAGGTCGTGCGAGATGAAGAGATAGCTCAGGCCGAGCCGGTCCTGCAGGCTGGCGAAAAGATCGAGCACCTGCGCCCGGATCGACACATCCAGCGCCGATACGGGCTCATCTGCGATGATCAGCTTTGGCTCCGTCACCAGAGCCCGGGCGATGCCGATGCGCTGGCGCTGCCCGCCGGAGAACTCATGCGGGTATTTCTTCCCGTCCTCGGGCGTGAGGCCAACGGACACCAGCGCATCCGCCACCCGCCGCCGCTTCTGTGCAGGCTTCAGCTCCGGATAAAGATGCAGCGGCTCGGCAATCGCCTGTTCCACCGTCTGGCGCGGATCGAAGCTGCCATAGGGGTCCTGAAACACCACCTGCACCTTGCGCCGCAGCGCCCGCATGGCCTCACCGCGCACCTCGTGCGGCGCCTCGCCGTCAATCAGGATTGTGCCGCCGGACGGTTTCTGCAGGCCGAGAATGGTCCGCGCCAATGTGGACTTGCCGCAACCGGATTCGCCCACCAGCCCGACGCTTTCCCCTTCCGCAACTTCCAGGCTGACACCGTCGACCGCCCTGAGCCGCCCTCCGCGTCCGGTCAGGCGCGAGAGAAACCCTGCGCCAGGGATCGGATAATCAACCGTCAGCCGGTCCACCCTCAGCAGCGGCGTGGCCGCTGTCTGCTTGCGGCCGGCTGCCGCCGGGCTGGCCGCAATGCGCTTCGGCATATGGCTGGAGGCCGCCAGCAGGCGGCGGGAGTAGGGGGCATTGAAACCGCGCAACAGCTGGCGGGTGGGGCCTTCCTCCACCAGTTCCCCGTCCTTCATGATGGCGATACGGGCGGCCATGTCGGCCACCACGGCCAGATCATGGCTGATCAACAGCAGCGCGATCTTCTCGCGGCCGACGATCTCCTTCAGCAGATCGAGGATCTGCGCCTGAACGGTTACATCGAGGGCCGTTGTCGGCTCATCGGCAATCAGCAGCTTCGGGCGGCAGGCAATGGCCATGGCGATGACCACGCGCTGGCGCTGCCCGCCTGACAGTTCATGCGGAAACCGGTCCGGCGAGACACGGGCGCGCGTGAGGCCCACCCGGTCCAGCAGCAGGGAGGCTTCCCGCGCTGCCTCCGCGCGGCTCACCTTGCCATGCACGGTGAGACTCTCCGCCACCTGTGCGCCAATGGTCTTCACCGGGTTCAGCGCCGTCATCGGCTCCTGAAACACCATGGAGACGAGATTGCCGCGCAAGGCGCACATGGCAGCCTCGCTCTTGTCCGTCAGTTCCTCCCCATCCAGCCGGATGGAGCCAGAGAGCCTTGCGCTGTGCGGCAGCAGGCGCAGGATCGAGAGCGCTGTCAGCGACTTGCCCGATCCGCTTTCCCCCACCAGCCCCAGCACTTCGCCCGCGCGGATCTCAAGGCTGAGATAGCGGATGATCTGCCGGGAACCAATGTCCAGCGACAGGTTGTTGACGCTCAGCAGCGGTCCGGTCATGCGCGTCCCCGCAGTTTCGGGTCGGTCAGGTCGCGCAGGCCATCCCCCAGCAGGTTGAGCCCCATCACCGTCAGCACGATGGCAAGGCCTGGGTAAAGCGCCAGTTGCGGGGCAAAGGCCATCATCGTCTGCGCCTCGTTCAGCATCCGCCCCCAGCTCGTCAGCGGCGGCTGGGCGCCGAGGCCGATGTAGGACAGAGACGCTTCGGCAAGGATGCCGAGAGAGAACTGGATGGTCGCCTGCACGATCAGCAGGTTGGCGATGTTCGGCAGCACATGTTCCACCGTCACCCGCACCTCGCCCTTTCCCGCCACCCGCGCCGCCATCAGATATTCGCGCGAAGAGAGGGCGAGCGCCGCGCCGCGTGCGACGCGGGCAAAGACGGGAATGTTGAAGAGGCCAATGGCAAGAACCGCATTGAAGGCGCCGGGACCGGCCAGCGCCGTGATCAGCACGGCGGACAGCAGGGCGGGAAACGCGAAGACCAGATCGTTGAAGCGCATGATTGCTTCGTCTATCAGGCCCCGCCGGTTCGCGGCCCACAGCCCCAGCGGAATGCCGATCGCCATGCCGATGCCCACCGCCACCAGCGCCACGGCAATCGAGGTGCGCGCGCCCACCATGAGCATGGAGAGCACATCCCTGCCATAGTGGTCAGTTCCCAGCCAATAGGTAAGGCTGGGGCCCTGCAGCTTGGCGGACACCTTGAAGGTGGCAATGTCGTGCGGCGTCCACACCAGCGACAGCAGGGCCGCGCCGAGGAACAGCAGCGTCAGCGCCAGGCCGAGTGCGAAGGATAGATGCCGTCTGCTCACGCCGCCCTCCGCCGCAGCCGCGGATCCGCCAGCGCATAGGCTGCATCCACGAGGAAGGTCACGAAGATGACGAAGCCGACCATCAGCACCACGACGCTTTTGACGACGATCAGATCGCGCTGGGTGATGGCCTGGAAGATCAGCCGCCCAAGCCCCGGCAGGTAGAAGACATTCTCGATGATGATCGTGCCCGTCACCAGAAACGACAGTTGTAGGCCAAGGATAGTCAGGACCGGGATCATCGCATTGCGCAGCGCATGACCCCAGAGCGCTGCACGTTCCGTCAGCCCCTTGGCACGGGCGGTGCGGATGTAGTCCTCATGCAGCGTGTCGACCAGCGCCGAGCGCATGATGCGCGCAAGGATGGATGCCTGCGGCAGGGCGAGCGCCACAGCCGGCATGATCAGTGCGGCCAGCGCAGCGCCAATGCCCTTGTCCCAGCCCGGAAAGCCGCCGGAGGGCAGCAGCCGCAGGCTGACGGCAAAGACATAGACCATCA
Organism: Pannonibacter sp. I15F10I1; assembly: GCF_900185665.1. NCBI lineage: Bacteria > Pseudomonadati > Pseudomonadota > Alphaproteobacteria > Hyphomicrobiales > Stappiaceae > Pannonibacter > Pannonibacter sp. I15F10I1. The sequence goes on from NZ_FYAN01000007.1 coordinate 138,945, forward strand.
GCATGGCGAACCAGAAATTCGGCACGGCGACGCCCACCTGCGTCAGCGCCATGATGCCGGTATCCGCCGCCCGGCCCCTGCGGCTCGCCGCCCAGACACCTGCAGGGATGGCGATGACAATGCTGAGAAGCAGCGCGATGAGGGCCAGCGGCAAGGTGACGGGCAGCCGGGCAGCCACCAGATCGCGCACCGGCACCGAGTAGGTGTAGCTGACACCCAGATCCCCTTGCAGAAGGCCTGCAATCCAGAGCAGAAACCGTTCCGCCGCCGGGCGGCCGAGCCCCATCTGGTTGCGCAGCGCCTCCAGCGTGTCGGGCCTCGCCTCCACGCCCAGCATCAGCTGGGCCGGGTCGCCGGGGATGACTTCCAGGATCAGGAACACCGCCAGCGCCGCCGCCAGCAGCGTCAGGCACAGGCTCACGAACCGGCGCAGCAGGAAGCCGGTCATGCGGCCATCCTGCAGGGCGCGGGGACGCAAGAACCCTTATGCGTGCTGGCCCCCATGCGCCTCAGTCTTCCCAATAGACGCCGGTCAGGTCATTGGCCTGCACGGGCGCGTTTTCCCAAAGGCCCTTCAGCTTCACGTCCCACACGCCGGTCTTGGGCAGCTGGAACAGGAAGCCGTTGACGGCATCCTTCGCCAGCATTTCCTGCGCCTGCCGCAGCAGCGCGCCGCGCTCGGCCTCATCGCTGGTGGCGCTGACCTTTGCCATCAGCTCGTTGAAGGCGGGGTTCTTGTAATTGAAGTAGTAGTCATCGCGCGCGTAGATATCGATATCATTGGCTTCGGTATGGGCGACGATGCTGAGGTCATAGTCCTTGCCCTTGAACACATGCTCCAGCCACTGCGCCCATTCCAGCGGAATGATCTCCAGCTCAATGCCGGCTTCCTTGAACTGGGCGGCCAGAATTTCCCCGCTGCGGCGGGCATAGGCCGGGGGCGGCAGTTTCAGCGTTGCCTTGAAGCCATCCGCATAGCCGGCCTCCGCCAGCAGGGCCCTGGCTTTTTCGACGTCGAAGGGATAGGTGCCGGTCAGATCTTCATAGGCCGGAGCATGCGGGGCAAAATGCGAGCCGATGGGCGTGCCATAGCCGAACTGCGCTCCGTCTATCAGCGCCTGCCGGTCGATCAGATGCGCGATGGCCTGCCGCACCCGCAGGTCATCAAACGGTTTGCGGGCATTGTTGGTGGCCAGCACCGTCTCGCCCTCGGTGGTGCCCACCACCACGGCAAAGCGTGGATCCGCCTCGAACTGCGGCAGGTTCTCCGGCGCCGGATAGATCGGGAAACCGTCCACATCGCCCGACATCAGCGCCGAGAAAGAGGCGGCATTGTCGCCAATGATCTTGAACACCGCCTTGTCCAGCTTCACCGGCGTGCCCCAGTAGTCCGCATTCTTCTGCAGTTCCACCCGGTCACCCTGCACCCACTGGCCGAAGCGGAAAGGCCCGGTGCCGACGGGAGCCGTCTTGTTGGTCTCCGCGCTTTCCGGCGCTACGATCACAGCGTCGCCGGTGCCCAGCAGGGTGATGAAATCGCCCACCGGCTGCTTCAGGGTGATGATCACTTCGGAGGGGCTGCTCGCCTCGACGCTGTCTATCGCCTCGAACCGGGCTTTCTGAGCGTTGACGCTGCCGTCTGCCTTGGCCCGCTCCAGCGAAAATTTCACGTCCTCGGCGTCGAAGCTGGTGCCATCGTGGAAGGTCACACCTTCGCGCAGCTTGAATGTGTAGGTCTTGCCATCATCCGAAATGGTCCAGCTTTCGGCCAGCGCGGGCTTCACCGTGCCGTCGGCCGCAACCTGTGTCAGGCCTTCAAAGAGGTTGATGAACACCACCTCGTCAATGGCGGCTGCCGCGCCTGCGGTAGGGTCAAGATGGGGCGGCTCCAGCCGTACGCCGAGCGTCACGTCCGTGCGCGCCGCCTCTGCGGGAACTGCAGCAAGGATCGCAAATGCCGAGAGACTGCAAAGCGCCATCCGGCGCAGGCCAAGGGCTGAAATCCGCGTCATTTCCCATTCCCCCCAACGGTTGAACTCCGCTTTGTGATCAGGAGTTTAACCACACACACGGGGAAGGGAAGTGAAAACTCGGCAAAACTGCCAGCCCTGTCCGTCAGGCCTCTCCACTCATGCCTCGGGCAGCGGGATGAAGTCTTCCTCATCGCCCGGCACGATGTCGAAGCGGCCCTTGCGCCAGTCTTCCTTGGCCTGTTCGATCCGTTCCTTCGACGAGGAGACGAAATTCCACCAGATGTAGCGCCGCCCGTCCATCGGCTCGCCGCCCAGCAGCATGAAGCGGGCAGGGCCCTTCGCCGTGGCGCGGATCTCCAGCCGGTCGCCGGGCTTGAAGACGAGCAGCTGCGCCGGGCCAAAGGTCTGGCCGGACACCTCGACTTCGCCTTGCAGCATATAGATTGCGCGCTCCTCATAGCCTGCATCCAGCGGAATGCGGGCACCTGCCTCCAGATGCACATCGGCGAAGAAGAGATCGGTTGCCGTCTTCACCGGCGACTGCGCCCCGTAAAGCCCGCCCGCAACAATGCGAACGGTTGCTCCCTGATCACTCAGGGCAGGCAAAGCCGCATCGGAATGGTGGGCAAAGAAGGGCTCGCTCTCCTCCAGGTGCTTGGGCAGCGCCACCCAGCTCTGGGTGCCGAACAGGGGCCGTGGCGCCGCCTTGCGCTCGTCCCGCTCACGTTCCGAATGCACGATGCCGCGCCCGGAGGACATCCAGTTCAGTTCACCCGGCTTGATCAGCTGGTCGGAGCCGAGGCTGTCGCGGTGGTAGAGCTCGCCTTCCAGCAGGTAGGTGACGGTGGCAAGGCCGATATGCGGATGCGGCCGCACATCCACGCCGCCGCCCACGATCAGCTCCGCCGGACCGATCTGGTCGAAGAAGATGAAAGGCCCGACCATGCGCCGCCGGGTGGAGGGCAGGGCGCGCCGCACCTCGAAACCGCCAAGATCCGACGTGCGCGGCATGATCACCGTTTCGATCTGGTCGCAGCTTGCCGCATCGCCGGGAACCGGATCAGGTGCATTCAGCCAGGTCATCGTCTTTCTCCTCGTGCGAACCCTTGCCATATTTGAACTTTAAGGTGGCCTTCTTCGTCCGGCCTGTCCATTGAACAGTCTGTTTCCTCTCCCGTTCCCTTCCACTTCATCAGAGACAGAACATGCAGCGCGTGATGATTGTTGGCGGCCCCGGTTCGGGCAAAAGCATCCTGGCGCGGCAACTGGGCGAGCGCACGGGCCTGCCCGTCTTCCACATGGACCAGATCCATTGGCTGCCGGGCTGGGTCGAGCGCAGCAAGGAAGACAAGGACCGTTTGACCAGCGAAGTCCACCAGCAGGAGCGCTGGATCTTCGAGGGCGGCCATTCGCGCACCTATCCGGAACGGATCGCCCGGGCGGATACCTTCATCTGGCTTGATGTGCCGGTCTGGCTGCGCATGGTCCGGGTGCTGCGCCGCAGCTGGCGCTACCGCGGGCAAAGCCGTCCGGATCTGACGGAAGGCTGCCCGGAGCAGTTCAGCAAGGAAACGCTCAAGTTCCTGCATTTCATCTGGACGGCCCGGCACTCCGCCCGCGCCAAGCTGCTGGAGGTCTGGCAATCCCCGCCGCCGCATCTGGCCGTGCACCGCCTGAAAAACCTTGCTGAGGTCAGGGCCTTTCTCGGAACCGTGAAGCGGTCATAGGCCCGGCATTCCTCACCCGAACATCGCCCTGTCCTCCGCCACGCAGGCACGCAGGAAGTTCTGCACGGCGGCGATGTGGCGCAGCGGGCGGGAGCTTTCGTGCGTCACCATCCAGTAGGCCCGCTTCACCTGCACTTCCGGCAGAACGGGGCGGAGGTTTGCGTCATTGCGGGCGATGAAAGCGTGCAGAATGCCGATGCCTGCGCCCGCCCGCACCGCTTCCGTCTGGCCAAGCGCCGAGGCGATCTCGAAGCGCGATGTCCAGTTGCGGGTAAAATCGGCCGCATAATTGAGGGCAGGGGAATAGATGAGGTCTTCCACCGAGCCGACGAGATCATGTTCAGAAAGATCCGCCAGCGTCTGCGGCGCGCCGCGCCGGGCGAGATACTCCGTCGAGGCATAAAGGCCGAGGGCATAGTCCACGAGCTTTGCCGCCACCAGCCGCCCATGCTCCGGCCGCTCGATGGTCACCGCAATATCCGCCTCGCGCCGGGAGAGCGAGAAGGAACGCGGCATGGGGACAAGCTGGATGGTCAGCCCCGGATGCGCCCGCGTCAGCCGGGCAAGCCGCGGAGCGAGATAGGTGACGCCGAAGCCATCCGGCGCGCCGATGCGCACCGTGCCGCTGATCCCCGGATGCGTGCCGGACAGGCTGGAACTGGCCGCCAGCAATTCCGCCTCCATCCGCTCGGCTGCGGGCAGCAGGCGTTCGCCCGCTTCCGTCAGGCTGCATCCCGTCGTGCCGCGCTCCACCAGCCGTGTGTTCAGGCTGTCTTCCAGCGCGGTCAGCCGCCGGGCGACCGTGGCATGGTTCACCCCCAGCCGCTTTGCAGCGCCCAGCATCTGGCCCGAGCGGGCGACAGCCAGAAAGATCCTCAGGTCATCCCAGTTCATGCTGCGCTCCTTGATGTGCAAAAATGCACAGCGGTTGCGGGAAATGCGCTGTTGTTTTTGCAAAATAACACAGGCAAGACAAGGGCATCAAAAGGGATGCCATGCGAGGCATCTTCAGCCCGGAGGACAGCAGATGCGCAAGATCGGACATTTCATCGGCGGCAAGCATGTGGAGGGCACGTCTGGCCGCTTTGCCGATGTCTTCAACCCGGCAACCGGTGAAGTTCAGGCGCAGGTGGCGCTGGCCACCAAGGCCGAGCTGCGCGCTGCCGTCGAAAATGCCGCTGCCGCCCAGCCCGCCTGGGCCGCGCAGAACCCGCAGAAGCGCGCCCGCGTGCTGATGAAGTTCGTCGATCTTCTGCACCGCGACATGGACAAGCTGGCCGAGGCCCTGTCCCGCGAGCATGGCAAGACCATTCCGGACGCCAAGGGTGACGTGATCCGCGGTCTCGAAGTGGCCGAGTTCTGCATCGGTGTGCCGCACCTGATGAAGGGCGAGTTCACCGAAGGCGCAGGCCCCGGCATCGACATGTATTCCATGCGCCAGGCGCTGGGCGTTGTCGCTGGCATCACCCCGTTCAACTTCCCGGCCATGATCCCGATGTGGAAGTTCTGCCCGGCCATCGCAGCGGGCAATGCCTTCATCCTGAAGCCGTCCGAGCGCGACCCTTCCGTGCCGCTGATGCTGGCCGAATTGATGATCGAGGCTGGCCTGCCCGCCGGTATCCTCAACGTGGTCAACGGTGACAAGGACAGCGTGGACGCCATTCTGGACGACGATATCATCCAGGCCGTCGGCTTCGTCGGCTCCACCGCCATCGCCCATTACGTCTATTCGCGCGGCTGCGCGGCCGGCAAGCGCGTGCAGTGCTTCGGCGGGGCCAAGAACCACATGATCATCATGCCGGATGCGGATATGGATCAGGCGGTGGATGCTCTGGTCGGCGCCGGTTATGGCGCGGCAGGCGAGCGCTGCATGGCGATTTCCGTCGCCGTTCCGGTGGGCGAAGACACGGCCGACCGCCTCATCGCCAAGCTTGCCCCCCGCGTTGAAAGCCTCAAGATCGGGCCTTACACCGGCGGCAACGACATCGACTTCGGTCCGCTGGTCACGAAGGATGCCTACACCCGCGTCAAGGGCCTCGTCGACAAGGGTGTTGCGGAAGGCGCCAAGCTCGTCGTCGATGGCCGCGACTTCAAGTTTCAGGGCTATGAGAACGGCTATTTCATCGGCGGCTGCCTGTTCGACAACGTCACCAAGGACATGGAGATCTACAAGACCGAGATCTTCGGCCCGGTTCTCTCCGTCGTCCGTGCCAAGACCTATGAGGAAGCCATCGACCTGCCGATGAGCCATGAATACGGCAACGGCGCTGCCATCTTCACCCGTGACGGTGACGCGGCCCGCGACTTTGCCTCGCGCATCAACATCGGCATGGTCGGCATCAACGTGCCGATCCCGGTTCCGCTCGCCTACCACACCTTCGGCGGCTGGAAGAAGTCCGGCTTCGGCGACCTGAACCAGCACGGCCCGGATGCCTTCAAGTTCTACACCCGCACGAAGACGGTCACCTCCCGCTGGCCCTCGGGCATCAAGGACGGCGCCGAGTTCGTCATCCCGACGATGCGCTGAACTGGTTCGGATCAAATTGGAAAGGGCGGCCCCGGTGGCCGCCCTTTCTGCTTCTGACCGATGCGATCACCACAGCGGCGTCTACACCGGCAACGTGTTCTCTGGCTCGATCACCAGATGCGGCTCTCCGTTGGAGTTTCGCTGGGGTGAAACGCCGTTCACATCCACCATTGCCGCAATGCGGCGGCGGAAGGCGGAGAAGCTGTCGAAAGTGACCACGTCGACGGCTTCGTCGAACTGGATACCGATTCTGAAGCGTTTGCCGCCAGACATGGAGGAGACGGACAGAACCGTGCCCTCGAACGGCTGGCCCAAATAGCGGCCGCGCACCCTCGCGCTCACCTGAAGGAAGTGCGGGATCGCCATCTCTGCCGCTTGCCGCATTGACACCGGTGCTGCCGCCCGGGCGGCAAGCGTGTTCCAGTCGCGGGCCCCATGGGTCTCGGCAATCAGCTCAAGCGCACGGGAATGGGAAACCGGTGTGCCTTGCGCGGCCATAGCGTTGCGCAGCCTCTTGGCCTGCGCCTTGTAATCCCCGGCTGTCACGGGAGGTGTTCTGTTTGTCATTGGATCTGCCTTCATCAGCATGTGCATGCTAGAAAGCCACGGGTGCTCGCATTGCCATGAGCGCATGCGCTGGTCTGGCTGATGTCTTCACGAGGGCTTCACCACAGATAAGCTTGCGAGCGGCCGGTGCCTCGAACCGGCCCCAGATGTGGTGTATGGCCGGGCCGTGTCAAGAGGCAGGGCGAGGCGGTAGGGAACGGATCAGGATCATACGCCTATCCTTCCCTCCGGCATAGAGAACTTGTTCACCGCTTCATCCAAATGCGACAAAACGCGTTTTTTTCCCAAGTTGCCTCCCTCTGTGGCCAGTCTATAACCGGACTAAGGTAAAGCTGGCTGCCGTGACCCGCATGGCGGCTGGCCCTGTTGGGGGACAGACAAGGCTGCTTCGTGCGGCCGGTCAGGAAACGCATGAGTGAGCAGACAAGCGCCCACACCGCAGCGGACGGCTGCGCGGCGCATGGCGTGGAGGCCGGCAAGGCCGCAGCACAACCCGTTCCGGCCGGAACGGAGCTTCTTCGCGCCATCACGGCACCGGAGCGCCGGACCATCGCCCGGGCCGGGATGCTGGCCGGGTTTGCTGATTGTCTCTGGATTGTCCAGGCCGCCGCCATTGCCACGGCAGTGGTGCAGATTGCCTTTCCCGTTGCCCTGAAGCTGCCCGGCTGGCCCACGCCGCTGTCTTCCCTTGAAACGGCGCAGGTGATGGCCGGCATTGTCATCCTGCTGGCTGTCCTGCGCTACGCGCTCTCGCTGGCCGCAAGCCGCCTTGCCTTTGAGGCCGCCGAGCGGGTGAAAACCACCCTGCGCCGCCGCCTGCTCACCGGCCTTGCCAAGGCGGGGCCTGCCGCAAAACTGCCGGTCAGCGGCGCGGTAGCGGCCGCCGTCACCGATCAGGTCGAGGCGGTCGGCCCCTATCTCCGCCGCTTCCTGCCGATCCGCATCCGGCTGGTTCTGGCGCCGCTGGCGATCCTGCTCATCAGCTTCTGGGTCAACTGGTTCGTAGCCGTGATCCTGCTGGTGGCTGGTCCCATGATCCCGCTTTTCATGGCCCTCATCGGCATGCGGGCACAATCGGCCTCTGACGAACAGCAGGGCGAACTGACCCGGCTTGGCGGGTTCCTCATGGACCGGCTGGCGGGGCTCGAAACCCTCAAGCTTCTGGGCGCGGCAGAGCGCACGGGCCGGCAGGTGGCAGAGGCCGGGCAGTCCTTCCGTGTGGCAACCATGAAGGTGCTGCGCATCGCCTTCCTCTCCTCTACCGTTCTGGAGCTGTTCAGCGCGCTGGGCGTTGCCTTTGTCGCCGTCTATGTCGGCTTCTCCCTGCTCGGGCAGCTCAATTTCGGCACGTGGGGTGCGCCGGTTGATCTGTGGTCCGGCCTGTTCGTGCTGCTGCTGGCACCGGAATTCTTCTCGCCCCTGCGGGCCTTTGCCGCTGCCTATCACGACAAGGCGGGGGCGCAGGCCGCAGCCGCCCATCTGGCACAGCTGCCTATGGCGGAGGAGGATGCGGCTCCCGCGCCAGCTCAGCCAGCCGTGACGCCGCCTGCCGGGCCGGTGGCCGTCACGTTCCGGTCTGTCACGCTTGGCCATGAAGACCGGCCAGTGCTCGCCGGGCTTGATCTTGATTTGCGCCCCGGCGAGTTGCTCCATCTGCGCGGACCGAGCGGCTCGGGCAAATCCACCTTGATGGATGCGCTCATCGGCCTCAATCCGCCGCTGTCGGGCGAAATCCTGATCAGCGGCACGCCGCTTTCCGCGCTGGACCAGGGGCTCTGGCGCAGCCGCATTGCCTGGCTGTCGCAGGACCCGCGCCTGTTCTTCGGTTCCGTGCGCGCCAATCTGCGCCGCGCCGCGCCAGACGCCACAGATGCTGACATCTGGGCTGCGCTGGAACTGGCAGGGGCTAAAACTCTTGTCGAACAGATGCCGCGCGGCCTTGCGACCAGCCTCGGCGAGGATGGCTTCGGCCTTTCGGTTGGCGAAGCGCGCCGCATTGCCCTTGCCCGCGCCATGCTGCGGCCTGATCCGCTGCTGGTGCTCGCAGACGAGCCCACCGCCGGGCTCGATGAGGACACAGCGGCCGTCGTCATCGCGGGCCTGAAAGTCCTGTGCCGGGGCCGCAGCGCGCTCATCGCCAGCCACGATCCGGCGCTGCTCGCGCTGCCGGGCCGGGTCTTCGATCTTGAGCCCCAGAGCCTGCCGGAGGTGGCCGAATGAGTTCCGTTCTCCAACTCCTGCGCCTGCAGTTCGCCGCTGGCCGCGCCAGTTTCCTTCTGGGGCTCGCGGCGGCCCTCGTCCCCGCGCTGGCGGGGTTCCTGCTGCTTGGCGTGTCCGGCTGGTTCATCACCGCCTCCGCCCTCGCCGGGGTGGCCGGCACGCTGCTGAATTTCTTCGTCCCCAGCGCGCTCATCCGCGCCTTTGCCATTGCCCGCACCGCCGGGCGCTATGGCGAGCGGATGCTGACCCATGACGCCACCTTCCGTTTTCTGGCGGACCTGCGCGCCCGTGTCTTTACCGGCTTCGCGCATCGTCGCGCTGCCAGCGCCCAGCAGAGCCGCAGCGGCCTGAAGCTCTCCCGCCTGACGCTGGATATCGACCAGCTCGACCGGGTCTATCTGCGCCTTGCCGTGCCTGCTGCTGCCCTTGCCGCCGTGCTGGCGGTGGCGGCGCTCATGGCTGCCAGCCTTGTGCCCGCCGCCCTGCTGCTGGTGCTGCTTGGCCCGCTGGTGCTACTGGGCGCTGCCCGCCGTGTCATGGCGCCGGTCATGGCTGGTGAAGCGCGCCGCGCAGAAGCGGCAGAAGAAGCCATCCGTCTGCGCACCGTTGATCTCGTGGCTGGCCGCCGTGACCTTGCCGTCTATGGCGGTCTTGACCAGCCGGTGGGGGCGGTTCTTTCCGCCGACCGGCGCCGCGCCAAGGCTGCCCGCCGCATCGAGCATGTCACCTCCCGTGCGGAACTTGCCGTCATGGCCTCGGGGCAAGCGATTGCCGCCATTGCGCTGGCCGTGATGGCACGTGAAGTGGAAGGCGGGCTGGCGGGCGCTGCCATTGCCGCAGGTGTCATTCTGGCCTCGCTGGCTTTGGCCGAAACGCTGGCCGGCTTGCTGCCCGGCCTTGCCGCCTTCACCCGCACCCGCCGCGCGGCGGACCGGCTGGTGCCGCTTGCCGCCGGTGCGGATGTCCGTCCGGCGGAACCTGCTGCGGCCTCTTATGCCGGAACCGCCCCCGCTGGCGCCGTGCTGGCACTTTCATCGGTCAGCTTCACCTATCCCGGCGCCATCCGCCCCGTGCTGGAGGATTTCAGCCTCACGGTTGCGCCGGGCGAATGGCTTTGCCTTGCTGGACCCAGCGGCTGCGGCAAGTCCACGGTTCTGGCCCTCGCCAGCCGCCTGATGCCGCCGGACAGCGGCCGGATCTGGCTGGAGGGGCAGCCCCTCGAAGCTCTGGAGGAGGCCGCCCTGCGCCGCTCTGTCGCCGTGGTCACGCAAAAGCCCGTCCTCTTCGCCGGGACGGTGGCCGAAAACCTGCGTCTTGCCGCCCCGGAGGCTACCCCGGACGAGATGTGGCAGGCGCTGGAGCGGGTGGGTCTTCAGGATGTCATCGCTGCCCGGCCGGAGGGGTTGCTGAGCCCCTTGGGGCAGGGCAGCACCGGCCTTTCCGGCGGCGAGGCCCGGCGCTTCACGCTGGCCCGGGCGCTCTTGCAGCGCCCCTGCTTGTGGCTGCTGGACGAGGTGACGGAAGGGCTTGACCCGATAAGCGCTGCCCGCGTGCTCGACACGATCGAAATCCTGCGCGGCGACTCTGCCGTTCTGATGATCTCGCATCACAGACGTGAAATGGACCGCGCCACCCGTGTTCTGCACTTCCGCCAGTCTTGATCTCGATCAGGCGCATCTATTGTCTGAAATCGGGGCTTGTACGTATCAAGAGGGGGCGAAACCTTTGAAATCAAGGCGTCATCAGTCTGAAATACCCTACGGGCTGAACCTTGTTGCCCCTGCGCGAAACCGCCGCGGCAACTGTTGGTAACAAAACGTCCACCAGCGTTCTATTATAGTTCGTCAAATCCGAAACTATGTCACCGGTGGAACGCGAGATGGGGCTCTCGCGCCAGTCCGGGACGGGAGACAAGCCATGGATATCGGGGTCGTAGAACTCTCTCGTCTGCAGTTTGCCATGACTGCGCTTTATCACTTTCTCTTCGTGCCACTCACCCTCGGGCTCTCTGTCATTCTGGCGGTCATGGAAACCGTCTATGTGATGACGGGCCGCGAGATCTGGAAGCGCATGGTCAAATTCTGGGGCACGTTGTTCGGCATCAACTTCGTGCTGGGGGTGTCCACAGGCCTCACCATGGAATTCCAGTTCGGCATGAACTGGAGCTACTACAGCCAGTATGTGGGCGATGTCTTCGGCGCGCCGCTGGCCATCGAGGGGCTGATGGCCTTCTTCCTCGAGGCAACCTTCGTCGGCCTGTTCTTCTTCGGCTGGGACAGGATGACCCCGCGCGGCCATCTGACCGCCACCTGGGCCATGGCGCTGGGTACCAATTTCTCCGCCCTGTGGATCCTGGTCGCCAATGGCTGGATGCAGCACCCGGTAGGAGCGGTGTTCAACATCGACACCATGCGCATGGAAGTCGCAAGCTTCTATGACGTGATCTTCAACCCGGTGGCACAGGCCAAGTTCGTGCACACGGTCTCCGCCGGCTATGTCACGGCGGCGCTGTTCGTGCTGGGTGTGTCGGCCTGGTACATGCTGAAAGGCCGCCATCTGGAGCTGGCCCGCCGCTCCATCGCCGTGGCCGCCGCCTTCGGCTTTGCCTCTGCCCTCTCTGTCGTCGTGCTGGGTGATGAAAGCGGCTACGAGGCCAACACGAACCAGAAGATGAAGCTGGCCGTGATGGAAGCCATGTGGGAAACCGAGCCCGCTCCTGCTTCCTTCAACATCATCGCCATTCCGGACATGGCAAAGCGCGAGAACAGCTTCGCCATCCACGTGCCTTACGTGATGGGCCTCATCGCCACCCGCTCGCTGGATCAGGAAATGCCCGGCATCAAGGAACTGGTGGAGCAGTCGAAGGACCGCATCCGCTCCGGCGCCATTGCCCTTGAGACCCTGCGCGAGATCCGCGCCGGAGACGACACGCCGGAAAAGCGGGCCCTGTTCCAGCAGCATGTGCAGGATCTGGGCTATGGCTACCTGCTTGAGCCCCACACGGACACGCTGACACAGGCGACGGAAGCTCAGATCGACGCGGCCGCCTGGAACACGGTGCCCAATGTCTGGCCGATGTTCTATGCCTTCCGCATCATGGTCGCCTGCGGCTTCTTCTTCATCCTGCTGACGGCTGTGTTCTTCTACCTCACTTCAGCCGGCAAGCTGGAAAAGGTCCGCAAGAACCACCGCTGGCTGCTGCATGTGGCCGTCTGGTCCATTCCGCTGCCCTGGATCGCTGCGGAAATGGGCTGGTTCGTCGCCGAATATGGCCGCCAGCCGTGGATCATCGAAGGCATGCTGACCACCGCTGCCGGTGTCTCGAGCCTCACGGTCGGGGATGTGCTCATGACGCTGGCCGGCTTCGTGGCGCTCTACACCGCGCTCCTCGTCATCGAGGTGAAGCTGCTGCTGAAATACATCCGCAAGGGGCCCGAAGAGCCCTCCCTTCCCGAGACGGGCATGACCTCGCCCCGTCCCATCCAGATTGCTGCGGAGTAAGACCATGGTCCTTTATGAACTCATCGACTATTCCGTCCTCAAGCTCATCTGGTGGGGCCTGCTCGGCATCCTGCTGATCGGCTTTGCCGCAACGGACGGCTTCGATATGGGCGTCGGCACCCTTCTGCCGGTCGTCGGCCGCTCCGATATCGAGCGGCGCGTCGCCATCAATTCCATCGCCCCCACATGGGAAGGCAATCAGGTGTGGCTGGTGCTGGGCGGCGGGGCCATCTTCGCCGCCTGGCCCGCGCTTTATGCGGTCAGCTTCTCCGGCTTCTACCTTGCCATGTTCGTGGCGCTGGCCGCGCTCATCCTGCGGCCCGTCGCCTTCAAGTACCGCTCCAAGAGCCCGGATCCGGTCTGGCGCAGCCGCTGGGACTGGGCGCTGTTCACCGGCAGTGCCGTGCCTGCGCTGGTGTTTGGCGTGGCCGTCGGCAACGCGCTGCAGGGCGTACCCTTCAGCTTCGACAATGACCTGAGGATGACCTATTCCGGGTCCTTCTTCGGTCTGTTCTCGCCCTTTGCGCTGCTCTGCGGCCTGCTGTCCGTCGCCATGCTGGTCATGCACGGCGGGGCCTGGCTCGGCCTCAAGGCCGATGGTGTGGTGGCGAAGCGCGGCCGTTTCTACGGCACGGTTGCCGCGCTCGCTGTCATCGTCCTCTTTGCGCTGGGCGGCCTTGCCGTCTCCTCCGGCTTTGTCGAGGGCTACCGCATCACCAGCGCCATTGACCCGCAGATGCAGGCCAACCCGCTGGCCAAGGTGGTGGAACGGGCGCCCGGCGCCTGGATGGAGAATTACAGCCTCTATCCGTGGATGATCCTTGCCCCCGTGCTCGGCTTTGCCGGGGCAGTGGGCGCGCTCATCGGCCTCAACACCCGCTTCGAGGCGCTGACCTTCATCTCCTCGAAGCTGGCCGTCTTCGGCATCATCGCCACGGTGGGCGTTTCCATGTTCCCCTTCATCCTGCCCAGCTCGCTGCAGCCGCAGGCCGGACTGACGGTATGGGACTCGCCCTCAAGCCATGCCACCCTCTTCAACATGCTCGTTGCGACCATCATCTTCCTGCCGCTGATCCTCATGTACACCGCCTATGTCTACCGGGTGCTGTGGGGCAAGGTGAGCGAGGAAAGCGTCGCCAACGATCACGCCTCTTACTGAAGGAACCTGCCCATGTGGTACTTCGCCTGGATCCTCGGTATGCCTCTGGCCTGCTGCCTCGCCATCCTCAACGCCATGTGGCTTGAAATGCGCGAGGACACTGAAAAGCAGAAGAAGGCAAGCTGAGAACGAAGAAGCAGCCCACCAGTGCTGCCTCATGCCACGGCTACGGCCGTGGCATCGTTGTTTCGTGGTCTCTGTGTTGGCAGACCCGTACAGTTCCACCGTTCATCCGATGCGGCGCGCATATTCCCTGGCAAGGTCCAGAAACGCCCGCACACCAGCGGAAAGATTGCGGCGGCCGGGATAATAGAGGCACAGCCCCGGATAGGGTGGTGTCCAGTCCTCTAGGACCCGGACAAGGCGTCCCGCTTCGATGTCCGCAAGCGCTTCCTGTTCCATCGTATAGCCCACACCGGTGCCTTCAAGCGCGGCTGCCCGCACGAGGCTCGCCTCATCGAGGGTGATTGGCCCCGGCACATCAAGATGCAGCTGCTCCCCCTCCTTTTCGAACCACCAGCGGAACAGCGCGCCATCGGGCAGGCGGACGCGGATGCACCGGTGATTGAGCAGATCGGGCGGGACCATCGGCCGGCCATGTTTCTCGAAATAGGCAGGGCTTCCCACCACCGCATGCCGCTGGGGTTGGCCCAGGGATACGGCGATCATGTCGCTCGGAACGAGCCCCGCAACCCTGACGCCCAGATCGAACCCGTCCCGGACAATATCGACCATCTTTCCTTCGGTGACGATATCGGCGTGCATCTCCGGATAGCGGCGCAGAAATTCCAGCACGAGCGGCGAAAGGATCGCGCGGGCTGCAAAGGGCGCGGCGTTGATCCTTATCGTTCCGGACGGGGTGCCGCGTTGCGCACGGACGCAGTCCAAAGCCGTATGCAGGTCCTGGAGCGCAGGCGAGATCTGCTGCACGAAAAGCCGGCCGGCCTCCGTCAGCGAAACGCTGCGCGTGGTGCGGTTGAACAGCCGCACGCCCAGCCCCGCTTCCAGCTTGCTGACCGTGTGGCTGAGCGCCGTCGTCGACATGCCGAGTTCGATCGCCGCTGCCCGGAATGTTCCCCGCCGTGCAATGGCGATGACCGCTTCAAGTTCCCTCAGGCTGGCCTGTTCCATTGTCCCGTTCCATTCATCACGATATGCATCTTTGTCCTGCTTATCCATACAATGCTTGAGGGCTAAAGTCGTGTCATCGGAAAAGGAGACACACGATGGATATGCCCGGTATCGTGAAAGCGTTTTTTGACGCAGACAGCCGCAACGATGCAGATGCCTTGTCGGACACCTTCGCAGCGGACGCGGTCGTGCAGGACGAAGGCGCCCGTCATCAGGGCACGGCTGCCATTCGCAGCTGGTGGAGCGCAGCCAAGGCCGCATCCCAGTTTGTTGCCGAGCCGCTTGAAGCCACCTCAGGAGACGGCAAGGCTTTCGTCCGTGCGAGGGTCAGCGGCCAGTTTCCCGGCAGCCCGCTGATCCTCTCCTATACCTTCACCCTCAGGGACGGTGAAATCACCGCGCTGGAGATCACGGCATGAGCGGCTTTCTCGATCTGGAGGGCAAGCGGGTTCTCGTCACCGCCGGAACCAAGGGGGCGGGTGCTGCGGTGGTGAGCCTGTTCCGCGAGCTGGGTGCGCAGGTCCTGACCACGGCGCGGGCACGTCCGGCAAGCCTGCCGGAGGCGCTTTTCGTCGAAGCGGACCTGACCACCCTTGAGGGATGCGAAACCGTCTCAGAGGCTGCACGTCAACGGCTCGGCGGCACAGATGTCATCGTCCACATGCTGGGGGGCTCGTCAGCCCCCGGCGGCGGCTTTGCGGCGCTGACGGAGGATCACTGGCAGCAGGAACTGTCGCTCAATCTTTTGCCTGCCGTCCGGCTGGACCGGCTGCTGGTCCCGGAGATGGCGGCCCGGGGAAGTGGCGTGGTCGTGCATGTCACCTCCATCCAAAGCGTGATGCCGCTGCCGGAAGCCACCACCGGCTATGCCGCAGCCAAGGCGGCGCTGTCGGCCTACAGCAAGGCCCTCTCCAAGGAGGTTTCACCCAAGGGCGTGCGGGTGGTCCGGGTGTCGCCGGGCTGGATCGAGACGGAAGCCTCGGTTCATCTGGCGCAGCGTTTGGCAAGAGAAGCGGGCACGGACCTTGAGGGCGGCAAGACGATCATCATGGACGCGCTGGGGGGCATTCCGCTGGGCCGACCAGCAAAACCGGAGGAGGTCGCCAATCTGATCGCCTTCCTGGCCTCCAGCCGCGCCGCCTCGATCACCGGCAGCGAATACACCATCGACGGGGGAACCGTGCCGACGGTGTAGCCGCCACTGCATGTAACCGCTGGTCAGGCGGGCGTGTCCCACCCGCCGAGCTGCGCATAGACTGCATCGCGCAGATGGCGGATGCCGCGGTTCAGATCAGCCAGTTGCTGTGGCGTCTGGGCCGAGGCGGCAAGCAGGGTGTCGCTGAGACAGCCCGCCTTGTGCTTCAAGGCGATGCCCTCTTCCGTCAAGGCGATCAGCACCTGCCGTTCGTTGTTCAGGTTCCGGGTTCTGCGCAGCAGTCCGGATGTTTCGAGGCGCTTCAGGACCGGGGTAAGCGTGCTGGATTCCAGGGCCAGGGCGCGGGCGATGGCACCCACTGTCTGGCCATCTTCGCTCCACAGCACGTTGAGCACCAGATACTGCGGATACGTCAGGCCCAGCCCGTCGAGCAGGGGCTTGTAGGCGCGCTGGATGGCGATGCCGGCACTGTAGATTGCGTAGCACAACTGGTCGTGCAAGGGCGGCGGATCATTGGGGCGTTCGGTCATTCGGGGCTCCTGTCAGCCGGTATATAACCCATGCGCCGGCGAAAACCAATATCGCGATAACAATCCGCTTGACGCGTCGAGTGAGGTTCGATAATAGAGATATCGCGATAAATGTTATTGCAACTTAAGAAGGAGATAATCATGACCCGCCAGATCAGGACCACCATCGCCGCGATTGCAGCGGCCGCCGCAATGTCTGCCGCACAGGTGGCAAACGCTGCTGACAGCATTCCTCACGATCAGTCCGTCAAGAACGTCGTGCTCGTCCATGGCGCTTTCGCGGATGGCTCGGGCTGGAAGGGCGTTTACGACAACCTCACACAGCGCGGTTACCGCGTGACCATCGTCCAGAACCCGCTGACCTCTCTTCAGGACGATGTTGCGGCCACCCGGCGTGCGCTTGAGCGGCAGGACGGCCCGGTCATTCTCGTCGGGCACTCCTGGGGCGGCACCGTCATCACGGAAGCAGGCATTGATCCCAAGGTCGCAGGGCTGGTCTATGTCTCCGCGCTGTCCCCGGATGCGGGCGAGACCACGGCTCAGCAATATGAGGGCTTCGCCCCTGCATCGGCATTCGTGCTGGACATCACGGCGGACGGGTTCGGCTATGTCAGCCCGGAAAAGTTCAAGGCTGGCTTCGCGCATGACACGACGGATGCCGAGGCCGCCTTCATGCGGGACTCGCAGGTTCCGATCAATATGTCGGCATTCGGCACCAAGCTCGAAAACGCAGCCTGGCGCATGAAGCCCAGCTGGGCGGTGATCGCCACCGAAGACAAGGCATTTGATCAGGCCATGCTGGTCCATATGGCCGGGCGCATCAATGCCAGGATCACCCGGGTGCAGGCGAGCCATGCTCTGTTCATGACGCAGCCGGAGACTGTCTCTGACACCATTGACGAGGCCGCCAGAACCGTCTCAGCCGCAAGCAAGTGATGGCCGCTGTGTGAACGGGCGGGCCGTTTGCAAGCCCCTGGCATAAAACTCCAGACACAAAACCCCGGCGCAATCTCTCGCGCCGGGGTTTGCTGTTTTCGTCAGCCGGAAAGCCGGATCAGGCGGCCTTGGTGGCCGCGTCTGCCTTCAGGGCTTCGAGGATGTTCTGTGGCGAGGAGACGCCATAGGGGTCGGTGGCGCAGTTGTCGGAGAAGCCTTCTTCCTCGAACCACTTCTCGACGCGGCCATTGTCGACAACGGCGGCATAGCGCCAGGAGCGCATGCCGAAGCCGACGTTGTCCTTGGCGACCAGCATGCCCATCTTGCGGGTGAATTCGCCCGAGCCATCCGGGATGACCTGAACGTTCTTGATCTCCTGAGCCTTGGCCCAGGCGTTCATCACGAAGGCATCATTGACCGAGATGCAGTAGATGGCATCGACGCCGAGCGCCTGAAACTCGCCGAACAGCTTCTCGAAATCCGGCAGCTGATAGGTCGAGCAGGTCGGCGTGAAGGCGCCGGGCAGGGAGAACAGCACCACGCGCTTGCCGGCAAAATAGTCGGCCGTGGTCTTGTCTTCCCAGCGGAACGGGTTCGGCCCGCCAACGCTTTCGTCACGCACGCGGGTGCGGAAGGTCACATCGGGAACGTTTCTGCCGAGCATGGGTCAACTCCTTGAAGTCATGAGTGTTTCCAGCAGCGCCGGGAGGTGTGCCGGGAAAGGGGGGCTTGCCGCCCCTGAATTTGGGTGCCTGGACAGCCGGGAGGGGCCATCCGCAAAAACCGCTACCCCAAATGCTGCAACGCCGCAACCCCATGCGGCAGTGCGGTGGAGAGTTAGCTGCCAAATGACGCGGCAAGGCTGCCATGACGGCGCCATAACACGCCCCCAACACATGCGCCCAGCACCGCCGCACCGGTCTGTACTGGCACAACGGCTGGCCGGATAAAGGCGCTGGTGAGGCTGTCTTCCAACACCAATGACGCGCGATCCGGGCAGGCTGGAATGCGGACGTCAAGATCTCCTCAGAAGCTGTCGTTGCGGACGTCAAGCGCATCACGCAGACCGTCACCGATGAAGTTGAAGCTGGACACGGCGATGGTAATCGCGGCGCCCGGAATGATCGCCATCCACGGGGCTGATCCAAGGTATTGTTGCGCCCCGTTCAACATGTTGCCCCAGCTTGGCAGAGGCGGCTGGATGCCGAAGCCCAGGAAGCTGATATAGGCTTCCAACAGGATAGCGCGGGCCACTGTCAGGGTGGCCGCGACGATGATTGGCCCCACGCAATTGGGCAGAATCTCGCGGAACATGATATGGCTGTGCGACAAGCCCAGCATGCGGCCGGCAAGAACATATTCCCGCTCTTTCAGTGACCGCACTTCGGCTTCGACGATGCGGGCCACTTCCATCCAGCCGGTAAGTGCGATGATCACCGTGATCATGATCGGGCTGGGTTTCAGTGCGACTGCCAGAGCCAGCAGAAGAAAGATCGTGGGAAAAGACAGGAACCCGTCAACAAGCCGCATCATGACAGCGTTCACCGTGCGCCCGCTGTATCCTGCGACAACACCGATCAACGTCCCGAGGATCGTCGCCAGAAGCATGGCGAAAAAGCCGACGAGCAGCGAAATCCTGCCCGCCATCAGCAAACGTGCTGCAATGTCACGGCCCAGAGGGTCCGTCCCCAGATAGTGCTGGCCGGTAAGTGGCGGTGCGAAGCGTGCCCGCAGGTCGACCTGCAGCATGTCATAGGGAAGAAAGTAGGGTCCGAAGGCGCACAGCAATATGACAATGCTGATCATCAGCAGCCCCAGGAGGGCCAGCCGGTGCGTAAGGAACCGCCGCACGACGAGGCTTTGCCACCAGCGGGGCATCGGGGCAGGGAGAATTTGCACGGTGGTCATGGGAGCCTCCTTGAGCGCGGTTCAGGTAAGACGGATGCGCGGATCGACGAGTGCGACCACGATATCGGCGACAAGGTTGGCGGCGATGGTCAGCACCGCCGAGAACATGAGCAGGCCCATCACCACCGGATAATCGCTATAGCCCAGGCTATCGAGGAACAGACGTCCCATGCCCGGCCAGGTGAAGACGGTTTCGGTCACCAGTGCGCCCGTCAGCAACGAAGGCAGTTGAACCCCCGCAAGCGTGATCATCGGCAAAAGCGCATTGCCCACGACATGCTTCATGATCACCCGGCGTTCGCTGACCCCTTTGGCCCGGGCAGTCTTGACGAACTCTTGGCTGATAGCGTCCAGCGTGGCCGTGCGCATGAAACGGCTCCAGATCGCAATGTGGACCAGTGCCAGAACGACCGACGGCATGATGAGATGGTGCAGGTAATTCAGCACCGATCCGTCGCCGATCGTGTACATGTTGCCCGCAGGCAACCAGCCGAGCTTCAGCGAGAATACATAGATGCCGATGAGCCCGAACCAGAAGGTCGGGATCGACAGCGCGATCATCGCACCGACAGTCGCCATGTAATCAAAGGCCGAATAGCGATGCGTAGCACCGCGGATACCAACCCATGTGCCCACGGCCACTGCAATCACGGTCGATGACCCCATCAGAAGGAGAGTGGCAGGCACATGCCGGGAAATCACCGACAAAACCGGACTGCCATCGCGAAACGACGTTCCCCAGTCTCCCAGTAACAGGCGCCCGGCCCAATCGATGTATTGGGTCCAGACTGGCCTGTTCAGCCCCAGCTGTTCCTTGATCCGCGCCATGTCTTCCTGCGTCATGCCGGGATCCAGGGCGTATTGCGCCAGAGGGCCGCCGGGGATCATATTCAGGACGGTAAAGCCAATGATCGAAACGATCACCAGCAGCACCAGGCTCTGCATCAGTCGGCCTAACAGGAATGCAGCCATGTTTCCCTCCGGTGGCGTGCGGATAAGTTCGCCGCCCGCCACGAAGGACGGGCGGCGGCATCTGTGACGTCAGTCCAAGTACCAGGAAGCCGCGTTTGAAGATTCCGTGCGGGTGTTGCTGTTTGCCTCGAAACCCTGAACGTTTGACTTCCAACCGTACACTGCGGTGTTGATGAACAACGGCAGGAAAGGCAAATCGTCACGAATGATTTCTTGTACCTTCAGGTAGATTGCACGCCGCGCTTCGGGATCGAAGGTCTTGGCGCCCTCTTCCAGCAGCTTGTCCACTTCCGGGTTGGAATACTGGGCGTTGTTCGATCCGCGCCCACCTTGAGCCGCAATGGCATTGGTATGGAAGCGGGTGGTCACATCAGGGTCAGCGCCGACCAGATAGGTGATGGCAACCATCGCGCTTTCGAATTGTGACAGTCTCCAGAAATCACCCCACATGACTGCCGGGGGCATATTCTCGATCGTCATCTCGACGCCGATCTCGGCGAAAGACTGCTGGATGAACTGCTGGGCCTGTTCGCGAAGATGCGCACCCGTCGTTGTTGAGTTCTTGAACGACAGCCTGACCCCGTCCTTGGTCCGGATTCCATCCGCTCCGCGTACCCAACCCGCTGCGTCCAGCATCTCCGCGGCCCGGGCGGGATTGTACTCATGCTTCGGCAGATTTTCATGATAGTAGAAAGACTGCGGCGGCATGAATGTCTCAATCTGACGTGCGACACCGTAGTACAGAATGTCGATGATCGACTGCCGGTCGATGGCGAAGTACAGCGCCTCGCGCACAGCCTTCTCCTTGAACTGCGGCAGACCCTGGTTCAGATAGATCGACTCGACGGAACTGCGCGGCACCAGGGTCACGGTGCGGTTCGGCAGGGTGCTCGCCTCATGATAGTTGTCGGGAGTTATGAAGGCATTTCCGACCAGGTCGATGTCTCCGCTGCGGAACTGGGTGTAGAGCACAGTCTGGTCCGGGATGTATTTGAAGATGAGCTTCTCGATATAGGGGCCGTCATCGTGGTAGTTCGGGTTGGCAACCAGCTCGACGTGATCGCCAGCCTGACGCTGCGCCCACTTGAAGGCGCCGGTGCCGACAGGCGCCTGGTTGAAGGCTGCCTCGTTGACGTTGCTCTCATCCTTCAGCAGGTGCTCAGGAACGATGAAGGTTTCGGTCAGGAATGAGAGGTAAGGCGCGAAGGGCTCTTCCATGCGCCAAGTGATTTCGGTCGGAGAAACAACGGTAATGTCGCGGACCAAATTATGGCCGGTCGTCCTCCAGGCCTTGAAGTTGGGGTTGACGATCAGTTCCAGCGTGAACTTCACGTCATTGGCGGTAAAAGGCGTGCCATCATGCCAGCGCACATCGTCGCGCAGACGGATGCGCCAGGACAGGCCATCTGCTGAAATGCCGCCGTTGGCCTGAGTGGGCACTTCGACCGCGAGGTTCGGCACGATCTGACCTTCAGCCGTGATCCGGAACAGCGCATCGAAAACCGAGTAGATGACGCTGTCGTCGACTTCGATATGCGGCATCAGCGGGTTGAACACGGTCGGTTCCTGCGACAGACCGACGACAATTCGGCCACTTGGTGTCGCGGGCTGGGCGAAGGCGGGTTTGCCGAAGAGGTGCGGTGCAAAGGCCCCAATCGCGCCGCCTGCCGCCAGAATTTGCAGTGCGGCACGGCGGGAATATCCGGCAGGTCTGGTGATCTTACTGGTCATCTTGTTCTCCTCTGTTTGTCTCTGGTTGATGATCACCGAATTCAGCAAGCCGCTGAAACTCCGGGGTCAATGCCTTCTCCCGGAATGGCCGAGACCAGCTCGCGCGTGTAGTCAGCTTGCGGGTTGAAGAAGATCTGTGAGGGCGGCCCCATCTCGACGATCCGGCCCTTCTGCATCACGGCGATCTCATCGCAGATCTGGCTGGCCACGCGCAGGTCATGGGTGATGAAGATCATCGCGACCCCGGTCTCGCGCTGGATACGGTCCAGCAGTTCCAGGATCTGTGCCTGGATCGAGACATCCAGTGCGGAGACCGCTTCATCGGCAACAAGCAGCTTCGGCTTGAACATCAAGGCACGGGCAATGCCGATCCGCTGGCGCTGTCCGCCCGAGAACTCGTGCGGATAGCGCTCCATCGCGCGGGGCTCGAGCCCAACCTTGGTCAGAAGGTCTTTTGCGGCTTCACGCGCCTGCGCTGCGGGTACTCCATGTGCGACAGGTCCGACGGTCAGAATGGTGCCGATCGTCATGCGGGGGTTAAGCGAGGCAAAGGGGTCCTGAAAGATCATCTGGATCTTCGGCCGCATACCGCTGAAGTCCCTTTCGGAAAGCCGGGCAATGTCGCGCCCCTCGAAAAGGATTGACCCACTGTCGGCCGGCATCAGCTTGATGAGCAGGCGTCCGAGAGAGGATTTTCCCGACCCGCTTTCGCCGACGACGCCCAGAGTGCGGCCGGGACTGACGTCAAACGACACTTCACGCACGGCAGGTACCACCCGCTCGGTGCGAAACAGTTTGCTGCCGCTGCGATAGGTCCGGACCAGACCACGGACCTTCAGCACCGGCTCGGCGCTTGCCGTCACAACCGGCACCCGATCTTCGCTGCGCAGATGCGGCACGGCGGCGATCAGGCGTTGGGTATAGGGATGATCGGGGCTCTTCAGGACCTTCGCGGCCAGCCCCGACTCGACCAAATGGCCTTTTTCCATGACCACCACGGAGTCGGCGATCTCTGCGACGACGCCGAAATCATGGGTGATGAACATCACACTCATGCCCTTGCGGCGCTGGATGTCCCGGATAAGCTTCAGGATCTGCGCCTGCGTCGTCACATCCAGCGCCGTCGTTGGCTCGTCCGCTATCAGGATCGACGGCTCCAGCGCCAGCGCCATGGCGATCATCACCCTCTGACGCTGGCCGCCCGACAGGCGGAACGGATACTGGTGATACATCAGCTCAGGCTCGGGCAGGCCGACCTCGGTCAGCAGTTCCAGCGAGCGTTCCCGGCGCGACACCACTGTGCCGACGCCATGGGCTGCCATTGCTTCGTCGATCTGGGCGCCCACGGTCATCAGCGGATTCAGCGCCGACAGCGGATCCTGGAAGATCATGGAGACCACGCGCCCGCGCAGACTGCGCAGCTCTTCGGCGCCCATTCCGATGATTTCGCGATCTTCCAGACGGACAGACCCGGCAGTGACCCTCATGGCTTTGGGCAGAAGTCCCATGACGGTATTGGCCGTCATGGACTTGCCCGAACCGCTTTCGCCGATCACGCAAAGGATCTGACCACGTGGCAAGTCGAAGGACACGCCGTCGATTGCGTGTGCCCGCTCCATTCCCTCGGGCAGACTCACAGTCAGGCCACGAACCGAAAGCGCGATGTCCTTCTTGAAGGTACTTTCAAGTCCCTGGCTCATCGCGTCCCCTTCGCTACCGTTGCCGTCCCGCTTTTCCTTGGAATTCCTGCCGCCCTCGAAAGGCGCGGTCCGGACCAGATCTAAAGCTCCCGAGCATCCGTCATCTCTTCTTCATGATTGGTCTTTTCAGGCTCAAAAAGCAGTCGTTTATGGTTGAGGCAGCAGCACGAACCACCGAACTTTCGCGGCTGTCAGGCATATTCTTCTGTGCTTTCTCTAGGGCAGGGAGAATGGGGTACGATGCGGCCAGCCCGCCTGTCCCTTCAAGGGGGGCAAACAGTGCCTGCGGCCATTGATGCTCATCCCCTCCAGAGCCCCAGAACGCCAGACCGGAACGATGTGCCGGCGTGACAGAGGAAACGGGCTCATTGCCGGTGATAATCCGCATCTTGTTGCGGATACCAAGCTTATGCGTGGTCCTTCATGGCATTGAAGCCGGGCGTCTCCGGGCCACCCGTATCGTGGCGGTGATCCGGGTCCGGGCCGGTGTTTCCCATGCCCGCAAGCCCGAGAAGCAGACACCCGAGTGAATTGCGCGTCATTTGCGCGCCGGTCCGGCGGCAGGCGGAGGGCATCCGCGGCGAACGGCATTTTCTGCGGCCACCTTCGCAAGCACTGGCCCAAACAGCCGCAAGAGCATGGGAACGGGCCAAAAATTCTGCAGCAGGCGGGATAATCTTCAGGAAACGGAACAGGGAAACCTGCAATGACGATGGTTGATACATCTGCTCTGACAAAGGTCGAGATCGTCCCCTTTTGCGCAGAGCACTTACCCGGCGCGCTGGCCCTGTCGCAGGCTGCAGGGTGGCCGCACCGTATCGAGGACTGGCAGCTTGGACTGACCGTTTCTCAAGGCGTTGCCGCCGTCGCGTATGGGCAGGTGGTCGCAACGGGGCTGTGTTCCTTTCACGGCCCTGTGGCGACACTCAACATGATCATCGTCGATGCCGCCATGCGCGGGTGCGGGCTTGGGGGGCGGGTGATGAAAGCGATCATGGCCCTTGCCGGGGACCGCGAGATGCGGCTTGTGGCCACGGAGGCGGGCTTGCCGCTTTACCGCAAACAGGGCTTTGTGCCCTCTGGACGGATCCTGCAGCTTCAGGGCCTGGCCCGTGCGGAGCGCCCGGAGCGCCCGGTCCGCGCCGGCCCGGCTGATATCGCTATTCTTCAGAAGATGGACCGTGACGCCAGCGGGATGGACCGTGCAGGGCTTCTGTCGCGTATTGCAGGAATGGGCGAAACCCTGACCACGAACGGCGGCTTTGCCTTGTTGCGCCCATTTGGGCTCGGTCATGTGCTGGGCCCCGTGGTGGCAGATGATAAAGCCGCAGCGCGGGCGCTCATCGCTGCTTCCGCCACGCATCTGTCCGGCCGCTTCCTGCGGATGGACCTGCCCGAGGACCAGGGGCTTTCTGCCTATGCCGAGGCGCTTGGCCTGTCCGTCACTGGGACCGGAACGGCAATGGTGCATTCACCCCGCACCCGCCCGGCAACCAGCCTGCAGTCTTACGCCCTCATTTCTCAAGCTCTTGGCTGATCTCAGGAGCTGATCATGCCGTCCAGTCCGCTGTCCCTGGACACTCAACCTTGCGGCATTTCTGGTTTTTGAGCCGCTCGCGTGGAAAAGGCGAAACGAACTGAAAGCAGACGCTGCCATGCAAAAATACTTTAACGCTGGTCAAGCAACTTGATCTGCAGATCTTCCCAGTGTTCCTGAAACGCGTCGCGCGCAGTATCGTAATGGCGGCTTTTCAGGCTGATGATAAGCCTTTCGTGCTCTTCAGCCATTTCCGCTGCGGTGCCATAAAAGCCCTGCCGCTGCACGAGCAGCAACTCGATTTCGCCTTCGAGACCAGCGTAAGTCCGCTTCAGGCGGGGGCTGCCGCTCGCGGCGATGATGGCACGGTGAAAGTCCCGGTCTGCTGTGACCAGCGCAGTTTTATCGGCAGTAAGGGTCGAAGCCTGCATCACCGCGACGGCCTCGAGCGCGGCCGGCGGGATGATCCCGGTCAGCACGATCAGGCGGATGGCTTCGCCCTCGATGGCACCCCGCACGCGTGTGATGTCGACGATGTCATCGGGCCCGAACTCGGGGAGCATGAAGCCGCGGTTGGGGATCTGACGCAACAGGCCTTGGGTAACCAAAACCTGTGCTGCTGTGCGGAAGGTGTGCCGCGAGGTTTTATGCTCTTCGCACATCTTGATGTCGCGGAGGAATTCGCCGGGCTGGAAATCGCCCGACAAAATGCGCTGTCGTAGCGTCTGCGTGAGGAGGTCCACAGCGCTGACGGAAGCAGGTTCTGCTTCCGTCCCAAGATCGTCTGTTTGTGTCATGATGTTCAGCTGCATCGCTCGGCTTTGGTCGTGCTAGGTGCAGCTACGCCACAGGTGGTGGCGCAGGGCAAGCATGAAGGTGTGTCCGCCGGCACATCCGACCCGAACTAGACGTGGACGGCGCGCAGCGCGGTATCGACCCCTTCAAGCAGACGAGCCGCATGATCCGGAGTGAAGACCAGGGGCGGCCGGATCTTCAGGATATGCGCATCCGCCCCCGTTGCGGAAATCAGGATGCGCTGCTCGCGCAAGGCATTAACGGCAGCGAGCGCGCGGTCCATGTCCGGCGTCTTGCTCTCGCGGTCCTTGACCAGTTCCACGGCGAAATAGAGTCCGGCGCCGCGCACATCGCCGACAAACTCATACTTCGCCTGCAAGTCGCGCAGGCCATCGAGGATCTGTCCGCCCACCTTCACCGCATTCTGCATCAACCCCTCTTCATGGATTGTATCGAGAACGGCCTGTGCTGCAGCAATGGCGACGGAATTGCCGCCAAAGGTGTTGAAGTAACGCATGCTGGCACCGAATTCGCTGACGAGTTCCGGCCGCAGCACAAGGCCCGCAACCGGATAGCCGTTACCCATTGGCTTGCCCATGGTGACGATGTCCGGATCCACCCTGTGACGCGCGTGCCCCCACAGGTGGGTGCCGGTACGCCCGAAGCCGGATTGCACCTCGTCGGCGATGAACAGCCCTCCCGCCTTGCGGACCACTTCGGCAACCGGTGCCAGAACATCGGTGGGTTCGGTGTAGAGGCCATCGGAGGAAAAGACGGAATCCGCGATGAAGGCAGCCAGACCGCCGCCGTGGCGCTGCAGGTCGGCGATCTGGCGCGCGACATCTTCGGCCATCCTCCGGCCGATTTCGGCGGCGGGCAGGCGATAGGAATCCGGTGCCGCGACGGTACGCAGATAGGGATCGAGCGCCGATTTCTTGCCCAGTGACGGTGAGATCGCCGCCACAGCACCGCTGTTGCCGTGATAGGCCTCGGAGGTGACGATGACGCCGGTCTTACCGGTGTGGAAACGCGCGATGCGAAGAGCAAGGTCGTTGGCTTCCGACCCGGTGCAGGTGAACATCGCGCAGCCGTTCCGGCCGAGTTCACCGCCGAAGGTGCCGATCAGAGCTTCGGCAAAGTCCAGCAAGGGCTCCTGCATGTAGCGTGTATGGGTGCAGAGAGTTTCCATCTGCTTGCTGATCGCCGCGACGACGCGGGGATGGGAATGGCCGAGCGAGACCACGTTGTTGTAGGCGTCCAGATATTCGTTGCCGTCGCGGTCATAGAGAAACACGCCCTTCGCCCGCGAGATCTGCACCGGCGACTTGTAAAACAGCCGGTATGCGGGTCCGAGCAGCCGTTGCCGCCTTGCGACATGCGCCAGGTCTTCACTTTCGAGATGGGCTGCATCCTGAGGGTTGAAGCCATTCGCCATGTCGCCACGGAAGCCTTTGGGCAGGGGAGCGGTCTGCTTGGACATTTCGGTTCCTATCGGGTCAGGAGTTGGGAAATCTGCGCGGTCGAGAGTGCGTGAAACCACGCGAGGTGAGCCCATCCAGCCTCAGTATGACGCAGGATGTAGTGGCTGTTCTGGGGGAAAATTTCAGCGCGCCAGCAGGTCAGAAGGGCCCGGACCGCGAGCCGCCCCATCGCCAGGAAGGGGATGAGGCGAAGTTCCTCAGCGGTCAGGTCGGCATGGCGCAGATAGCCACGCAAAACGTCGCGCGGTTCGTCGAACAGATCGCACCGGCCCGCAGTATCGATGTTCTTCGGCATCTGGTTCATCAGCGCTGTCGAGACATCGACGGCGATGGCCGTGCGGACCGCATCGCCGAAATCGATGACGCCGGTCAGGAACTGCGGACTGGCGTGATCAACGACGAGGTTCGACGTATTGAAGTCGTTGTGCAGCACCTGCCGCCGGCACAGGTCAAGCTGCGGCCTGATTTCCGCAAACCGCTCCAGCGCACGGGTGACCCAGTCCCGTTTGGGTCCTTCGGGAATGAAGCACGTCAGGTCGGCGAGATCGAGCAAGTGGGTGACATCCCAGGCCAGCGTCCGGCCGTCGGCCGGATGGGAAAAGCCGGCCATGGCGTGGCGCAGCTTTGCCAGCACTTCACCGATCTGCTCCCGCTGCGGGGTGGTGGAGGTCGTCCGGTCGAGCGGTGTCCCGGGCAGAAAAGTGATGAGCCGCACGGCGCGCCGCTCGCCGGCGCGGGTGGTGATGATGGGCAGATCAGAGCCATTCAGGTCACGATGGGCACGGGGGACCGGCAGGTCAGCTGCCTGCGCCTCAAGATGACGCAAAAGCGCGACCTGAAAGTCGAGTTCCTCCAGCTGTTCAGAGGGATGGGCGATCTTGAGCACGAACCGCCCCCGCTCCTGACCGTCGATCAGGAACGTATCGTCCTTTTCGGTGTCGAAGCGCGTGGCTGCGCCCGGCAGGTCATAGAGCCGAACAGCGATGTCTTCGGCTTCAGCGGCGTCCACCGGGCAGCAGGCTTCCGACAACTCGGAGGCGCGGGCAGGTCGGGGCGAAGGATTGTGACCCATTTTCCACTCGATTTAAGGGGTGTCCCAAGGCTGGCCAGCAGCATGGAACTTGCGTACCCCATATCCATAAATTGTACAACAATAATATCATTCGGAGTGATCTATATGCAAGAGTGCGACACGTCAGAAAGGTAAGGATGAGTGGGGTGGCGCATTCTTTTGATGTATGTGATTTCATTTAAATAACTGTTTTTTATATATATTTTGTAAACTCCGAGCATGAGTTCGCTGCCCTCCAGATGGCGTGTGTCGTTCGACTCAATCATAAAATTGTTGTACAATATGTTGCAATGATCGCGACGCTGTGCTTTTTTAGACCTGCAGGCTGAGCTGAGTCAGGCGAGCTGGAGTGTTCCGTCTGTCATGGCTGCCCTCAGGGGGCGCCGTGCCGTGAAATCTTGAAGGGATACCCACCATGGCCAAACTTCGGTCGAAATACGTCACCTTTGACTGCTATGGCACGCTCACCAACTACGATATGGCCGGGGCTGCCCGGCGCGTGTATGGCGAACGCCTCTCGCCGGAAGCCATGGCAAGCTTCGTCGAGGCATTCAGAGGCTATCGGCTGGACGAGGTGCTCGGGGCATGGAAACCTCTCGCCGATGTGGTGCACAATTCCGTCGAGCGCAGCTGCAAGCGGATCGGTATCCGGTTTGACGCCGAAGACGCGCAGCGCATCTATGACGAGGTGCCGTCTTGGGGGCCGCACCCGGATGTTCCTGCGGGTCTTGCCCGGGTTGCCAAGGATATCCCGCTGGTGATCCTGTCCAACGCGATGAATGATGTGATCATGTCGAATGTGGAAAAGCTTGGCGCACCCGTTCACATGGTCATCACAGCTGAAGAGGTTGGCGCCTACAAGCCGCTCATGAAGGGCTTTGAATACATGCTCGACAAGCTCGGTGTTGGCCCCGAGGAGATCACGCATGTCTCATCTTCGTTCCGCTATGACCTGATGCCGGCCTATGATCTGGGGATCAAGAACAAGGTGTGGGTCAACCGCGGCCATGAGCCTGCCAACCCGTTCTACGAATACACCGAGATCAAGGGTGTCGGCGAACTGCCGGCCGCCTTGGGTCTTGAGCCCGCGCCGCAGCAGGCCTGAGGCCTGCTCGAACGCTTTTTCCATCTGGTAAGGGACCGGCGGGTCCATCCGCCCGGTTCCCGAGGTACACTTCCGGCAATGGCACGCTGAAATGACTGCGTGTCTCAGGAGTTCTTCATGCCTGCACCCCTGCTACATATTGAGTCCAGTGCAGATCTGCCTCGCGAGGCGGATGCAGTCGTCATAGGTGGTGGCGTGGTGGGTGTATTCACCGCTTACTATCTGGCGCGCCGGGGTGTGCGGGTTGCCTTGCTCGAAAAGGGGCGCGTTGCTGCTGAGCAATCGAGCCGGAACTGGGGCTGGTGCCGCCAGCAGAACCGCGACGCCCGCGAACTGACGATGGCCACGAAGAGCCTGCAACTTTGGGAAAATGTTGCAAGGGAGACCGGGGAAGACACCAATTTCCGGCGTTGCGGCCTGCTTTACCTTTCTCAGGACGAGAGCCAGCTGGCCACTTGGGAGGCGTGGCGGGATTTCGCGCGTACAGCCGGGGTGACCACATTTATGCTTGGCGCCGAAGAGGCCAATGAGAGAGGAAAGGCGACCGGACGGCAGTGGAAGGGTGGCGTATTCTCGCCAACCGACGGAACCGCTGATCCCTCGCGGGCGGTGCCCGTGGTCGCGCGCGGTATCATGGCTGCAGGCGGCTCTGTGCATCAGTTCTGCGCTGCCCGGGGCATTGAGCTGAGTGCAGGCCGGGTCAGTGGGGTGGTCACCGAAAAGGGCACAATCGCCACGAAGACGGTTGTCATGGCAGGTGGCGCTTGGGCGTCTTCCTTCTGCAATCAGCTGGGATTCAAGTTCCCCCAGGCCACCGTGCGTTCAACAATCCTGGCCGTTTCCCCCGGAGCACCGGAACTGCCTGCCGCCCTTGCCGGGCCGGACGTTGCCATCACACGGCGCGCCAATGGTGGCTATACCTTGGCGATCGCTGGCCGGGCGCGCCTGGACCCGACACCTCAGCAGCTCCGCTTCGCGCGGGATTTCCTGCCCATGTTTGCACGCCGCTGGCGCAGCCTCTCCCTTGGCGGACTGGAGGGATGGCGTCAGGGCCATGAAACCTTGAGAAAGTGGTCGCTCGATGACGTTACGCCAATGGAGCGCAACCGGATTCTCGACCCAAGGCCCGACATGGCACAGGTTCGGCTCACCTATGAGCGCGCCTGCAAGCTCCTTCCGGAGATCCGGGACCTCTCCATCGCCAATTCCTGGGCAGGCTATATCGACAGCACGCCGGATGGCATTCCCGTGATTGGCGAGATCGAAGGGCTTCCGGGCTTCATCCTGGCGGCTGGGTTCAGTGGCCATGGTTTTGGCATCGGGCCAGGTGCAGGGCATCTGATCGCAGACATTATCACTGGGATGCCGCCAATCGTGGACCCGGCCCACTTCCGTCCCGAGCGGTTGCAGACAGCTGCCTGGGGGAAGGTTGCCGAGTTCTAGAGTTCCGGCCGGCAAGCGGCGAGTTGATATCCACGGCAAAGGGCCGCTCTGCAGTTCTTGGAATGGGAACCGCCATGAAACTCGACAGGACCGACATCAGGATTTTGGCCGAGCTGCAGAAGAACGCGCGAATCACCAATGTCGAGCTGGCCGAGTTGGTCAATTTGTCGCCCAGCCCCTGCCTGATGCGGGTCAAGAAGCTCCAGGCGGAAGGCTTCATCACCGGGTATAGCGCCCAGATCGACATGGCGAAACTCGGGCAGACCCTGACGGTTTTTGCGGAAATAACGCTACGAAATCACAGCCCCAACTCTCTCGCGCACTTTCTGGAAGCTGTCGAAAAAATTGAAGCGGTTGTTGAGTGCCACCTGGTCTCGGGCGGATATGACTACCTGGTGAAATTTGTTACGGTCGGCGTCAGTGAGTATCAGGCAATCATCGACCGGCTGATTGAACTTGATATAGGCATCCACAAGTATTTCAGCTTCGTGATTCTGAAGTCCCCGATCGTGAAAACACAGATGCGCGTTGAGAACATTCTCAACGTCTGAAGGCGGTCGGCCGCGACGGGAGGTGTGCCGGGAAGGGGGCTTGCCGCCCCTGAGTTTGGGTGCCTGGACAGCCGGGAGGGGCCATCCGCAAAAACCGCTACCCCAAATGCTGCACTGCCGCAACCTTATGCGGCAGTGGGGTGGGGGAGTTCGCGGCCAAATGACGCGGCAAGTCTGCCATGACGGCGCCATTCTGGAATTTCTGCGGAAATCGGCGTACTGCGGCGCCATGACGATCAAGACACCCAATGCGGCTACTCCGGTTT
The DNA here is from genome assembly GCF_900185665.1 of Pannonibacter sp. I15F10I1. Lineage (NCBI taxonomy): Bacteria > Pseudomonadati > Pseudomonadota > Alphaproteobacteria > Hyphomicrobiales > Stappiaceae > Pannonibacter > Pannonibacter sp. I15F10I1. Next base: position 170,933 of record NZ_FYAN01000007.1, read on the forward strand.
TTGTCATTGCTTCATGATGGCCTGACAGCGTTGTGTATACAGAGATGGTGTTTACCAGTCAGTGCCGTGCTTTGAAGCGGCTTCAGGTGGTATGGGTTTCTGAGGTGATTGATGCCTGTTCTGGTGTCTTTGTCAGCGTCTTTCCTTTGGGTTTGGCATCGAAAATGAGGGGGCTTTTCTCTGTCCGCCGGTGAAAGCTTGGAGCGCCTTGCCGTCCATGTTGCGGTTGTGATGAGGGCGTCTTGTTTTGCAGATGGCGAGCATTCGTCGAGCACGGTGTGGCGGAAGCGCTCGGCGGTGCCGTTGAATTACGGCCGCCTGATTTTGGTGGTGCGGTGCTAGATTTCCCCGAATTGCAAGAAAAGTTCGCAAGGATGTTGGTCCAGTCGGCTGCGGGGCTCCCCGCCATTGCCGGAAGGCACCGTCTCGATCCTGCGTGATGGGCTTCGAAGGTGGGGATGACGCTGTTACAGAGAAGATGGGTGGCTGTGCCCGGCAGCTTGGAGGGATAGAACCTCATACAGGCACAGTGGGAATGGCAATCAATGGCCGGCGGCATGTAGATCTAGCCGGCTCCCTTCAGGCCCCCAAAGAAGGCTCTGATGGCAACCGGCGTGGAGTGAGCAATTTCAAGGCTTGATGCGTTCACATCTAGGCAGGCTGAACACCGGTTTCAAATGCGCCCGTGATTGTCATGTGGGACACAAGTTCGCCGTCTTGATTGTGCGCTTGAATGCGCATTGCGATGAACCCCAGATGCGGCTTGGATCTTGAGGGCCGGATCTCTGCGATCTCCATATCCATATGAAGAATGTCGTCAGCATAGACTGGTCTTGCCCACACCAGCTTTTCGACGCCGCCCCCTGCGAGCCCCTTGATGGATGTCCGTTCGTAAAACGGCCCCACCAGGAGGTTCATCGCGGCAGCGGTGTGCCAGCCGCTCGCAGCCAGCCTGTCAAAGAGGGCATGCTCAGCGGCGGCCTCGTCTTCCAGATGGAATGGCTGGGGATCAAATCTCTGCGCAAATGCAATGACCTCCTCACGGGCCATTGTGTGCTCTCCCAGGACAAATGTGTCCCCAACCTTCAAGCTGGAGAAGGTCAAGTCCGGGTATTGCCGGGAATCGGGCTTGGAATTGCTGTTCATAAATCCTCCCGTTCGTGAGGGCCTGCAAACGGGGCTGCGGCCCAGCCTGCAGTCGCTGACACCTTGCGTCCCTGTGCGGCGCCTTGCTAGGCGGCGGAGATCCCCCCGTTGAGCGACACGACCTGGCCGGTCAAACGCGCGGTGGCCGGGGAGGCGAGATAGGTCACCAGTTCTGCAATCTCCGCAGCATCAGGTAGCCCCAAAGCGGCTTTCTCGGCCGCCTTTGCGAAAACTCTCGCGGCAAAGGGTGATGCCAGAATTCTCTGTTCGGAACCCGTTCCGGTAACCAGCGAGGGTGTGACGACATTGACGCGGATTCCATCGCGCTTGGCTTCCATAGCAAGCGTCCGGGAGAACATTGTGATCGCCGCCATGGCGGCGCCGATGACGGCTTCGCCCGGGGTGGGGACCTTTGCTGCGTCGGATGCGATGCTTATAATCACTCCACCGCCACGCGACTTCATGCCCGCCAGTACAGCCTTGGCGAGATGCATCGGAGGAAGCGCGATCCCGGTCAGCCCTAGCTCGATGTCACGCATACCCATATTACCGACCAGGGCCAGCATTGACTCCGCCGTCGTCGCCGAAACAGCTATGTCCACGGCGCCAAATGCTGCCTCTGCTGCGGCAACGCCGTTCGAGACCGAAGTGGCATCCATGGCATCGCAAGAGAAAAACTGGATCTCAGCGGGGCCGCGCAATGCCTCTATGGCCGCCTTGCCGCGTTCGGAGCTTCTGGCCGCCAGCATAATCTGACGCACGCCTTTGTCCTGAAGAGACCGGGCAACGGCCAAGCCAATCCCGGACGTTCCACCAAGCACGAAGGCGGATGCTTCATCAAAGGATACTGCGCGGGGCTTGGAATTACTCATTTTTCCTCTCCGGGATCAAATTCGGACTCATCAGCTGGGTGAGGTTTACCACCTTGGAATAATTTACACAACACATGTTGTGTTAATGGACTATTGTTGTATATATAGTCTTGTGTCGATCTTTTGGTGGGTGACCTGGGAGGAGTCATGATGTCAACGGAGTCTGGACGGGCTGATGATGCAGCCCATGGAATGTCAGGTGCCGCAAGATACGGATTGACTGCAGGCCTCAGGGTTGAAGAGGCAACTCTCATTGCTGATGCGCTGGCTTGCTGCATGCCCCTGAAGGGGCATGGCACCGGGGTGATACAGGGCAATCCGAAACGCAGCCCCTTGAACCTGCTCAAGAACCCGCTCACGGAGGCGTACGCGCAAGGAACGCTTCGCCGAAGTCTGTCCTCCCGCTTCGCATCCACGGATGCCGTACTGACCGATTGGCATGCATGCGCAACCCGTCATGAGGACGCCTGACATGGTCATCATGACGAATACACCAGCCATCGCTGCTGCTGCCGAGATTAAACCCGGTCGCTATCCGGAATTGAGCAATGCGCAGCTTTACCTTCGAGTGACCGAACAACTGTTGGCCGACTGGAACCTGAAACCGGGCGATATCGACGGCATACTGGCCGCGCCGCTCGACATGGCGACGCCCTCGCCGAAGATATTCACGCATGAGATGCTTGCGGAGGAACTGGCGCTGACCCCGCGCCTGGGCGTGACGATGTCCGCCGGCGGAGCCACCTACGGATACATGGTTCAATATGCGGCGCTCGCTGTTGCGGCAGGAAAGGCCGAGGCCGTGCTGTGCGTCGGTGCGGGCAAGTTTGCCAAGATGAGCCCCGCTGTGGCCGAAACCCTGATCAAGTCGGTCTGCGACCTCGAGTTCGAGTTCCCTTATGGTGCCGTCATTCCCGGGCTCTACGCGCAATATGCCTCGCGTTATATGCATGAGTTCGGCGTCACGCCGGAAGACATGGCCGCAGTTTCTGTCTCGAGCCGCAAGTGGGCGAAGTTGAACCCGGTCGCGCTGACCTATTCAAAGCCGGAAATTGCCATCTCCGATGTCTTGGCATCGCGCATGATTGCTTCGCCCTTCCACTATCTCGATTGCTCAATTCCCTGTGAGGGCGGAGGGGCCGTGCTGGTCGCAAGCGGCGAGGTCGCGCGCCGGATATCGGCGCAGCCGGCTTATGTCCTGGGCATGGGCGAGTTCCATGGTCACGGCTATGTCAGCCGCAACCCGAACCTCGTCGATTGCGGTGCAGCCCGCGCGGGCGCTGACGCCTTTCGCCAGGCAGACCTCGCACCATCGGACATCGACCATGCCCAGATCTACGATGCGTTTTCGATCAATCCGCTCATGTTCCTGGAAGATCTCGGGTTCGCAGCCAGAGGAAAGGCGGCCGAGCTTTTCCACTCTGGCCGCACCGCACCGGGTGGCGATTTTGCCGTGAATACCTATGGCGGCCTCATCGGATATGGCCATGGCGGCGATGCGTCGGGGATGTCGATGATTGTCGAGGGTGCGCTTCAGGTCATGGGCCGTGCCGGTGGGCGGCAGGCCAAAGCGGAACGTGCGCTCGTCCACAGCTACGGAGGCATGATGGCAGAGCATTCGACCTTGATCTTGGGGAGGAGCGTCTGATGTTGCGAGGACCGGTTCCCCCGATGACCGACGCTAGCCGTCCCTATTGGGAGGCTGCCCGTGAGAACACGCTGCGCCTGCCAAAATGCGAGGCCTGTGGAGAGATGTTCTTGCCCCCGAGAAACGCCTGCCCGGCCTGCCGTTCGGACAAGATCGTCTGGGTGACTGCCAGAGGAGAGGGCGAAATCCTGTCTTGTTCGGCAGTCTACATGCAGCCCTTTGAGGGCTATGCCGGCGAACTTCCCTACGTGCTCGCCATCGTGCGCCTGGTTGAGGGCCCGCAACTGATGACCAACATCGTCGATTGCGACGTCGAGGCGCTTCGGATCGGTGACCCCGTGAAGGTGTGTTTCGAGGAACGTGCAGATGGAGCGCGTATCCCGCAATTTCGGCCGCTTCCGGCCAAAGTTTGAAACTGAAGAGGAGACATCCCCCATGAACATTCAAGCCTCGATGACCGCCGACGGCATCTCCTCCCTGCCTCTGGAACCGAGTGCAGAGGAACGTGCGATCCGCGAGTCCGTCTCCGCGATTGCTTCCAAATACGGCCCTGAATACTGGGCGGAAAAGGTCAAGGCCAAGGAGCCGATGAACGAACTGTTGCGGGAACTGGGCACCGCCGGGTTCCTTGGCATCCACCTGCCCGAGGAATATGGCGGCGGCGGCCTCGGCATCTTTGAACTTTCCATGGTGATGGAAGAAACTGCGCGTCAGGGCTGTCCGATCGCCGGGCTTGTCTTCTCGTCGGGTATCGGCGCCCCGATCATCGCCCGCCATGGCACGGAGGAGCAGAAGAAGGCCTGGGTTCCCGGCCTTGCAAGCGGGAGGCAGCTCTTTTCCTTTGCGATCACAGAGCCTGACGCGGGATCCAACACGCACAACATCAAGACGACGGCCGTACAAAAGGGCGGCAAGTGGATCATCAACGGACAGAAATACTGGACGACCGGGCTCAATCTCGCTGACAAGGTTCTGATCGTCGCGCGCACCGGCACGGATGAGAAAACCGGCCGCGGATTGCTCTCCCTGTTCCTTGCCGACGCAGATTCGCCCGGTATCAAAAAGACGGTCATTCCGTCCTTCATGCATATTCCCGAGCAGTCCTTTCAGGTGTTCTTCGACAATCTCGAAGTGCCCGAGGACCGCCTGATCGGCGGTCTGCACAAGGGGCTTCACACGGTGTTTACCGGGCTGAACCCTGAACGCATCGTCGCCGCGACCAACATCATGGGCATTGCGCGCTATGCACTCGACAAGGCCGCCAGCTATGCCCGTGACCGCTCTGTCTGGGGCAAGCCTATCGGAACTCACCAGGGGGTCGCGCATCCCCTTGCACGGGCAAAGATTGAACTTGAGCTTGCGGCGCTCATGGCGCGGAAGGCCGCGCTCATGCATGACCATGGACTGCAGGCCGGAGACTGCTCGAACATGGCGAAATTCGCCGCCGGCGAGGCTGCACTGCACTGCATGGACGCAGCGATCGGCACGCATGGCGGCAATGCCGTCGCTCTGGAATACAAACTGATGCCTTACTGGCCGATGGTCCGCATGACCAAGAATGGGCCGGTCTCACCTGAAATGATCCTCAATTATGTTGCGCAGACCATGCTCGGACTGCCCCGCTCTTACTGATGCTTGAAGGGAGGAGAAAGCCATGGGAGGAGTCATGTGGAGGCATGACGGGCAAAAGACACTGCTGAATTTGCTGGCAGAAGCCCTGAAAACGTCACCGGACAAGGTCTTTTTGGACTTTGCCGGCGACAAATTCACCTATGCCAATGTCGAAGAGGAGTCCAACCGGCTTGCACACGGACTGCGTGAGTTAGGGGTCAACAAGGGCGACCGGGTTATCGCGATCCTCGATAACACCATCAACTTCGTTCTGACCTGGTTCGCGGTCAACAAACTCGGCGCGATCTTCGTGCCGATGAATACCCAGCTGAAAGGCGAGTTTTTGCGCCATCAGGTCCATGATGCGGCGGGGGCCATCATTGTCGCCGAAAATCACTACTGCGACAACATCTTCGCTATCGAACATGCGCTATCGGAGGTTCATTCGCTTGTGACTCCCAAGCGGCAGGAGCCGGGCTCGACCTCGCTTCGGCTTCACACCATCGGCTCCCTCAAGCTGGAGGATTCCTCGCCCCTTGGCGTCGAGGTCACGCCAAGGGACATTTCTCTGATCATCTACACATCCGGAACGACGGGGCCCTCCAAGGGGTGCGTCCTTCCGCACAACTCGGTGGCCAATGGTGGCAAAACGAATGCATGGATGGCTCTTCAGGGGCCGGACGACATTCTTTGGACACCTGCACCACTCTTCCACATCGCTGCCGGCGTTGCGGGCCTCATCGGCACACTCAGCGCCGCCGGGACAATGTCGATATACCCCCGCTTTACACCGAACGGTTTCTGGGAGGAAATCGAACGCAGCAAGGCCACGCATATCCAGATGTTGAGCGTGATGCTCACAATCATCCCGCAAATGCCGGAGACCGAAGCCGAGAAGCGGTGCCGGGGGCAGGTGAAAGTGCTCTTTGGAACGCCGCTTCCGGAAGCGTTGGTGGAAACATGGCGCAGCCGCTACGGGATCAAACTGGTTGCTTCGCCTGCCTATGGATCATCCGAGTGCTTTCCCATCACCTGCATTCCGGTAGACCGGCCTGGGCCAGACGGATCGTCCGGCAAATGCGCCCCGGATGTCGATGTGCGCATCTTCGACGACAACGGTGACGAGTGCCCTACCGGTGTGGCCGGGGAAGTGTGGGTGCGGCCGCTTAAGCCAGACGTCATGTTCAAGGGCTACTGGGGGCGCGCCGAGGCTACGCTGGAAGCCCTCGACCAGATGTGGTTCCACACAGGCGATATCGGCAAGTTCGACGAAGATGGATATTTTTACTTTATCGACCGCAGCAAAGACTGCTTGCGCTACGGCGGGGAGAACATCTCCAGTTTTGAGCTCGAGAACGTCTTCATGGAACATGAAGCCATCGCGGAAGTGGTGGTTCACGCAGTCAAGGCCGCCAGCGCTGAGGACGAGGTCAAGGCCACGATCGTCCTGAAGGAGGGCGCCAAGATCACTGAAGAGGAGATCTGCCGCTGGTCGATCGACCGTGTGCCGGCTTTCGCCGTCCCGCGTTACATCGAGTTCCGCGAATTCATCGAACGAACCGGCAGTGGCCGCGCTCAGAAGTTCAAGCTGAGAGAGCAGGGTGTGACACCAAATACCTGGGATCGCAAACTCTCCGGCATCCAGATCAAGAGGATCAGGCCGAATGTCAAACAGAACGCAGATTGAGGCGCGCCTGAAGAGCGAAATCGCGCCCTTCGAGATAAAGGCCGAATTGCCGGTTAATCGCTGGGCAATCCGGCGTTGGTGTTCGGCGATCGGCCTGGACTACCGGTGCTACCTCGACCCTCTGCAGGTCGACGCGCCGATGGCGATGCTGCATTTCTGGACCGTTTGGGAAACGACACGCAATCCGATGTCGGTAAACCAGCGTCTGCGCTGCGAAATGACATCGGCGGGATATCCGGCCATTGTCGCCACGAACTACGAACTCGAACAGTTTCATCCTGCCCGGATCGGCGAAACGCTCGCAACCTGCATCCGGCTTGAGGACATCTCGGAGGAGAAGCAGACCCCTCTCGGCGCAGGCTATTTCGCCACCGAACTGCACGAGTTTCTAAGCGAGAAGAGCGGCCTTTTGGGACAACTCCGCATCCGTTGCCTGTTCTTCAAGCCCGGCGCATCTGTTGCGTCCAGGTCTGGCAGCGCGGGCGCGAAGCCCGCTACAACCGCGGCTGCACCTGGTGGGGTCGAGATCGCTCCACTCGACGTTCCGGTCAGCGCGACAAGTGTGATCTCCGGCGCTCTGGCGTTCAACGATTTCGAGTTGGTCCATCATGATCGGGATGTCGCACAGTCGCAGGGACTGCCTGACATCATCATGAACAGCGCCACCAGCCTGGGGCTCGTTTATCGCTATGCAACGGAGACTGCGCCGCCCGGCAGGAAACTTGCCCGTATCGCCATGAGACTCGGCACACCCTGCGTTCCTGGAGATATGCTTTCGTTCTCCGGACGCAAAAGTGCTGAACTGGATCTCGAAATTAGGGCGATAACTGGGCGAGGAGAACACCTCAGAGCCACGGCTGGCTTTTCTGTGGGCGCAGCAGCCGATGACAAACCTTTGTCGGCGTTGAAACCGGAGGCGTAAAGATGAAGGCTAGCTCAGGCCGTTCGGAGGGCCGGGCGCTCGTTTGGAGGAATTCGGCGTCTATCTGGCCGGGTATCCGCAGCGCGGAGCGGCGTGACAGCCTCTTCAGTATTGCCCGTGCTCCCAGGATAGCCTATCTAACAAACCCTGTCCGGAACGCTATGAGTAGAGCTTTTGCCCTCAGACAACCCCATTTTGGTTTCTGCCCCGACGACATCCATACGTGAAGCGCAAAAAGAGCTGACACGGCAGCGGATCATTGATGCTGCGTTTGTGCTGTTTCAGCAGTTGGGTTTTCGAAGCACGACAATTGATAAAATTGTCAAGCACGCGCATGTGAACCGAACAACCTTCTACCTGCACTTCAAAGATAAAATCGACGTGGCCATCGAGATCGGGCGGAGGCACTCTCCTGGCTTTGTCGCCGAATTTGATCGGCTCATATCTCTCAACGCTGCGACTCCTCAAACGGTAGAAGAGTGGGTCAGAGGCTTCCTCGTCATGAGCGGAAACGAGGACCTGAAACTCGTCAATTACGTTCTCAGCGAGGCAACACTGGCCGACCCGGCATTCGCCCTGGAGTTCAGTATTTTTCTGGAAAGATTAGGGAAGCGTCTTATACGCCAGTCTCTGGGGCACCTTCCGGCTGAGGAAAAGGAGATCCGAGTAGCGGAATTTATTTCGGCCGTCATTCTGATGAATAAGTACACGACTCATACGAGCTTGCAAGACGTCGCGTTTTTTGGGCCGGGATTTGAGGGCGTTATCGCCGGAATGTTGTTGAGATCCCTGTTTGCCTCAAAAAAATAATGGCTTCCGTTTCTGCAACAGGCCGGTGTTATGCTTTGAAGGGGGAGGCAGTGCTTAAGCGCTCGCGGCTTTTGCGCAGAACAGCGCTTTGCGCCGCTTCTTAATTTGGTCAATGAACAGGCGCGCACGAGGCAGCCAGAAACCATCCCGAAGGTGACTGCCACGGGCGCTGTGATCATCGCATGAACTTGGGCGAGCGGCGCATTCTTCTACCGCCGCTCAGGCGGCGTTCCGGCCGGCTCAACCGACGTGACGACAGACATGCCGGGGCGCAGGTGGCCCAATGCAGGCTGGTTGTCATCGATCGAGATCCTGACAGGCAAGCGCTGGACGACTTTCGTGAAGTTTCCGCTTGCGTTATCTGCGCGCAGAACGCTGAATTCGGAACCCGTTGCCGGTGAAATCTCCTCGACATGGCCTGTCAGGCGAATACCATTTGCCCCATCGACCGTAAAATGCGCCGGGTCACCGACCTGCATATTCGCTGTTTGGGTTTCCTTGAAATTTGCAACCACCCACACCTTGTCCGGTACAAGATAGGTCATCTGAGAACCGACAGAAACATACTGACCCGTTCGAGCGGATGCCTCGCTAATCTGGCCGTCCCTTGGTGCGCGGATTGTGGTGTTGGAAAGATTTATCCGTGCGAGTTCGACGCTGGCTTTTGCAGCATCCACATCCGCGTCGAATTGGGCGGTGGAAATCTCCGCCGATAAAAGCGCCTGATGCGCATTTTCAAGCTCTGCCTCAGACCGTTTCAGATTGGCTTCGGCAACACTGGCGTTGCTTCTGGCCTGATCGAGCTCGCGCTGACTGGAGACGTTCCTGTCATGCAAAGAGCGTATGCGATTCAGATCATTGGCCGCGCGTTCATTTTCTGCCTGCGCCTGAGCCACTCCGGCTTCTGCAGAAAGGATCGCCGCCCGCTTCTGCGCGATGGTCTGCTCGAGATTTTTTCTTTTGGCCTTTGCCCCTGCCAGTTGCGCTTCAGCCTGATGAAGCTGCTGGATGAAGATCCTGTCATCGATCCGGTAGAGAACGTCACCAGCTTTGACGTGCTGATAATCACGCACTTCTGTACTGGTGATATATCCACTAACTTGCGATGCAAGCACAGTAACCTGACCCTTTACGTAGCTATTGTCTGTCGTCACGGTTGCCGTCTTGAACGGGAAGAGGTTCCAGGCCCACAAAATCACACCGCCCCCAGCCAGGAACACCAAAAGCATGATGATTAAGGTTGATCGTTTGGCATGGATCTTTTTGGGTGGAGCAATGCCGCGCTGGTCATCACGGTTTCTCTCGAGGGCAGTTGAAGCCTCGTTTGCGGCTCCATTCGAAAGATCGGCGATATTGTGTGTGCCGGGATCTCGCATGTTCGCGTGGTTTTGATTTTGTGCTTGAGACAGCATATCAATCCTCAGATTGTCCCTGCCGAGGCAGCAGAAGGCTTGGCAGCGGTTTTTGATTTTCTGATTTGGAAAAAAATGTCCACGATCGACCAAAGCAGATAGGCTATTGCGATGATGGCATTCAGAACGAAGACATCGTTGTAGGCGCGGACATTTGCCTCTCTCGATGCCTCCTGGCCCAGAAGTGCTATGCCTGTTGCTTGATTGAGCAGAGGGTCGGTTGCGACGCGCGCCTGACTCTGCCCGTACAGCTGAAGCCGGTTCGCGACCGTCGGATCTGTGGGGGCGGCGTTGCTGTTGATCGAGGCTGAATATTCATGCTGACGGAACTGTTGATAGGTCCCGAACACCGCGCTTCCTCCAAGCCCGCCGATGGCTTGGGTCAGGCCGAACAGAACCACCAGCGTGATGATATATTCTGCGCCTCTCGCGAGCGCCTTCATCGCGGCTATAAGGAGGATCGGGGCCAGAAACATGGCTCCGGCTATCGCCACGAGAAACTGACTCAACATCATATTGTGGGCGCGAGTAAGAGTACTCGACCCGTAATCTATAAAGCTCGCCGCGATGATAAGAATTATCGATGCGAGAATCTGAAGCATAATTGTCTTCGGTGAGAATGTGAGAGCGCCGATAAGCATTCCCACGACAGTCCCAAAGAAAATTACCACATTCAATTCTATGAGCTGGTCGGGCCCGGTTCCGAGCGTGCGAAGGAGGCCCATCGCGGCATAGGTCTGTTCTGATAGAATGAGGCGCATCGTTAACGCGCCCAGAACGAACCTGATGACTTCCATACTGCCGAGCCACCGGGTCTGGATCAGCGGACGCTCGCGATAGTGCTCAATATAAAGACCGGTCAGCAGTAGCGCCAAAGCCACGACAAGGGCGTAACCCATCCAGGGTTGCTCCGTCCACCACTGTATCCTCCCTTGAGCCAAAACTGCGCCAATCAATCCGATTGCAGGCGCAAGGCATACAAATGTCAGGAAATCCAGCGGCTCGATCACCTTGATCCGAATGCTTGGGGGGAGCTTCAAGGCAAAGATGCCGGCAAGGCAGCATAGGGCCAGTCCAAACTCAAACCGGTAGAGAATCTGCCAGCCGCCATCCCTCAACAGGGAAGGTGAGATGATGTAAGCCAAAGGTGTTGCAAGCTGTAATATGCCCAATGCAATGCAGAGGCCTTTTCCCATCTGGCTCTTGGGAAAGGCCTGAAGAAGGTACATGATGCCGAGCGAACTCATGGGAGCCGCGGCAAAGCCGCTCAGGATGCGCGTGAGAAGCGCCATTCCATAGCTATCCGCCACGAGATAAAGTGAAATCATTGCCAAGTTGGCGATGATGGCGATCTCTGCGAAGCGCCGAACGCCATATTGTTGCCGGGCCTTGAAAAGTATCAGGTTTGCCGATGCGTTGACCATAACGTAAGCACCCGTCAGCCAAGCGCCTTCTACGGGTGTCAAACCCAGCATTCCCTGAACCTGCGGCAGATTCACGGTGAACATGGCGTTGGCAAGCGCGCCCGTCAGCGTCACGAGCAGGCCGACGAGAAAATATGCGATCCGCATGCCCATGGAGTGACTGGGCGTCGACGCAGACCCCGGTATTGTAGGGCGCTCATCCTCCGTCCAGTTCGGAAGCGGCTCAAGGAGGGGGGGCTCGTACTTCACAGAGCCTCACGGGAAGAAGAATGGATCTGCGTTGCCGCATCGGCTTGCTTGGAAAGCTTCTGCAGGACCTTGATCGTTACTTCGAGATCCTCCTGACTAATATCTCGAAGAAGCGTTTCGCGAGCAGCCTCCAGAACTTCCTGAATAGCTTCAATATGTGGCTGAGCCGCAGGCGTGAGGCGGAGGTGATTGGCACGGCGGTCTCCCGGCACCGGATGCCGCTCAATCAGGTTGAGCTTCTCCAAACCGTCAACAAGGCGAACGGCCGTTGTATGCTCGATCTCCAGTTCCTTCGCCAGATCACCTTGCGTCCAAGTCCTGGGCTTTGAAAGGTGAACAAGGGCGCGCGCCCTTGAAAGAGTGAGGCCATGACCGCGAATCTGGGCGTCGAAGTAGTTGGTCATCTTCCGTGCAGCGAAAGAGAGTTCGCCGAAAATTTCAGACGGATCCACGGCAATCTCACTTATGTAGCGATACACATTTATGATATGCACATAATCGGTGCTGACTCTCAAGTCAAGATCATGTGAAACGCAAATCCTGGCGAGCCTGCCTGCTAAGAATGGGGAGAACGCGGTTGGTCCGGCGGGCCAAATCCGGTATCAAAGTCATTCGACTTAATTCAGAATGAGCGTGAATGAGGCGGAGAAGAAAGTGCTGCGAGAGCCTGTAGAGAAAGAAGAAGATAGATACTTCAGTGCTCCGGTTTTCTCCGTCGCCCCCATGATGGACTGGACTGATACCCACTGCAGGAGCTTCCACCGGCAGTTTTCGGCGCGGGCGCTGCTTTATACGGAGATGGTGACGACCGGGGCGGTGATTCATGGGGACCGGGAGAAGCTGCTCGGCTTTTCGGGCGCGGAGCATCCGGTGGCCTGTCAGCTGGGCGGGTCGGAGCCGCAGGATCTGGCGGCGGCGGCGCGGATCGTCGAGGACTTCGGCTATGACGAGGTGAACCTCAATGTCGGCTGCCCGTCCGACCGGGTGCAGTCCGGCTCTTTCGGCGCATGCCTGATGCAGGAGCCGCAGCTGGTGGCCGATTGCGTGGCGGCGATGAAGGCGGTGGTGAAGATCCCCGTCACGGTGAAATGCCGCATTGGCGTCGATGATCAGGACCCGGAAGAGGCGCTGGATGCCTTGGCTGACCGGGTGCTGGCGGCGGGCGTCGATGCCCTCTGGGTGCATGCGCGCAAGGCCTGGCTCAAGGGGCTCAGCCCCAAGGAAAACCGCGATATTCCGCCGCTGGATTATGGCCGGGTGCGCCGCCTCAAGGCGCGGCTGCCGCAGCTGTTCATCGGCATCAACGGCGGCATTCCTTCGCTTGATGCCAGCGAAGCCCTGCTGGCGGAGGCTGACGGCCTTCCCGGTCTTGACGGGGTGATGCTGGGCCGCGCTGCCTACCACGATCCGGCGCTGATGGGCGCAGTGGACCGGCGGATCTACGGGCTGGAGACGGGCGATGTCAGCCCGCGTCAGGCCATCGAGGCCTATATTCCCTATATCGAGGACTGCCTGTCGCGGGGCATCCGCCTGTCGCACATCACGCGCCACATGCTGGGGGCCTTTACCGCCGTTCCGGGCGCGCGCCTCTTCCGCCGCATCCTCACGGTGGAGGGCGTCAAGGCCGGAGCGGGCCTCGAAGTACTCACTTCTGCCCTTGCTGCCCTTGACGAGGCACAGGAAAGGGCGGCAGATCGGATTGCGGACAGCGCCGCCTGATCAGCTCTCTGAGCGGATGGGCTGACCGCGCGCCCGCACTTTTCGATCTGCCCGCCAGCGTCCTTTCAAGAGGCCCCCATGGATATGTCCCTTCTCACCGGCGAGACGCTGGGTCTCGTTGCCGCGCTCGTTGCCTCCGGCATCATCGCCGGGCTCATGGCGGGGCTCTTCGGCATTGGCGGCGGGGCGGTGCTGGTGCCGGTGTTCTATCAGTTCCTGGCCATTGTCGGCGTGGATGAGGCGGTGCGCATGCATGTGGCGGTGGCCACGTCGCTGGGCATCATCGTGCCCACGTCCTTGCGCTCCTTCTTCGCCCACAAGGCACGCGGGGCGGTGGACATGGAACTGCTGAAAAGCTGGCTCATCCCGCTGCCGCTCGGCGTTGTCGCGGCCTCGCTTGTGGCGGCGCATGTGTCGGGGCAGGGGCTCAAGGGCATCTTTGCGGTGATTGCGGTGGCCGTCAGCCTGCGCATGTTCTTCAACCGGGACAGCTGGCGCCTCGGCAGCGATATTCCGGGCTTTCCCATCCGCCCGCTCTGCGGCGCGCTCATCGGCTTCTTTTCGACGCTCATGGGCATCGGCGGCGGGGTGATGAACAACACCTTCATGACGCTCTACGGCCGCCCGATCCATCAGGCGGTGGCGACGTCTGCAGGCACCGGCGTGCTGATCTCCATCCCCGGCGTCATCGGCATGGTCTGGGCCGGCTGGGGCGAACCTTTGCTGCCGCAGTTCTCGCTGGGCTATGTCAACCTGTTGGGCGTTGCCGTCATCATGCCGCTGACAACTCTTGCCGCCCCCTATGGTGTGAAGCTCGCACACCGCATGCCCAAGCGCGCGCTCGAGCTTGCCTTCGGCACCTTCCTGATGCTGGTCGCCATCCGCTTCGGCATCAGCCTGCTATAAGGATTTTTGGTTCTTGCCAGCCCTCTCCATCGTCATCCCGGCCAAACGCAGTGCGAGCCGGGACCGGTGGGCCGGGGTTGAAGTTGGTTCTATGGCAAGAACCGAAAGACCGTGGCTCACCGGCCCCGGATCTCCGCTACGCTCTCGTCCGGGGTGACGATGGAGAGGGAATGCCTGAGGTCAAGAGCCCTCACGGCTTCAGCACCAGCCGTTCGCCCTCCACCTGCCAGCCGGACAGGCGGGAGAGGGCGCTCATGCCGAGGAGGCTGGTTTCGAGGCTGCCGGGGCGGGCGACGAAGCCGCGCACGTTGGACAGGGAAATGCTGCCGATGCTGACCTGTGCCAGATTGACCGGCGCCACCATGGTGCGGCCATTGGCGGTGGATACGGGCACGGAATAGGACAGGCTGGCCGGGTCGATGCCCGAGGCCTCGGCATCGCGTTCGGTCAGCACCACGGCCGAGGCGCCGGTATCGACGAGAAACCGCACCTTGTTGTCATTCACCAGCGCTTCCAGCTGAAAATGGCCGGAGGCATCGCGCATCACGGCGACGGTGCCGTCGGTCTGCGGCACGGTCATGCCGGGCGCCAGCGCTCCCAGAATGCGGTAGCCACCGGCCACCAGCTCTGTCCGGTAGGTGTAGCCACCCACGAGCACAAGGCCGAGCAGGCCCCAGACCACGACAGCCCGCAGCACTTCGCCCGCACGCGGCGCGCCAAAGACAAGACTTGCCATCACCACGCAGCCGATGGCCGACAGGGCCACGATGCGCGGGGTTTCGGAGGTGCTGGAAAAGGTCTCTTCCAGCATGGGAAATTCAAAGAGATACGTCAGGCCGGCCGCAATCATGACGAGCACGAGGACGGCCAGTGTAAGTCCATAGATCTGCCGCATGGGTGCTCCTGATCAAGTGGCCGGGACGGGGGCAGGGCTGGAAATTGCACCAAGGGAGGCACCCATCCGCGCCCGCCGTGCGTCAAGCTCCGCCATCACCTTGCGGCGGTGCTCCGGGGCAAATCCCGCCCAGCCGGCGATCTCGTCCAGCGTCCGGGCGCAGCCGTGGCACAGCCCGCTCGCCGGCTCCATGATGCAGATCTTCACACAAGGGCTCTCAATGCCCGCCATCGGTCCATCCTGTTTCCTGCAACTCCCTTGGCCTAGCGGCCTCCCATCACAATCTCAACCGGCGTTGTCACCAAAGTCACAGGCAATGTCACGGCGATGTTGACCGTGCCTGTCACAAAGCTTCCAAGCGTGCGGCCGGTGCTGGCCAGGGCGCCGCCGTCCCCATTGGGAACGTCCAGTTTGTTCTGGCCCAGAACGGAGGATAATTGTGGCGCGATGGCGGCGAGGGCGGCAAACTTGGAGTGATTGGTCGGGTCCGGCCCCTTCAGATCGGTGAGATCAACGACAACCGCGCCGAGCTTGGCCAGCGCTGCATCATCGTCATAGCCGCCCACCCGTGCCATCCCGCCTGCAATCAGCCGGGAGACGCCAAGCGCCCTGTCATCGCGCGACAAAAGCAGGATCAGGGGGCTTTTCAGCTTGCCGATGCGCTGCATCTGGTCCTTGAACACATCAAGATCAATGTCGGGTGCGGCCAGAACCACCTGGTTGATGCGGCTCCGCTGGGCCGGTGTCATCTGGCGCAGCGTCTCCATCAGCAGCCATGTGCCCATGGAATGGGCCAGAATGTTGATCTCCGCCGCGCCACTGGCGGCAAGGTCCTCAAGGGTTGCCTGCAACTCGTCGCGCGCCACGGTGGCGCTGTTGAGGTCATAGACATAGTCGCGCACATCCCCGCGCGAGGCCCAGGTGAACAGCACCGGCACGCCGGGGAAGGCGGAATCATGCACCACCTGTGTGAAGCGGTAGAGCCCTTCGGCAAACAGCGTGTTGTAGCCGTGGATGAACAGCATCACGGACCGCTCTTTCGGCGGGCGGGCGGCCAGTTCGCTCTTCAGCGCCTGCCGGAAGGCCGTTGCATCCTCAAGATAGCCGGTGGACCGGGGCACCATTTCCTTTGCCGGGTCGCCGGGAAGAACGGCAGGCCATTCGATCGCACCGGAGACATGCGTGGGCGGCACGGAGATGACAGCCTGCGCAAAGTCGCGTCCGCCGCTCCGCTCTCCGTCAAACAGGGTGTTGGGCGTGTCCGTGCGGCTGCGCGTGGTGGCGATCAGGATCTTGTGGTCCTTTGCGCCGGGGGCAGGTTTGTCCGTGGGCACCAGCGCCCCGGAAACCGGGCGGCTTGCGCAGGAACACAGCAGAAGCCCCACAAAAGACATGCTGAAACTGCGGCGTGACAGAAGCACGGAGTTTGTCATCAGAAGGCTGTGTCCCTTCAAGTCCAGGCCAGAAGCCCGCAAAGAAAAACGGTCAATGTGACCTGCTGAATGGCTCCTAACACGTCTCCTGTGATCCCGCCAATTGCTTTGAGTGCCAGTTTTGCTGTGAACACGGCACTATAAACTGCAAGACCCAATCCAAGTATGACCCCGAAAACAGGTTGCACACTGAACAGGCAAAGAAAAACCAGCAGCGTAAACAGTCCGCCTTCAAGGGCAGCTCCCGGTCCCGGCACGCCGAAGCGGGCGCCCAGCCCGTCCGGCCGGGCGGAGGGCTGAGCGGTCCACTGCCAGAGCATCAGCGTGCGGCTCAGCATCTCCGCCGCCACCAGCACCAGCATGGCCGCAGGCGCGCCAGTGCGTTCCAGCAGGGCGGCGGTCAGTGTGATGCGCAGGGCCAGGAACAGGATCAGCGCCATGGCACCGAAGGCGCCGATGCGGCTGTCCTTCATGATCTCCAGCCGCCGCTCCGGCGTGGCCCCACCGAAGAAACCATCCGCCACATCCGCCAGCCCATCCTCATGCAGCGCGCCGGTCACGGCAGCTGCCGTCATCACGGCGAGCGTGGCAATGGCAAGTGCGGGCAGGGCGGTGAGGGAAAGCAGCCCCAGAACCAGCGCTGGGATGAGACCGGTCACGGCCCCTGCCAGAGGCATGGCCCTTGCGATTCTCCGGAAGTCTGGAACGGCGGCCGGATCATCCAGCTTGTTGATGGCAGGCAGCGGCAGACGCGAAAAGAAGCGGATGCAGGCCGCCGTATCGGCGGCGAGTTGCCGCAGCCACCCGCTGCGCTCTGGCGTGCTTTCAGGCTCCTGCGGCTGGCCTTGCGGTGTCATGCGCCCTCGCTGTCTGCCATGGCGGTTGTCTTTTGCCGGAGGAGCCTTATAGAACGGCAAACCTTTGGCGCCAATCGCTGCCCGCAAGTCCGGAGAAGTTCCCCGTGTCCATGTCCCCGTCCGCTCTTCCTTTCGATGATATCCGCAACCTTGTGGCCGAAATGCCGGGGCCGGATGAGGCGGCGGTGGCAACCGTGCGCGCCCGTGACAGCCAGCTGACCAAGCCTGCCGGTTCGCTCGGCCAGCTGGAAAGCATCGTCGAGTGGCTGGCCGCCTGGTCCGGCAAGCCGGTGCCGAAGATCACCCGTCCGCTGGTCGCCATCTTCGCCACCAATCACGGCGTTGCTGACAAGGGCGTTTCGGCCTATCCGCAAAGCGTCACGCGCCAGATGCTGGAGAATTTCGCCGCAGGCGGCGCGGCGATCAACCAGATCTGCGCGGCCTATGACCTGGGCCTGAAGATCTTTGATCTGGCCATCGACATGCCGACACCGTCCATCACGGATGAAGACGCGCTGGACGAGCCGAACTGCGCCGCCACCATGGCCTATGGGATGGAAGCGATTGCGGGGGGCACGGATCTCCTGTGCCTTGGCGAGATGGGCATTGCCAATACCACCGTGGCCGCAGCCGTCTTCAACGGCCTGTTCGGCGGCACGGCGGCAGACTGGGTTGGACCGGGCACCGGCGTGGATGCGGCCGGGCTGGAGCGCAAGCGCGTGGCCGTGGAAATGGCCGTGTCGCGCCTGGGTGCAGCCGCCAAGGACCCGCTGGAAGTCTTGCGCAAGGTGGGCGGGCGCGAGATTGCCGCCATGGCCGGTGCCATTCTGGCCGCGCGCCTGCAGCGCACGCCGGTGATCGTGGACGGTTTCGTCTCCACGGCTGCGGCGGCGGTGCTCTACAAGATGGACCCGTCCACGCTCGATCACTGCCTCTTCGGCCATGTATCGGCAGAACCGGCGCACCGCCGGGCGCTGGCGGCCATGGGCAAGACGGCGCTGCTGGATCTCGGCATGCGGCTGGGCGAAGGCACGGGTGCGGCCATGGCCGCCGGCATCGTCAAGGCTGCGGCGCAGGTTCATGCGGACATGGCAACCTTTGCCAGCGCCGGCGTTTCGCAGAAGGACTGAGCGCCCGTTCCGGTCAGGACGCCCGTCGGCGCATGTTCGGCCGCCGGACCGGCAGGGTGTAGATGTCGTCGAACAGCTGCGGCATGGCGGGCAGCACACGGGCAGAGGGCAGGGTGACACGCACCTCGGTGCCCTCGCGCAGGCGGGACTTCAGCTCGAATGTGCCGCCATGCTGGTTGACCAGCGCCTGGACGATGGACAGGCCAAGGCCGGTGCCGGGCTCGGCGCTCTTGATCGCCATTGAGCCTTGCCCGAAGGCCTGAAGCACGATCGGGATTTCCTCTTCCGGAATGCCGGGGCCATTGTCCTTGATGGAGACGAACTGGCCGCCGTCACTGGAAGAGCCGATGCGGATCAGCACCTCGCCGTTGGAGGGGGTGAACTTCACCGCATTGGACAGGAGATTGAGGATCACCTGACGCAGCGCGCGCTCATCGGCCCAAAGGCGGGCAAGGCCTTCCTCGTGGCTCTCGCGGATGGCGATCCCCTTGGCCCTTGCACGCACCTGCATCATGCTCTGGCAGTCTTCCACCACATCCTGCAGGGAAACAGCCTCCTCATTCAGCTCATACTTGCCCGCTTCGATGCGCGACAGGTCAAGGATCTCGTTGATGAGGTTCAGCAGGTGCTGGCCGGAGCCGTGAATGTCGGAGGCATAGCCCCGGTAGATCTTGTTGTTCATCGGCCCCATCACCTCATCCTTCATGATTTCGGAGAAACCGAGGATGGCGTTGAGGGGCGTGCGCAGCTCATGGCTCATGGTGGCCAGGAAGCGCGACTTGGCAAGGTTCGCTTCTTCGGCGCGGCGGCGGGATTCATCGGACACCGCATTGGCCTGTTCCAGCTCGGCGATCAGATGGTCCTTCTCGGCGCGGAAGGCCAGCATGGCACGCGAGGAATTCAGGAGCTGGTTGCCCAGCACCAGGAAGAAGCCCTGTGCGCCGACAGCCATGGCCGCCATGGCATAATGCAGCGGCGCGTGGCGCTGCAGCAGCGCCAGCGACATGGCCAGCGTCACCGGCAGCGTGCTAGCCAGCAGCGCATGGGGCAGGGTGGAAGACTGCATGGTCGCCATGGCAATGACGATCAGCATGATCGAAAACTGGAAGATCTCAATGCCTTCCGCCGTACCGCTGGACGCGGGCAGCAGGAAGAAGGCTCCCCAGCACAGGCCGTAAAGGAAATCGCCAACCGCAAAACGCCGCCGCCAGGGGCTCGTCTGGCGCTCTTCCTGCGTCATGCGCTCGAAACGCCGGCAGGTGGACACGGTCAGAATCCAGATGCTCACCGTGAACATGAGCCAGCAGGCCACCAGAACCGGCGAAATCCACATGAGAGACACGGCGGCCACGATGACGAGGAACATGGGGCCGGCGAATGCCGCGCTCACACGCGCCCTGGCAAACAGCAGCAGCAGCTCGGTGTTGAAATCAGGCGGGACGCCTTCCTTCGCCGACAGGCGGTCGCGGACCTGACTGACCGTGCGCGCAACCTCACGGCGGCGCTGGGCACGCTCGCGGTTGATCGCCGTCTTGTGGTCGCCCCTGCCGGGGGAAGTCTGGGCCATTGCGGTTCTGGCCGTCGGCGGCCATCCTCCTCGCGTGGTTTCCTGATGCTTGACACAACTGTGCCTCTTTCTGTGTTTTGGATCAGCAACCCTTAAGAAGCGGCTCAAGGACTTGGTTAAAAAAGGCAAAACAGCGGCAGACAGTGATCCGGAAAGGGCAGGCGGCGTCGTGGCTTCGCCGGGGCTCGCTCCGCTGGCCCGGCGCGTGTCGCTTTGCCGGGTATGTCTTGAAACGCCCCGTGGCAGGCCACTTCCGCACGAGCCGCGCCCGGTTGCCCGCCTGTCGGAGACGGCAAGGCTCTGCATCGCGGGGCAGGCGCCCGGAACCCGCGTGCATGCGTCCGGCGCACCTTTTACGGACCCGTCCGGGGACCGCCTGCGTCACTGGCTCGGTATCGGCGATAATGTTTTCTACGACGTTTCACGCGTTGCGATCGTGCCGATGGGCCTGTGCTTTCCGGGCCTCGATGCCAAGGGCGGTGATCTGCCGCCACGCCCGGAGTGCCGTGCCACCTGGCATGACAGCCTCTTTGCGGCCATGCCCCAGCTGAAACTGGTGCTCGTCATCGGCCGCTATGCGCAGGCCTATCACCTGCCGCATCTCAAGGGAGCCGGATTGACGGAGATTGTCGGCAGCTGGCGCTCCATCCTGTCGGAAAGCGAAGAGCGCGCAGGGCCTGCCTATCTGCCGCTGCCCCATCCTTCCTGGCGCAACAACACCTGGCTGCGCCGCAATCCCTGGTTCGAGGAAGAGTTGGTTCCGGAGCTGCGCCGCCGT
Organism: Pannonibacter sp. I15F10I1; assembly: GCF_900185665.1. NCBI lineage: Bacteria > Pseudomonadati > Pseudomonadota > Alphaproteobacteria > Hyphomicrobiales > Stappiaceae > Pannonibacter > Pannonibacter sp. I15F10I1. The sequence goes on from NZ_FYAN01000007.1 coordinate 191,999, forward strand.
GTGGCGCAACTGCTGCAGCCTTGAGGTGCTCGTGCTGAGTTGAGGAAAATTGTTCTTCACACTGTCACAAAATCAGCAGCAAGACCCGTTCAACCTTCGATTTACCGCTTGCCAACGAAACAAAAATCCATTCTCTCAAGAGAGGCGGCAGGACTGCGTCCGGCCGCCGCTGTCCCGGATCTGGAACCTGAACATGATTGACCGCATCGACCGGCGTATTCTCTCCATCCTGCAGGAGGATTGCACCGTTCCCGTCGCCGAGATCGGCCGCCGGGTCGGCCTGTCCACCACGCCCTGCTGGCGCCGCATCCAGAAGCTGGAGGAGGATGGCGTGATCACGGGCCGTGTTGCCCTGCTGGATCCGGAGAAGGTCAATGTCAAGGTGACGGCCTTTGTCGCCATCACCACCAACCAGCACACGGAAGACTGGCTGCGCAAGTTCGCCGATGTGATCAAGGAACTGCCGGAAGTGGTGGAGTTCTACCGTATGGCAGGGCAGGTGGACTATCTGCTGCGCGTCACCGTGCCGGATATCGCCGCCTATGATGCCTTCTACAAGAAGCTCATCTCGAAGATCGACATCACCGACGTGTCGACCACCTTCGCCATGGAACAGATCAAGTGCACGACGGAACTGCCGCTGAGCTACATTCCCGTTGAGAAGACACGTGCGGAAAGTCAGGGCTGACGGCCCGCGCCGCAGACCTGACTGAATGGACAGGGAGAGGCGGAGCTGGCCTGCGGCCCCTTCGCCTCAATATTCCTTTTCGTAGAAGATACCGGCCTTTGACGAACCGTCGGCCCCCACTTCACCGCGAGCCTTGAGGTTGCGGTTGAGGTCGATGTCCACCTTCACCCGGCTGGAATTGGCGGAAGTTCCCTGTTCCACCCCCAGATAGATATTCTCGTTGATGTAGCGCCCTGCGGAGAGCGAGGGCCCATCGGCGCCGCCAAGGTTCACATCCACCGCATCCAGCCCGAGAGACTTGCGCAGCTGTGACAGCGGCCCGGTGTCACTGCCACCGGTGAGCGACGTCACGGCAGCGGCCAGCTGGGCGATCTGGGTGGGCGACAGGTTGGTCACCGAGCGGTCGAACAGCAGCTGAGCCAGAATCTCGTCCTGCGGCAGGGCGGGGCTTGAGGTGAGGTCGATCACCGGATCCGCCGCGCTGCCCGTCACCGTCACGTTGATCGAGGTCGAGCTGGCTGACGTTGCCGCCAGGAAGTCCAGGTTTGGCGTCAGCGAGCCTGTGAAGCCGATGGAGCCGCGCGAGAAGGTCAGCCGCCGCGTCAGGATGTCGAGCAGGCCACGGCGCAGGGTGAAGCCGCCAAGGGCCTGCGGATTGGCAGTCGTTCCGGTCAGCCGCAGCGTGCCGCCCAGTTCCGCATCCACACCGCGTCCGCGCACGAACACGCGGGAGGGCGCGGACAGGGTGATGTCGAGCCCGATCGGGGCGGAGGCGGAACTCTGCTGTCCGCCGCTGCTGCCGCCTTCGGCCTGCAGCTCTGCAATCTGTTCCCGAACCGGCTTGGGCGCATTCACATGCCGCACGGCGAGGGGCGACAGGGCACCCGGCAGGCTCTGCGGAATGTTGATGTTGGCGGTGCTGATGTTGACGGTTCCGCTCAGCCGTCCGCCCGTACCGGTCCCTGCCAGAGGGCCGGAGAGCCTGAGGTCAGCGTTCAGGTCCGCCGTCACCACACGCCCGTCGCTGTAGCGCGCATTCACAGCCTGAATGGCCAGCTCCGCCGGAAGTCCCTCACCAAGTCCGACCGTGCCATTGGCGGAAACCCGGCCGCCTGCCGAAATTGCGGCGTTGAGGCTGGAGATGGTGATCTGCTCGCGCGTGACGCCGATGGAGCCGGCGAAATCGCGCAAGGTGAGGCCGGTGGCCAGCTCCGTCAGTTCCAGCCCCTGCGGCTGCATCTGAAGATTGACCGCCGGATTGGTCAGCGGCCCGCTGATCCGGCCGCTGACGGCCAGCGTGCCTGCGCCCCGGTAGCCCATTTCCGTCAGGCGCACGCGGGCAAGGCCCAGCGGCACCGAACCGTTGACGCCGATATCGAGTGCGCCTGCCCCGGCCAGATTGACCGGGCCTTCCGCCGTCAGCGCCAGTCCGTCCGCGCCGGTGATGCGGGTGGTCTGGGTGATGCGGTTGCCGGAATAGGCGCCGGTGCTGTCCAGCCCAAGCGAGGTGATGCCGTTCTGCGTCAGCAGGGATGCGGTCAGTCCCCGCCCGGAGAGGTTCCACGACGCTTGCGGCGCGGAGGCCGCACCCGTGACCGTGGCCGTACCGCTTAACGTGCCGCCGAGGCCGTAACCGGGCGCAAAGGCATTGCCGAGCGCCAGCGGCACATCGGCCAGCGCCGCCTTGATGTCGAGCCTGTCGCCCGCCGTGCCGGAAATGTCCAGCCGCCCGCTGCCGAGCGCCAGCTGCAGCGGCTCGATCCGCGCCACGGCGCCCTCATAGGTCAGCCGGGCCGGGCGGGCGAGGGTGGTCTTCAAGCCGCTGTAGCTGCCCTGAAGCCGTTCCAGCGCAAGATCGAAACCGGCCGCTGTGGCCGTCAGGGTGCCGGTGGCCGACACGCCATCGGCACCCTGAAGGCGGGTGTCGAGTGTGAAGCCCGTGCGCGTGCCATCGCTTTCAGCAGAAAGGGTAAGGCTCTCGGCGGCGGTTGCACCGGCCATGATCTGGCGGGCCTCCAGCTTGCCGCGCGCCTGCGGCACACTGAGGAGATCAAAAACTTCGCCATTGATGGCAAGCGTGCCGACGCGGTTGTCCTGATAGGCCACGTTGCGCCCGCTGGCCGTCAGGCTGACTTGCGGGCCGCTCTGATTGGCGGAAATGCGCGCCGTTGCATCCAGCGTGCCCGAGACCGGCGTCAGCAGCAGCGGCGACAGGTCCTCAAGCGCCGCGCCCTTGAAGACAAGCTCGCCCGTCAGGGTTTCGAGGGCACGGGTGAGGCTTGCAACGCTCAAGGCGCCATTGAGTTCGTTGCGCCCCGCGACGAAAGAGATATTCCGGACCTCGGCTGCGCCTTGCGAGGAACTGACATCGGCACGGGCGGTCAGCGGCGCGCCGTTGAGGCTGCCGCTGAGGCGCAGAGCACCTGCCGGGGCCGCTGCATCGGCCTTGCCGTCCAGCTCCAGCATCAGATCCGTCAGAGGCGTGCCTGCAAGCGTCAGCTGCGCGGATTTCGCGCTGAGGCTTACGTCCGGACCGGACAGGGGGCCATTCGCCCTCACGGACGCCTCCAGCGCACCTGTCAGCCGCGGGTCGATCTCGTCCACCCGCGTCAGCACCGCCTTCACCTCACCGTGGACAGTTGGGGTGGTTCCGCCTGTGCCGAGTTTCCCGGTTCCATCCAGTTTCAGTGCAGAGGTGCCAAGCGCAAACCGCCGGAAGGCAATCTCCCCGCTGCTGTTGATGCCGGCTTCCAGCTGTCCTTCCAGCGCGCCGGCCAGCAGCCTGTCCACCTGTTCGAGACCGGTGGCGACATTCGTTCCGGCTATCGAGGCGCGGATGGAGCCCGCCTGCTGGGAGGGATTGCCCTCCACCACCATGTTCATGGCCAGCGCCCCGGAGGTTTCAAGGCCGGTCATGCCCGAGAAGCGGGAAAGGTCAGCAAGGGTCAGTTCTGCGGCAAGCCGTGCGTTCGAGTGGGCGATCACGCCTTCCTGCAGGCGCATCTGCACGCCCGGAGCGCTCAGGATGCCGCGGCCAATGGACACCTGCTTCTGGTTGCCGAGAAGCTGGCCGACGATTTCCAGGCTGGAGTCGCCTGCCAGACTGGAGAGACTGGCGTCTGCCGGTTGCAGCCCGCCCAGAGTGAGCCGGGCAGAGAAGGGCAGGCGGAAGTCATTCTTGAGTTCGGCGCCGATACCGGTTGCGGACAGTTGCAGCCGCTCCAGTGCCCCTTGCGGCGCCGACAGGCGGTCTCCCTGCAGATTGAGGTTCCAATCCGCCTTGGCGAGGGAGCCCGAAATATTTCCTGTCAGCGACAGGGCCTGCATGATGTAGCGCTGGCCGTCAGCTTCCAGAGCCAGAAGCGCATCCCCGCCTGCGGCAATCCGTGCATCCGTTTTTGCCGAAAGGGCCCCTGACACGGGGTCGAGGCTGCCGCTGGCATTGGCCTGCAGGGTGCGGGTGGTCACGGCAAGCGAAGCCGACAGGGGCTTGTAGTCCTGCGACATCATCAGGCTGAGATCAGCCTGCGTGTCGCCTGCCGCCAGCGCCGAGGCAGCCGGTGGCACCAGCGGCTCCAGCTGCCCGGTCAAAGCCAGCTTCAGCTCTCTCCCGGCAGCGGTACGGGCCAGCTGTGCGGCCCCGGTGACAGTGCGCCGGCCATCCAGTGCAACGGCCAGATTGGCGGCCCAGTTGTCCAATGGGCCGGAGCCATCGAGGTTGAGGTCAACCGCAGGAAGACCCTCGATCCCGGCAAGCCGCGCGACAAGCCCGCCGCGCGGCTCGCTTGCCCTCAGGGACAGGGTGAGGGCGCCGGACTGGGAAACATAGGCAAGCTGGCCCGAAATCACGCCTCGGATGCCGTCGGTCCGCTCGATGTTGAGGGAAGCATTGACCGAATCAGCTGGTCCCGAGGCCGATGCCTGCCCCCTGACGGAAAAGCGCATCGGGGCGCCTGCAACATCTTCACCAAGGTCGGCCTCGGCGATGTTGAGACGCCCAAGCGTGATCCGGCGCAAAGGCGGCTTGAAGCCGTCCTGCTGGTCATTGCTGGCCGTCTCCGGCAGTGCAGGGCGGCGCGGCAGCGCCACGCGCTGTGCGCTCACACTGTCGATGTTCAGCGAAAGCCCGAACAGGGCCAACGGGCTCCAGACGATGCTGAGATTTTCAATTTCACCATAAGTGCCAACAGGATCCGTCAGTTCCAGCCTGTCGAGCCCGATGTTGCCATTCCAGCCGATGGTCAGGCCTGACAGCCGTGCACCGCCGTCTGCGGTATCCAGAAAACGGTTGGCCAGCCGCTCGGCCGCAGCCTCGCCAAGGGGCGTCGGCAGCAGTGCCAGCGCAAGGCCGGTCAGAGCCGTCGTCGTCAGGGCGGCAATGCCAAGACCCTTCAGGATGCGTCGTGTTGCGGTCATGGGCCTTTAGAATGCCTGGCTCAGTCCAAGATAGATTCCGAACTTCGGATCATCTTTTTCCGGCGAAAGTGGGACCGCCACATCCAGCCGCAAGGGGCCGATCGGCGTGAAATAGCGGATGCCGCCGCCCACGCCGATCTTGAAGGGGCGGGAAAGGTCCGGGGCGATGGCGCTGTAGGTATTGCCTGCATCGACAAAGCCGACGACGCCGAAGCTCTCCGTGATGCGAACGCGCACCTCGCCGGAGAGTTCCACCATGCCCCGCCCGCCGGTGACCTGCCCGTTCCGGCGCGGGCCGGTGTTGCGGTAGGCATAGCCGCGGATCGAGCCGCCGCCACCTGCAAAGAACCTGCGGCTTGCCGGCACATCATCGACGCCCGGCGCCACGATGCTGCCTGCCGCCACACGTCCGGCAAGGATGAAGCGTTTGGCATCATCCAGCGCGGCATAAGTGGAGAAGGAGCCCTTCATGAACATCATGCCGTTGCCATTGCGGATGTCATAGGCTGGTTCTGCAAAGGCGACCGCCAGCAGCCCGCGCGACGGGTTGAACACATCGTCGCGGGTGTCATAGGTCAGTTCCGCCGGGATGCCGGCGAGAAGATACGTGCGGTTGCCGAAGGCATCCGTCTCGTCAATGAAGCTGACCTGCGCACCCACCCGGCCAGACAGCTGGTCCGAGAAAGTGCGCCTCAGATAGGCATCGCCCGAGACCGACCGGCTGGTATAGGCATCCGGCGTTTCCTGCTTGGCACCGAGGCTTGTGGAGAAGCTCGTCAGCGGCCCGAAGACGCCGGGCTTCTCGAAGGCGATCCGTGCCGCATATTCCATGTCCTTGGCCGCCTGGTTGCCAAGCCGGCCGACGGATCCTTCAACGCTCAGCAACTCGCCCTTGCCGAAGAGATTGCGCCGCCGCCAATAGGCCTCGACGCCGCCGCCTTCGGAACTGGACCATGTGGCGCCGGCGCCCAGCACATGGCGCTTGCGCTCCGCCACCTGAATGGTGATGGGCATCCTGCCATCGGCTCCGGCAACCTCGCCCTCCACCATGCTGACCGAAGCGAAGATGCCGAGATCATTCAGCCGCTTCTGCGCCTTGGCCAGGACCTCCGGATCATAGCGTTCCCCCTCGGGGATATTGGCCATTTCCGCAACAAACGCCGCATCGGTGACGTTTGTCCCCTCCACGGTCACCGTGCCGAAAGTGGCCGCCGGGCCAGCCTCGGCCGTCAGTTCTACGTCCAGCCGTCCGGTGGCATGGTCGGCGGTGATGTCGCGGTTCGCGATCCGGGCCTTGGGGTAGCCATTCTGGTGCAGCGCATTGACGATCTGCCGTTCGGCGGCAACGATCTTGGCGGAGTTGGCCGTTTCGCCAGGCACAAGGCCCCAGGTCTGAGGGCTGTCGGGAACACCCGGTGCACCGGCGGAAACCTGAAGGTTGCCGAAGGTGAACAGCGGTCCTGCCGTCACGTTGACCGACACCTGCACGGGGCGCGGACCTGGAATTTCTCCCCGCTCCAGCACGCTCTGCAGGGGCTGCCCGCCAAGCTGGATGTTGACGGTGCCGCCGTAGAAGCCTTGCAGATAGAGCTGAGCCACCAGCCTGTCGAAATCATTGAGGGCGCGTGCGATCAAACCGTCGCTGCCGGAGGGCGGAGAGCTCATCTCGGATATCAGAACGGAGGCTGATTCCAGCTGGTCCTCCAGGTCATCCGATCCGCCGGAGAGGTTCAGTTCGGCCTCATAGGGCAGGGCATCGGGCGCCACCGTTTCGCTGCTGCCCCACAGGCGCACGCCAAACAGTTCGAAAGCGGCCACAGGAGTGGCCAGCGGTGATGCGGACAGAACAAGGGCCACGGCAAGGCATGCCGCAGGCCGCCGGAGAGCACGCGGCAACATCACCTGCCGGGCGGCCGGCGCAGCGGTGGTGCTGCGGAGCCGGAAATCCGGCCCGAGCCTGTCTTCTGACGGAAGACGCATCAACTTGCTACCGTCCCAAACCTCATGCCGGTCTGTTTCCCGGCGTGTCCCATATCCTCGCGCGAAGCGCAGCGTCATGCCCCTGTATGGCACGGCCGGGCGCCGTTGGCGAGCCTCTTGCTAACCATACGGGAGCCCGGAGATACCCCAATCCCCGGTGTCAGTCTGACGCAGAAGTGTCAATAGTTTCCAAAGATTGAGACCACCCTGGCAAGCCTTCCGCAGGGCAGGGAAAACATCGGAAACCTCAGAACAGCTCCGGCTCCGGTGCCACGCCAAGCTGGCGGCGCTTGAGCAATTTCAAGGCGTGATGCGTCAGCATCTCAGCGCCTTGGTGTAAGGTGTATTTTTTCTGTATGCAGTTACCGGTTTAGACATCATGATGCCGCAATAGGGGAATGGGGCAGAAAGATTGGCTATCAAGTATCCTGTGAAGATCAAGGCTGCTCCGAAGGTCGGCAGCTTGTACTGGTGCAGTCTGCACCCAGAGGAGCACATTCATATTCCGGAGTTCTGGAAGAAGCGGCCGGCCGTTATCGTCTCAAGGAAAAATACCTTGCATGGAAAGGTGATGATACTTCCCATCACAACAGATCAGGACAACGAGAATTATGAAAACAGCATTGAACTTTCGCAAGGCGCCAGTGACAAGATCAATGGGAAGCGCTGCTGGGTTGTCTGCGATCATGTCATGACAGTTGCAACGTCACGCCTTGATTTTATTCATGCAAAGCCTCCCCGGCTTGAGACTGCCGAGCTGGCCCCCATTCTTGAACTGATGCATTCGCTTCTGGCCGGCTGGCGCTAATACCAATTCTCAATTGGATTGTTTCATCGAGAGTTGGTCAAGCGCGTTGGCCGCAGGGCTGCTGAAGGGCCACCGATTCTTGACAGAAAGACACCATGCCGGTATCTTCAGATCATATGCGGGGCGTGGGAACGCGTCACCGTCTCCCTGTTTCAGGGACATATAAGCCAAGCCACCCTCACGGGTGGCTTTGGTCTTTCTGATGTTCCGTTTTGCAAGTTCTTTCCAGAAATCCCAATGCCCAGCCCGGACAAGAACGTGGGCTGAACCGGCAAATGTCTGTTCAGAACAGCTCCGGCTCTGGTGCCACGCCAAGCTGGCGGCGGGCGGCGGTGAGGGTGTTGGCCATCAGCATGGCGATGGTCATCGGGCCGACGCCGCCGGGCACGGGCGTGATGGCGCCTGCCACTTCGGCAGCTTCTGCGAAGGCAACGTCTCCCACGAGCTTTGTTGCGCCTTCGCCCTTCGCCGGATCGGGCACGCGGTTGATGCCCACGTCGATCACGGTTGCGCCGGGCTTGATCCAGCTGCCGCGCACCATTTCCGGGCGGCCGACGGCGGCGACGACGATATCGGCGCCGCGCACCACTTCGGGAAGGTCCTTCGTGCGGCTGTGAGCAATGGTCACGGTGCAGCTTTCGGCGAGCAGCAGCGCGGCCATCGGTTTGCCGACGATGTTGGAGCGGCCGATGACAACCGCATTGAGGCCGGCGAGCGGTGTCTGGAGCGTGCGCTTCAGCAGCACGAGGCTGCCAGCCGGCGTGCAGGGCACAAGCGCCGTGTCACGGGCACCGGTTGCCAGGAGGCCCACATTGACCGGGTGGAAACCGTCCACATCCTTCTCCGGGCGGATCAGGCGCAGCACCTTGGTCTCATCGATATGGCCGGGCAGGGGCAACTGCACCAGAATGCCGTGAATGGCATCGTCTTCGTTGAGCTGCGTCACCAGCGCCAGCAGGCTGGCCTCGGACGTGTCTGCGGCCAAGGTGTGCTTGACCGAGTGAAAGCCGCAGGCTTCCGCCGCCCGGTCCTTGTTGCGCACATAGACCTGGCTGGCCGGATCCTCCCCCACGAGCACCACCGCCAGCCCCGGCCGCTTGCCGGTTTCGGCCAGAAGCCGTGCGGCACGGGCCGTAATTTCGCTGCGCACGGAGGCGGCAACCGTCTTGCCGTCAATGAGGTTTGCCTTGCTCATGGGTCACGTCTTTCACAAGCGGCGCGGGAGGCGCACCGGCTGGCTGATTTTGCGCGCACCATAGGCAGCAAGGCCCGCGCTGAAAAGAGGTTTCAGGCCGGTTTCCGTGTCTTTCCGCCGCCGCTTTTGAACGGCTTCAGAACGTGCGGGCGAAAGCGGCAAGACAGGAGATGGCGCAGACGATGTGATAGAGCGAACTTGCCGGTGCAGGCTCGTCCACGAAACTGCCGTCCGCGCGCCACTTGTCACGCCACAACCCGCGCAAGGGAACGTCGAGATAGGTCTCCAGTGCCTTGCCAGCCCGCAGGATGGATACCAGCGCTTCTTCCCGCTTCTCTCCATTCGGTGTTTCGGCCAGTGTTTCGGCCAGTGCAATGCCCGCCTTCAGCCACTCCGTCTGGCCCCAGAGGCGGGCCATTGTGTCGCGTGGGCTCAGGTCTGCATTGAGGGACATGAAGGCGGCGTCCCGAGCCGGATCCACGCCGCAGGTCTCGCCAATCTCCACAAGCCGGACAGCAACTGGCAGCACTTCCGCCGTCCGGCCGCGCCGCCTTGCCCAGGTCAGCAGCAGCCAGGCCCATTCAAACTGATGACCAGGCTCCACCGCCTGCTTCGCCGGGTCTTCGGGCAGCGACCAGTCGAGCGTGAAAAACTCATGCAGGGCACCGGACGCCGGATCTACGAAGCGGGTGAGGGCAAGAGTTGCGATCTGGTCCGCCAGATCCCGCCAGCGCATGCCGCCGCCCGCGTCTTCCATGGCAAGGCATGCCTCCAGCATGTGCATGTGCGGGTTGGAGCAGAGCGGCGCGCGCGGTGGATTGGCCTCGTGAAAACCGCCCGCCGGGTGGGCGTATTCTCTCAAGAGCTGCAGAAGGGTTCTGTCGGCCCGTGCCAGCAGATCCGCCGTCCGCGCCGGAAAGGCAATGGCTGCAGTGGCGAGCCCAAAAAGTGCAAAGGCCTGATTGTAGAGATCAAACGCCGTGTCGCGCGTCTTTGCGTCGATGCTTACGGCGTTGATCACAAGATCGCGCTCGTCAAGATAGGTGTCGCGAAAGTACGCCATACCCTTCGCCGCCATGTTGAGCGCTTCAGGGTCCTTGAACCCCAGCCTTGTGCCCTCGATCAGGCTGTAGATCTGCCGCGGGGCAACACGTGCGCGCACCATGCCGCTCCCGGGCGCCAGGGCTTCATCGATGGACAGGGTCTCGGCAAAGCGTCCTGTCTGCGCATCAAACCCGGCCTTCAGCCAAAGCGGCAGCGCAGCGCCGCAGAGCCAGGTTCTCAGGCGCAGATCGAGATCTTTGATGGCGGCGAGTGCCGGAGACGTAGAAGCGGATGATATCACAGCACAATCCAGTTCTCTGCGGCGCGGCAGCATACGGCGGTTCTCAGTAGTTCTACTAGCACAGCCTCTGCCGCATGGACAGGCCGCAGCGGAACCTTGATGTCAGACAAGCGGACATAGTTATTGTCTGATTTGCGGAGGCTTGAAAAGGTGCATCCATCCGCAACCGGTCTGGCGTATCTGGAGAACGCGTATCCCTCCTGCGCCTCAGAACAGACCCTCTACCTGACCGTCCGCATTCAGGTGAATGTCGAGTGCCGCCGGATGGCGGGGCAGGCCGGGCATGGTCATGATGTCGCCGCAGATGGCAACGATGAACCCGGCACCTGCCGACAGCCGCACTTCGCGCACCGGCAGGGTGTGCCCTTCCGGTGCGCCCAGCAGGGCGGGGTTGGCGGAGAAGGAATATTGGGTCTTGGCCATGCAGACCGGCAGATGGCCGTATCCGCTCTCCTGCCAGCGCTCCAGCTGGCGGCGGGCGGCGGGGTCAAAGGAGATCGAGCCTGCACGGTAGATCTTCCGGGCCACGGTTTCGATCTTGTCCGTCAGGGGCATTTCGTCCGGGTAGATCGGTGCAAAGCGGGCGCTGCCGCCTTCCGCCAGTTCAACCACCTTGTTGGCGAGAGCTTCCGTGCCCTTCGAGCCTTCGGCCCAGTGGGTCGCCAGAATGGCCTCGACGCCGAGATTGCGGCAATAGGCGGTAATGGCGGCAATCTCCGCATCCGTGTCCGAGGTGAAGTGGTTGAGGGCCACGACAACCGGAACGCCGAACTGGCGCAGGTTCTCGATGTGGCGGCCGAGATTGCACAGGCCGGCCTCGACAGCGGCCACATTCTCATGGCCAAGATCGGCCTTGGCGATGCCGCCGTTCATCTTGAGGGCACGGACTGTTGCAACGAGAACCACGGCAGCCGGCTCAAGTTCCGCCTTGCGGCACTTGATGTCGAAGAACTTTTCCGCCCCAAGATCCGCGCCGAAGCCTGCCTCTGTCACCACATAGTCAGCCAGCCGCAGGGCCGTCTGTGTCGCCACAACGGAGTTGCAGCCATGGGCGATATTGGCGAAGGGGCCGCCGTGGACAAAGGCGGGCGTGTGCTCCAGCGTCTGCACCAGATTGGGCTGGAAGGCCTGACGCAGCAGCACAGTCATGGCGCCGTCGGCGCCCAGATCGCGCGCCGTTACCGGGCTGCGGTCCGTGCGGGTGCCAACCACGATATCGCCAAGACGGCGTTGCAGGTCGTCAAGATCCGTCGCAAGACAGAGGATCGCCATCACTTCCGAGGCAACGGTGATGTCGAAGCCTGCTTCCCGCGTTGTGCCATTGGCCCGTCCGCCCAGACCGGTGACGATGGCGCGCATGGCCCGGTCGTTCATGTCCATCACACGGCGGAAGGCTATGCGCTGCGGGTCCAGTCCCAGCGCGTTGCCCCAGTGCAGGTGGTTGTCGATCAGCGCCGCCAGCAGGTTGTGGGCCGAGGTGATGGCGTGGAAATCGCCGGTGAAATGAAGGTTGATGTCCTCCATCGGCACCACCTGCGCCTTGCCGCCGCCGGCTGCTCCCCCCTTGACGCCAAAGCAGGGGCCGAGCGAAGGCTCGCGCAGGCAGATCGCGGTCTTCTTGCCGATACGGGACAGGCCGTCGCCGAGGCCGACGGTTGTCGTCGTCTTGCCTTCGCCGGCCGGCGTCGGGTTGATGGCGGTGACGAGGATGAGCCGGCCCTTCGGGCGGCTCTGCACATTGGCGATGAATTCGCCGGAGACCTTGGCCTTGGTCTTGCCAAAGGGCTCAAGTGCCTCTTCCGGAATGGCGAGCTTCGCAGCAATATCTCTCATCGGCAGCAAGTGTGCTGCCCGCGCGATCTCAATGTCGCTCGCCATGTATGCTCCCCTGGAATCAGTCTGGTGCTTTCTCACCTTGGTAGCCTGCCGGGGGCTTGCGGGGGAGAGAATTCTTGTTTTTTCAGGTCAGGAGCTGGCCTGGGTGTCAATGACAGTAAACCGGCTTCTGCCGCTTGGATCCTGGGTCAAAAGCCCGTGCCCGCCAGCCTGATCCATGATCTTGGCAGCGAGCGCTTCCAGCGGCACGGCTGCCCCGAACAGATAGCCCTGTCCCTTGGAGCATCCGGCCTTCTGCAGCAGCGCCTGCTGCTCCAGCGTCTCTACGCCTTCCACGGTCACCGCAATGTTCAAGTCACGTGCCAGGCTGACTACGGCTTCGATGATCGACTTGCTCTGCGGGTCCGAAGACAGGGACCGCACGAAGCTGCGGTCGACTTTCAGCTCGTCCCAGTCGAACTGGCGCAGATAGGAGAGGGACGAATAGCCGGTGCCGAAATCGTCCAGGGCTATCGTCACGCCAAGCTGCTTCAGTCTGTTGAGCGTCGAGATGCAGCGTGCCGTGTCACTCATCAGAATGGATTCGGTCACTTCCAGCCGCAGCCGCCCTGGTGCAAGGCCGGTGTCGAGCAGGATCTGGCGCACGGTCTCGAGCAGGTCATCGCGCAGGATCTGGGCCACGGAGAGATTGACCGACACAGGCAGCGTACCCAGAACGCGGGCGGCATCCGAACAGGCCTGCTGCAGAATGGAGCGGCCCATGTCGACAACCTTGCCTGAGCCTTCGGCTATCGGCACGAATTCATCCGGTCCGATGCGCCCCAGCTGAGGGTGGGTCCAGCGGGCCAAGGCCTCCACGCCGATGATGCGTCCGGTGCCAAGTTCCACCTGCGGCTGGTAAAAGGGGAGAATATCGCCGGCCATGATCGCCGGATGCAGATCGGCTTCGATTTGCCGCCGCCGGGACAGGTTGGCCCGCATGCCGGCATCGAACAGTTGCACGATTCCCTTGGCCCGGCCCTTGGCAAGGCTGAGGGCAAGATCGGCGTTGTCGGGGAGCTGTGTCCGGTCCTGAAGCCCGGGGCCATCGACAGCAAGACCTATCGTGGCATCCACCAGCACGGTGCCATGTTTCATGTGATAAGGCTCCCGCAGGGCCTTCAGCAGAAACTCGGCCTTCTGGCGGGCATCCTGAAGCCCGTTCTCCGTGCGCAGCAGGACGAGGAACTCATCGCCGCCGAAACGGGCTGCAATGGCATTTTCCCAGAGCGAGACGATGCTGGTGAGCCGCTGGCCGACGCCGTTCAGCAGGGCATCACCTGCGGCATGGCCGAGCGTGTCATTGACGGTCTTGAAGCCGTCAAGGTCAATGGCGAGCACGGCAAGCGGGCGGCTGCTCTTGCGCTGCAGTTCAGCGCGGAAAAAGTCCTGAAAGGCCAAGCGGTTCGGCAGGGAGGTAAGCTGATCGTGGCGGGCAACGAAGGCATGATCGGCTGCCGAACGCTCCGCCTGGGCCCGGGCGGCCACCAGCGTTCTGTTCTGCAGGAAAAGACTGGCCAGAAGCACCCCGCCGACAGCAAGAAGGGCATAGGTCAGCCAGTGCCCTGCCGTCATGGAGGTCTGAATCCGTTCCCGGATCTTGTCTGCCTCGACAAGGCTCAGGCTATAGGCTTCCCCGCCAATACGGTCGACAGCGGCCTTGACCGGAACCATACGGTCGATGATTTCGAGCTGTGCGCTGGGATCTTCGATCCGGTCGAACAGCGGTTCAAGCGCCTCCAGATCTGCTGCCAGCTGTTCGAACCGCGCGACCCGCTCGGCGGACAGCTCCAGGAAGGTCCGGAACTGTCCGGAGCTCCAGGTTTTCATGCGGCCGATCATGATCTGATAGTAGAGCTGCGCTTCGCTTGCGGCGGACTTGTCCCCCGTCGCTGCATAGCGCGCGACCAGCTCGCGCAGGGTCGAAACCTCCAGACGGCCGTTGAAGCCGGTCCAGGCAATGTCGTAACGCTTGGCCTGAATGACGGCGCTCTGGTTGGCTGCTGTGATATAGGGCTGGATTAAGGCAGCAGCGGCCAGACAAATGAAGAGTAGAACAGTTATTCGCCGGAACCATATCGTCATGGCAACAGTCACCAGTAAGAGGGGAGGGCTTGTTACCTGATGGTGATCTGGCGGATCTGCCAGACCGCGCGCGAATAGTAGCTTTCCGTCTTGAGGTCAGGCCTGTCACTGAAAGGGAAGATCAGAAAAAGAGGGCCTTTGTCTGCCACGGGCATATGCTTGCCGTTCTGCCGTGTTGCCAGAAGGCCTTTCGCCTGAACAACGTCGTCAAACGGCATCTGGACGAAGTAGCTGTTGAGGGCCATCACCTCGACCGTGCCATCTTTCACGCCTGCATGGGCCATGAGCCTTGCAAAGGGAACACCTTCAAACGTTACCGGACCATCATGCCAGGGCGTAACCGTTGTCATGCTCTCCAGCCCCAAGGCCTCAATCTCATCCATTGTCATGGCGATGGGGCCTGAGGGGAGTTTTCCGTCAATCGTCAGTATAGTGGGGGCGCCGGAAGCTGTTGATGCCGCTGGAAAAAATGAGATGAGAAAAAGAACGCTGGCAAAAATGACAGTAAGGAGACGCATCGGAACTCTCCGCAATATGAATAAAATTAGAGTAGCCTTTTCCCATCCAAGACTGGGTAAAGGAAACCGGTAAAATTTTAGGCAATTATCCTTTTGTGACCTAACGTCAAAGGGTGCGTTCCCAAAGGGGAAGCGCGTTCCCGGGGCTGCAGTGCTGGTAATAGGTCAATTCGCTAAGGAAATGGTAAAATTTGGCGTACCTGGATAAATTATGCACGTATCACGAGAAATGCGCCGCGCCAGCCTGGGGGCTGACGCGGCTGTCATGATCTCAGGTCTTTCAGGTGAATTCAGACCGGCACAGCTGCCTGCCGGAGCTGCATGCGCGTGCTGCGCGAAGCCCGGTTGCCGCCTTGATAGGTGTTGCGCTCTTCCGTCGGGGTGACGAGGAAGCGTTCCCGGTAGCATTTGGTGAAATGCGATGTGGAGGCAAAGCCGCAGGCAATGGCCACATCCAGCACGGCACGCGAGGTGCGCCGCAACAGGTCGCGGGCCGTCTCGAGGCGCAGCTTCAGATAGTATTGTCCCGGCGTGCAGTTGAAGTGGCGCCGGAACAGCCGCTCCAGCTGGCGGGGTGACAGGTTCACCGTCATCGCCAGTTGCTGGCAGGAGAGGGGATCCTCGATATGCATGTCCATGATGCGGATGGCTTCGAGGATCTTGGCATTGGAGATGCCGGTGCGTGCCTCGATGTCATGGCGCTGCGCGCTCTCGCCCGAGCGCATGTTCTGGTAGAGGGCCACCTCGGCAACCTCATGCGCCAGTGCCGCCCCATGGCGGATGGCGATGAGCCGCAGCATCATGTCCAGTGAGGCCATGCCGCCGCCGCAGGTGATGCAGTTGCGGTCAATGGCGAAAATGTCGGAGGACACGTCCACGCCGGGAAATTCCTCGCGGAAGGAGCGCAGGTTTTCCCAGTGCAGTGTGCAGCGCCGCCCCTCCAGAAGGCCGTAGCGGGCCAGCAGATAGGCGCCGGTGCAGATGGCGCCGAAGGTGCGCCCGCGTGAATTCAGCTTCCGCAGCCGTGTGCCCAGTTCCTTGTCCAGGGGCAGCCGCTCCACATCGATGCCGCTGCACAGCAGGGTGATATCCGCATCCTCCAGTTCGCGGATGCTATGGTTCACGCTGATCTCACAGCCATTCGAGGCGGTGACCGCCGCTCCATCCAGGGAGTAAGTGCGCCAGCGGTAAAACTCCCGCCCCAGAACCCGGTTGGCAAGGCGCAGCGGTTCAACGACGGAGGTGAAGGCAATCATCGAAAACCGGTCGAAGAGGACGAGGGCAATGGTCTGCCCATCGAGATCTGACCTGTGCGGCTGCGGACCGGAATTGGACATGGAACGCGGCACCCTTAACTCTGGAAGATTATGTATTTTCCAGTATGGAGCGCTATCATTGGTTTGCCTGTCAATGAAAATCTGAGAAATCGGAGGCTTGCGGAAACCGTTCCTAAAACGCCCGGGCGAATAGATTTTTTTTTATGCGGAAGGCGTTTTCCTGGGCGGTTGTTGCTTCATATCAAGGCGAAGAAAGTGGTAGGTGATACGCCACAATAGCTCGTGCCTTGCCGGTGAGGAGACGACTCTCTCTCATGTGCTTGTGCGGGCCGTTCCAATGGACTGGCCGTCGACGTGAAGTGTCGCGGCGTAACATGACTGGACCGCCATGAACGTTCTTGCCAAACCCGCCGACCTGGAAGCTGTCGCAGGCCCGAGCGCCTTCGTGCAGGAAGTGACGGAGGTCAAGCATTACACCGACCGCCTGTTCAAGTTCCGCACCACGCGGCCTGCCGCATTCCGTTTTCGCTCTGGCGAATTCGTGATGATCGGCCTGCTGATCGACGGCAAGCCCCTGTACCGGGCCTATTCCATTGCCAGCCCGTCCTGGGATGAGGAATTGGAGTTCTTCTCCATCAAGGTGCCGGATGGCCCGCTGACCCAGCATCTGCAGAAGATCCAGCCGGGCGACGCGCTGCTTCTGAAGAAGAAGCCGACCGGCACGCTGGTCAACGACGCCCTGACGCCGGGCAAGCGCGTCTACATGTTCTCCACCGGCACCGGCATTGCGCCCTTCGCCAGCCTGATCCGTGATCCTGAAACCTACGAGAAGTTCGATCAGGTCATCCTGACCCACACCTGCCGTGAAGTCGCAGAACTGCGCTACGGCGAGGAACTGGTCGAGGCAACCAAGAACGATCCGCTGATCGGTGAACTCGCCAGCGAGAAGCTGGTGCATTACACCTCCGTCACCCGCGAGGACTTCCCGCGCCAGGGCCGCATCACCGATCTGATCGAGAGCGGCAAGCTCTTCACGGATCTCGGTGTTTCGCCGCTGGACCCGGCCATCGACCGCGGCATGATCTGCGGCTCCATGGAAATGCTGCGCGACACCAAGGCCCTGCTCGAAAAGGCCGGCCTCAACGAAGGCGCCAACAACAAACCCGGCGAATTCGTCGTGGAACGGGCGTTTGTGGGCTGAGGCTTCCCGTTGGCTGTTGCAGAAACTGGACTTAGGAGCCGGTCCGGAAGGCCCGGCTCTTTGTGTCTTTAGCCAAAATCAGACCAGCGCAGTTGCTGATTGCGCTTGACCGCAAGCGTCAGCTTGCGACCAACGACATCGTCAAACCGCGAGACGGGGATCTCGCCATTGCCCGGCCGCCGCGCCCAGATATCGGCTTCGGTGATCACATGGCCTTCCGGCAGATCCCGGTCTGCGACAACGGATCCGCGGGCGAAGCGGTAGACATCTTCTTCCGGTGCCGTGCGCTTTTTCTCGTTGTGAAGCGCGATGTGGATCTCCCGGGAGCGCTCGATCAGAAACCGCAGTTCGGACGGGTCCATGGAACAGGAAATATCCGGACCCTTGCGGTAGCGCGTGTCGGTGAAATGCCGCTCCAGAATACAGGCGCCCAGCGCCACGGACGCCAGCGCCATCTCCGGGCCGATGCTGTGATCGGAGAAGCCGACAACTGCATTGGGAAATGCCGCCTTCAGATCCGTCACACCCCTGAGGGAAACGATCTCCGGCGGGGAGGGATAGAGGTTCGTGCATTCCAGCAAGGCATAGCCAATGCCGGCCTTGTCCAGAATTTCCACGGAAGGGCGGATGCTGTCCAGCGTCTGCATGCCCGTGCTCATGATCACCGGCTTGCCGAAGCCGGCGATGTGCCGGATCAGCGGCAGGTGATCGCATTCACCGCTGCCGATCTTGAAGCCGGGCACATCGATGGAGTTGAGGAAATCGGCAGCCGCGCGCGAGAACGGGGTCGAGATGTAGATGAGGCCGAGGCTTTCGGTGTAGGCCTTAAGTTCCTTCTCCGCCTCCAGTGGCAGGGCGCAGCGGCGCATCACCTCGAAGATCGAGACATCGGCATTGGGCGGGAAAATTTCCTTGGCTTCATCCGTCATCTCGTCTTCGACGATATGCGTCTGGTGCTTGATCATCTCGCAGCCGCTCTGGGCTGCGGCGCGCACCATCGCCTTGGCAACATCCAGGCTGCCGCCGTGGTTGATGCCGATTTCGGCGATCACCAGCGGAGGATGCGCGGGACCAATGTCTCTGTGTGAGATCTTCATCATTGTGGTTCGCTCTCAGGTTCAATCAGGCCCAGACGCTTGAGGCGCTCGTCTGGTGACCATGTTTCCCGCCATTGCGTCAAGCGTTCGATGAAGCCGGGCAGAAGCGTAGCTGCCGGAACGTCCTGCACCTTGCGGGTATAGGTCATTCTTGGGAACCAGGGAGGAGACTCCTTCCCGAGAAGAAAGCCGCCCAGTTCCCGGCCATAGCTCCAGCATGGGATGTCGTAGCTGCCAGCGATATCTGCCACACTGGTATTTACTGTAATGATGAGGTCGCAGCAGCTGGCAAGGGCGGCAGCATCCGTCATATTGTTCATCTGATCGATATCTTCGAAATGAACTAAGTCCGCCTTCACGCCTTGCTGCAGGAAAGCGACCTCACGGTCGGTACATGCATACTGCAGATTGAGAAAAGTAATGCCGGGAATGCGCAGAAGAGGGGCTATCTCGGGCGCAGACATATAGTTCTTGGCGCGCACTGTCAGAAGATTGCGCGACCTCCAGGATATGCCAACGACTGGCCTCTTGCCGGGATTTGGAATGCGGCTGTACAGCTCGCGTGCCCGCTCGACATTCGTTCTGAACACCGGGTGCTTCACGCGCTCAAAATCGTCAAACGAATTCCTGAAGAACTTGGCAAGGTCTGTGATGCAGATATGGCAGTCATAATCATGTGCCGTGGGACGGAGCGTCAGTCCGTCAAACTCTGCCGTCCGTACAGAAACGCTGGGAAAAGAGTATTGGAATGGCTCTACCAGCTTTTGCGGGAGTTCAACGATGACCCGGTCCGCAACAGCAATAAGATCCGGAAGCATGGTTGCAGAGCGATACGCATCGCCAACGCCCTGATCGTGCCAGACCAAGATGGTTTTGCCTGAGAGGTCGCCGCCGTCCCACTCGGGGCAATCAAACTCCCGCGATAGCACATTACCGATGTTGCGCCTGTTTGCGGCCGTGTGGAGGGCCCAGCCGCGCTTCAGATCACCCAGGCCAAGATAGGAGAATGACAGGTTCCATAGGAGCGTAGGACTAGGATTCTTGATTGAAGCAATGGCCTTTTCAAATACCCTTCTCGCCTCGTCAAAGCGCTCGCTCCCTTGAAGGATGACACCAAGCGTGGACAGGCGTTCTATGTTGTGAGGCTCATCTTCATGTGCCGCTTGTGCATATGGCGTTGCAGCAATAACGTTACCTGTATTGAATAATAGGCGCGCCATCTCATGCATGAGATCGCCGTTGTTCGGAAAGAGCTGCAGCGCCAGTTCCAGTTCTGCCTCTGACTGCTCATACTGCAGTGTCTCAAGCCGGGCGCGAGCTCGCTGGACCCACAAGTCAATGTTGCTTCCCTCTAGCCGGGTTGCCTTGTCGAAGAACTCAACGGCCTGATGGAACTTCTTCTGATCGCGCAGCAGGATGCCATAGTTGCGGTAGGCGTCGCCATAATCCGGGTGGTCGACTATGATCTGCTTGAAGATTTCCTCTGCCTCAGTCTCCCGGTCCAGTTTGGTCATGGCCACGGCACGCAGGCTTTGCGCTTCGGCAAGCCGCGGGTCCAGCGCCACGGCCCGTTCGGCTGCGGCCAGCACATCGGCATGGTTCTCTTCATCAAGGTCAGAGAGCGCGCGTGCCAGATTGGCATGATAGGGGGCGCGGTCCGGGGCGAGGGAAATTGCCTTGCGGATGAACTCCACTGCCCGCTTGGGGAAGCCCAGCTGCCGGTAGCAGACACCCAGAAGGTGGTTAGCATCCGGAGACGAAGGGTTCTTCTTCAGGACGGTTTTGTAAAGCCGCTGCGCTTTCTCGACTTCACCGGCCTGCTGCAGGGCCACGGCCTTGCGCATTGTGTCGAGTGTCGTGGTGGCGGCATTTGCCGGCTTGAAGCTCATTCGTCCATCCGCTGACTTCGGAGAATCACTCCGCAAAGTCTAGCAAGAAAAGCTCGGAAATGGGTGAGCTGTCCGCATTCGCCTGTTCTGCCGCTGATTTGCCCTTGGAAAGAGTGCAGTGGCCAATGCTTGACGCAAACAGGCAGGCTCAGGGGGCCTGCCTGTGGATTTTCAAGAGAAGTCTTCAGGCCGCCTTGCTGGCCGCAGCTGCAATCTTCTGCAGGTTCTCGAAGAAGTGGCGCACATCATCCCCGATCTGCGCCGAGCAGCTCTTGAGGCCATCGGCAGCCACCTGGAAATCTGCGGCGGCGGTGCCTGTCTGGGCAATGGCGCCGGCCACACGGTCAACGTTGCCGGCCAGAGACTGGGAGCCGGAGGCTGCGCTCTGGATGTTCGACGAAATCTCGCGCGTCGCCGCACCCTGCTGCTCCACCGCAGCGGCGATGGTGGCCGTCATGTTGTCGACTTCCTTCACCGTGTCGGAAATCGCATTGATCGACTTCACGGCGTTCTGGGTGGCCGACTGGATGGCGGAGATCTGGGACGAAATCTCTTCCGTCGCCTTGGAGGTCTGGTTCGCCAGTTCCTTCACTTCGGCTGCCACGACCGCAAATCCGCGTCCGGCTTCGCCAGCGCGGGCGGCCTCGATGGTCGCGTTGAGGGCGAGGAGGTTGGTCTGCTCTGCAATGGCCTGAATGAGGCTGATGACGTCACCGATCTTCTGGGCCGAATCGGACAGGCGCCCGACTTCGGCAGAGGTCCGGTTCGTCTCGCCATTCGCCCTGCGCGCCACATCCGAGGCGCCGGTGACCTGGCGTGAAATCTCGGCGATGGAACTGGACAGTTCTTCCGTCGCTGCGGCGATCGTCTGGATATTGCTGGTTGTCTGGACAGAGGAATGTGCAGCTTCGGAGGCTTCCGCCGTCGCAGAGACGGACATGTCCGACAGGGAGATGGCCTGGCGGGTCACCTTCTCAGCGCTGTTGCTCACCTCCGTCATGGTGGCGTCCACCTTGACCTTGAAAGTGTCGATGGCGTGGCTGATCTGCCGCTCCTGTTCCTGTTGCAGCTCCATCAGAACGTCCTGATAGGTCGAAATGGCAAGATCCAGGTCGAACAGCACTGCCTTGTTGAGCGCCTGCACGGCGGTCAGTGCCCTGCGCTGAGAGAAACGGTGCTTCTTCAGGACGATGCTGACCAGCTCGTTCAGGACATACTGATAGCCTGCGATATACCACTTCGGCTCCAGTCCGATGCGGACATGGGCCCGGCCAATGCGGTCTATGCTCTCGAAATAATCCCGGTCAAACCGGCCGGAGAACAGCTTGGCCCAGTGACCACCTTGGGCCTTCTTGAGCATGTCCTCACGATTTCCGACAAGGGCCGCCATCTTCGGCTGTGACTTGAGGTGGGAATAGAAGCCGTTAAGCACGGCGGGCAGTGCTTTCTGGATGAAAGGCCAGAGTTCCGTAAGGGTCGACTTCGTCTCCGCGTCAATCCTTGCGAAGCTCAGACGGTCCCTCATTTCCTCGTCACTGTACAACATGATGCATCCTCGATTGAGCTGCCGTCACGGTAGAGCGAGTCTTTTGAAAGAAGAGTTAATTCAAGTGCAGATGCTGACATGACATCGCATCTTGTCTGACTTAGATCAAGAAAGGTGACCAAAATCACAGTCGGTGTAAATATCGATAATATGCGAGTGTGCATCACGCCATATTTTACTATAAGTAAAGTAACTGGCCTCTGACGTGAGGGCGCCCACAAGTGCGCGCCTTCAACTTCTTATTGTAAATACTTGGATATAAACTTAAAAATGGTGGGCGATGCAGGGATTGAACCTGCGACCTTTCCGGTGTGAACGGAACGCTCTCCCGCTGAGCTAATCGCCCGCCGCTGTGCAGCGTGGGACGGCTTCTATGACATTCTGCGGGGCAGCGCAAGAGGGGATGGACCAAGAATTTCGGCGTTATGAACAGCCCGGTTGCGGGGGGCTGGCGGCAGCTCCCAGTGTTTCCAGCGCAGGCAACAGATCCCTGAAAGAGGAGATGACCCGGTCGGGGCAGAGATCTGCAACCGGCACGCTGGCATAGCCGAAATCGACGGCAATGACCGGGATCTGCGTGGCCCTGGCCGCAGCAATATCGGTCGCCGTATCGCCGATCATGATTGCCTTGCAGGGCTCTCCGCCGGCCCGCCGTATGGCGCCGAGCACGGGCAGGGAGTCGGGCTTGGGCCGTGGATATGTGTTGCCGCCCACGATGGAGCCGAAGAGACGGGTCAGCGACAGCTCGTCGAGGAGCTTGCGAGCCAGATACTCCGGCTTGTTGGTGCAGATTGCCAGCCTCCAGCCACCGCCGGCGAGCTTCTCCAATGTTTCGGGGACATCATCATAGGGCCGGCTGAACGCGGCGATATTGGCCTCATAATAGTCCAGAAAAGCAGCCCGCATGGCGTCCAGCGGTGCTTCAGCTGGGTCGGCGCCGTGAAACATGAGACCGAGGCGGATCAGGGCAGCGGCACCATTGCCGGCCTGTGGCCGGGCCAGTTCCAGCGGAACTGGTCCGTATCCTGCGTCTGCGAGCGCTGCATTGAGGGCAGCTGCCAGATCTTCCGCCGTATCGGCCAGTGTTCCATCCAGGTCAAATACGAGCGTGGCCAAGCAAGGGCCTCCCTGTCACATGCCGCAGCTGATTCTCTGCCCATTCTGCAACTTGCAGCGGGCAGATGGGTGCTGTCAAAGCTTGTAAGCTGTCCTGAATCCGCCCCAGTGGATACCGCACACCGTGATGGGGGCGTCGACTTCCTGCAACCATACGACGTTACCATTTCCCATATCACGGGCATAAGACTGTACAAGTACGGGTCTCGTGTTCCGTGCGGCGCTCAGGCCCGCCCTGTCGTCAAAAATGCGCTTGTTCCGGCAGTTTGCCGCATTCCAGACCGGATCATCCGGCCGCTGCGGATGTGAATAGGCTTTGTTATGCACCGGCAGATAGCCATTACGGTCAATCGCCACGCAAAATATCATCGCGGTATCTTGCGCCAGGATGACGTCCTGGATCTGAGGCAGGATTTGTTCCAGCTGTGCCAGCGCGCGGTTGCTGTACTGAACCGGATTGGTGCCTTGTATGATTTTGTAATCGGTATCGAACAAGGCGTCCCGCGTGAGGCGGCCGGTCTCGATGAGCTTGTGCATCGCCTCGCTGATTCTGGCAGCTCCCTCCTGGGCCCGGCGGACGGAGGTGGCATTCTTTGTCTGAATGCCATGGATGAGCTTGTCGAGGGCCGCGCCCGTCATGTCGTCCATACGGGAGAAATGGCAATGCAGGCCATTGTCACTTCTGTTGACGATCCGCAGATCAATCTGGCCAACGCCGTCAAGCGAAAGGCGGGCACTGGCGGGGGCTGTAATCTGCGCATCGCTGCCCGGCTTAAGCAGGACGCCGGCATGGGAAATGTCGCGCGCTTCGACGGCGGCGGTTTGTCCTGCCAGGGCAAGTGTTCCGTTGATCCGGCAGGGCAGACGGTCTTCGACCCGGCGGTCTCCGGCCGGGCTCTGGCGCAGCATCATCGTGAAGCGTGGCCCGAGCGCCGAAACCGAGGCTGCCATTTTACCCACGGCGCCGTGGACGCTGGTTCCGCTTTCTTCGGCGCGGGAGACAGAATTGTTGATGGTGCTGATGCGCTTGCCCACTTCGTCGATGAAGGCAGCGGTCTGGTTGGCCCTCTGGCTGATATCAGAGGTGGTTGCCACCTGTTCGCGGATCGCATTCTCAACTTCTGCAAAACTTGGGCGCAGTTCGGCGACGGCATCAATGATGCGGCTGACCGACGTGGTGCTCAGATCCGCCGAAGCCTGAAGCCGTTCGATCTTGCTGACGATTTCTTCCGTGGCCTTTTGTGTTTCCACCGAAAGCGCCTTCACTTCGCTGGCAACAACCGCAAACCCCCGTCCGGCGTCCCCGGCGCGGGCCGCTTCAATGGTGGCATTCAGCGCCAGAAGGTTGGTCTGCTTGGCAATGCCTGAAATCAGCCGGACAACATTGGCAATGTCCAAGATCGCCGCCGTCAGTTCCAGAACCCCGGAATTGGCCTCGGTCGCAGCGCCGGTGGCATCCTGTGCCAGCTGGCCTGAACGTTCGACCAGCGCTCCAATCTGCCCGCTGGAGCCGGCCAGTTCCTCGATAGAGGCCGCAAGCTCGGACATCGTGCCTGTGGCTTGTCCCGCCTCCGACTGCAGGTTGAGGGCGTCCATCCGAATCTCTTTCAGCGTATCTTGCTGCGAAGAAAGAAGATTTCGAAGATCATCCGTCTCTGCGGACACCTGTGCAGTCGCTCTGCGCAGGTCCGTTTCTATCATGTCGATCGCGTTCCCGATCCGGCGGGCCGCGTCTTCCCGCTCTTCTTGCGTATCTTTCAGTGCGTCGACTTGCGTCTTCTGCGCAAATTCATCCGAAGCCTCAGGCTTGGGAGGCTTTGAAAAGAGCGAGGAACTGAAGTTCGGGCGCATTTTATTTTCCTAGACATGCCGAATATCGAACGTTCTCAACGTCAGCTGAACGGCAGGTTAATTTTCAATGCTGCCTTGCAACTATTCTCAACGGCGCAGGCCGCGCACGTGAGACTTCGCCTTTGCCCTGAACTTGCCGGCATGCTAATCAGCCCCAACACATGCGGCTTCGGCATGGGGTGCTGCAAGGCATGCCTCCTCCTGCCGCCGCCCATGGGTCTTTCAACGATTGCCGGAAGGGACAGGATGAGCGACGATTTCAAGCGCCAGGCCGCCGAGCGGGCTATGGAAGAAATCCGTGACGGCATGAAGGTCGGCATTGGCACCGGTTCGACCGCTGAGCATTTCGTCCGTGCTCTTGGCCGGGCTGTCCGTGCCGGGCTCAAGGTGACTGGCGTGCCGACATCGGAGCGCACCGCTGCCCTGGCCCGCGAGGAGGGGATCCCGCTCTCCACGCTTGAAGACATGCCCGTGCTCGACGTGACCGTTGACGGCGCAGACGAGATCGATCCGGACATGGCGCTCATCAAGGGCGGTGGCGGCGCTTTGCTGCGTGAGAAAATCGTGGCGGCTGCCTCCGGCAAGATGGTCGTGATCGCCGACAGCGGCAAGCTGGTGCAGCGTCTTGGCAAGTTCCCGCTTCCGGTCGAAGTCGTGCCCTTTGGCCTTGGCGCCACCCGTATTGCTGTGCGCGCCGTTCTTGATAGTCATGGACTGACTGGCGAAGTCTCGCTGCGCGGCGGTGAGGACCATCCTTTTGTCACAGATGGTGGTCACTACATCCTGGATGCCTCGCTTGGAGCCATTCCGGATGCTGCAAAATTGGCCGCTGACCTGAACCTGATACCCGGTGTCGTCGAGACGGGCCTGTTCATCGGGCTGGCGGCCAAGGCCTATGTGGCCGGGCCGCAGGGTGTGGACGTCATAATGAAAGATTGAAGCGCTGGCCGCGGCACCTGCCGCAGCCGGGCACAGACAATGCACGCTGGAGTTTGCACATGAATCTGAAAGCCCTCTTTTCCGCAGGGGTTGTGGTTGCCGGTCTCGCCTTTGCGCCGTCTGCCATGGCGCAGGACCTGACCGAAAGCCATCTTGCCGCCGCCCGCCGCGCCGTGCTCGCAACGGACGCTCTCTCAGCCTTTGATGACATCATTCCCGAGCTTGCTGAACGGACCACAGGAATTTTCATTCAAACTGACCCGTCTCTGACCGGTGTGCTCGATGAAGTGGTGACCGAAGTCGCTCTCAAGATGACCGACGAGCGTCCCGAGCTGAACAAGATGGTCTTTGAAGTCTGGGCCCGCCGCCTGAGCGAAGAAGAGCTGACCGAGATTGCAAACTTCTACGAGAGCCCCACGGGCAAGAAGCTGACCCAGCTGTCGCCGGAAATCAGCGCGCTGTCGATTGGCGCTGCACGCCAGTGGCAGGACAAGCTGTCTCAGGAAATGGTCGTGCAGGTGCGCGGCGAACTTGAGAAGCGTGGCCTGATCAAGCCGTAAGCGGCTCCGGCTTACCAGCGGCCCCGGAGACGGGGCCGTTTGTTTTTGGATGTGACCTGAAGGATCTCACAGGATGAGCGAGTTCAACTACGATCTGTTCGTCATTGGCGGCGGCTCCGGCGGTGTGCGGGCTGCACGGATCGCTGCCACCCACGGTGCGCGCGTCGCGATCGCCGAGGAATACAGGTACGGCGGAACGTGTGTCATCCGGGGCTGCGTGCCGAAGAAGCTGTTCGTTTACGCCTCCAAGTTCTCCGAGGAGTTCGAGGACGCCGCCGGCTTTGGCTGGACGGTCGGCGAGCGCAGTTTCTCCTGGCAGACCCTGATCGAAGCCAAGGACAAGGAAATCACGCGGCTGGAAGGCATCTACCGGCGCAACCTTGACCGGACCGGCGTCGAGCTGTTTGACAGCCGCGCCGTCATCGAGGGGCCCAACAGCGTCCGCCTGCTGTCAACTGGCCAGATCGTGACGGCCCGTTACATCCTGATCGCAACGGGCGGCACGCCGAATGTCGATCCCTCGCTGCCCGGCTGCGAGCATGTGATCACCTCGAACGAGGCCTTCCATCTGTCCGAAATGCCGAGGCAGGTGATTGTCGCTGGCGGCGGCTACATCGCCGTGGAATTCGCCGGCATCTTCAACGGTCTCGGCGCCGAGACGACGCTCATCTATCGCGGCGAGGAAATCCTGCGCGGCTTTGACAATGATCTGCGCAAGGCCGTGCATGAAGAGATGGAGAAGAAAGGCATCAAGATCATCTGCGGCGACACGTTCTCCGCAATCGAAAAGGATGCAGATGGCAAGCTGACGGGCCACACCAAGGGCGGCAAGGCGCTGCCTGCCGATCAGATCCTCTTTGCCATCGGCCGCCGCCCGAATATTGCGGGCCTCGGCCTCGAGAAGGCTGGTGTCGAAGTGGGTGAGGACGGTGCCATCCGGGTGGATGAAACGTCCCGCACCTCCGTTCCTTCGATCTATGCCGTGGGCGACGTCACCAACCGGGCCAATCTCACCCCGGTGGCCATCCGCGAAGGCCATGCCTTTGCCGATACCATCTTTGGCGGCAAGCCCTGGACGGTGGATCACAGCCTCATCGCAACGGCCGTCTTCTCCCAGCCGGAGCTGGGAACGGTTGGCCTCACTCAGGAAGAGGCGCTGAAGCGGACGCCGAACCTCGACATCTACAAGACCAGCTTCCGTCCCATGAAGCACACCCTTTCGGGCCGGGACGAGAAGATGGTGATGAAGCTGATCGTCGATGCTGACACGGACAAGGTCCTGGGCGTCCATATTCTGGGGCCAGACGCTGGCGAATTGGCGCAGGTGCTTGGAATTACGCTGCAGATGGGCGCAACCAAGGCCGACTTTGACCGGACGGTCGCCGTTCATCCCACCGCCGCCGAGGAACTTGTGACCATGCGCGAGCCCACGGAACGCCTGCGCGGCTGAAGTCCGCAGACAGGGCGTGAAACAGGGTAGGGCCACCCGCTCCGGATGCGCATGTTGCATCGGGAGCGGGTGGCTCTTTCCTTGAGTCTTCGAGGCGTGATGTGCCGCCGGTAAAAGTCGCCTTATTCTTGTCGGCTCAGTGTCCGCGGCCTTTCGGGACCTGCTTGATCACGGTGCCGCCGTCACTGATGGCGAGCGAGGGCCTTGCCGGAACGGCTGCCGGTATCGTGCCTGTGACAGCTTTCTTCTCCGGCATTGGGCCCTCTCCACGCGGCAGGCTTGCTGCAAAGACAAGTGTGCCGTCCCGTGCGGACTTGGCAGCGTAAAGCGCAGCATCTGCAGCAGCAAGCAGGGCTTCATCCGTGCTGCCGTCAATGGGGGCGATGGCAATGCCGAGGCTGACGCCGAGTTCTGCATGGATGCCATTGGGCATCGGAATCTCTTCGTCCAGCGCGGCCATGATCCGGCGTCCAAGATCGGCCAGCCGGTCGATATCCGCAAATTCAATCACCACGATCACGAACTCGTCGCCGCCCATGCGTCCGGCAACGCCCGCGCTGCCAACTTCCGCTTCAATCCTGCGGGCCACG
The DNA here is from genome assembly GCF_900185665.1 of Pannonibacter sp. I15F10I1. NCBI lineage: Bacteria > Pseudomonadati > Pseudomonadota > Alphaproteobacteria > Hyphomicrobiales > Stappiaceae > Pannonibacter > Pannonibacter sp. I15F10I1. Next base: position 220,425 of record NZ_FYAN01000007.1, read on the forward strand.
GTCGCGAGAACTTCATCACCCGCTGCATGGCCATAGGTGTCGTTGATCTGCTTGAACCGGTCCAGATCGCAGCCGATCAGTGCGAAGGGTTTGTCTGGCAGGCCCGAAATGGCATTTGCAAGAATGGCACTGATCTGCCGGCGGTTGGCGAGCCCAGTGAGCTGATCATGGTCGGCCAGATAGGCAAACTCCTGCTCCCGCTGTTCCAGCGAACGGGTGAGGGTTCCCACCTTGCGCGATACGGCGAAGGCAGAACCGGCCAGCATGGCCCAAAGCAGCAGGATCGTCGGCAAGATCATGCGCCAGACATGCTCGCCCGGCGTTTCGCTGGTCCATTGGAAATGGCCAATGATCTCGCCATCCGGTGATGTGATGGGCCAGCTTGTGCTGCCCGCCGGCGGTGTCTCTCCCGGCACAAACTTCATGTCGCGGAAGGCCAGCTGCGAATTGATGTCGGCGGTGAAGCCCTCGTCGATCAGGCGGGCCGACATGAGGATGACCGGCGGTCCGGGAGGCTGCGCCACAGCTCCGTCATCCGGTACAATCGGCATGGCGCTGATGAATGTCGGCGTCTTGTCGAGCAGAACATAGGCGAAGGTGGCCATGTCATCGATGGCGGGCGGCCCGCTGCGGCCCGATCCGGCCTCTGATGTGCTGCGCAGGCCCTCGTATTTGCGCACGGACGTCTGTGAAACCGCCAGCAGCACCGAAGAGGCGGGCAGGCTCTTGCGGCCGATGCGGGAGACTTCCCTGCGGGATTCAGCAAGCAAGGCGCCTTGCGGATCAACGAGGAAAGCCCGCTCATGCCCAAAATCGTACCAGAGGGAGTCAAGCAGTTCATAGCGGACAAAGGCCGGGTTGAACTTGACCGAGATATTGGCCACCGCCCGGTCCCAGCGGGCAAGGGTCATCTGGTCCCTCGCCATCAGCCGCTGGCGGTCGTGAAGGGCGCTTTCAATCAGCCGCATTTCGTTCCGCACGGCCTGCTTGTCTGCAGCACGTGAGGCGATGTGACCGACATAAAGCAGGGATGCTGTTGCCAGTACCATCAGCAGCGAAGCGAGGAAATAAACCTGATGCGTCAGGCTCCAGCGTCCTGCCGGGTTCTTGCCAATGCCTGCCAGGGGTGACACGCTGCCAATCCTTTCTGGATCTGGTGGACCGCGCTATGGGGAAGGGCCTGCATAAGCATCGTCAGACCACAACATACCTGTCAAAATCTGATAGGGTATAATTGGAAACAGGCCCTTAAGTTCATCAACGATATTTGGTTTCTTTGCATCTCCCATTCGTGTCTGCGTTTTTCTTCTTGTTAATCATCCGTATTTTTACGATGGAGCGGCATGGGTGGCCGTCTTTGCCGTGCCGGCAGGCCGGGCAGGCGCGCTGCGGCCCGGCTTGCATTGCGGCACCTGAGCCACGGTCATCCGGATTGCTGGCGGGATACTGTCCTGGACTGTAGTCTTGAGCCGTCAAGCCGTGTATAAGGCCGCACGTTTCTTGTCCTTCGGGGGGAGACGTTTGCAGCACGTGATGTGAGGAAGTTCCGGCGCCCGTTCTTGTGAGCGCAGCGGGCCATTGGCAGATGCAGGATCTGCCGCCCGTTTGCTCAAGGCAGGGCAAAGCAGCCGGACCGTATTGGAGACTGTGTGATGGCGGAGAAGTGGACACCGGACAGCTGGAGATCCAAGCCGATCTTGCAGGTGCCGGATTATCCCGACAAAGAGGCCCTGGCGGACGTGGAAAAGCGTCTGTCGACCTATCCGCCGCTGGTTTTTGCAGGTGAGGCGCGTCTTCTGAAGCGCCAGCTTGCGGATGTTGCGGCAGGGCGGGCATTCCTTCTGCAGGGTGGTGACTGTGCGGAGAGCTTCGCAGAGCATCATCCGGACCACATCCGTGACTTTTTCCGCGTCTTCCTGCAGATGGCCGTCGTCCTCACCTATGCGGCGTCCCAGCCGGTGGTGAAGGTGGGCCGCATCGCTGGCCAGTTCGCCAAGCCGCGGTCCTCGGACATCGAGAAACAGGGTGACGTGGAGTTGCCGAGCTACCGCGGCGACATCATCAACGACATCGCCTTCACCCCGGAAAGCCGCATCCCGGATCCGAACCGCCTGTCCATGGCCTACCGCCAGTCGGCCGCGACGCTGAACCTGCTGCGCGCCTTCGCGCAGGGCGGCTTCGCCAACCTTGATCAGGTGCACCGCTGGATGCTGGGCTTCGTCAAGGACAGCCCCCAGTCCCACCGCTATCAGGAACTGGCGGACCGCATCTCGGAATCGCTCGCCTTCATGCGTGCCTGCGGCGTTTCGCCGGACAGCGTGCCGCAGCTGCGTTCGACTGATTTCTTCACCAGCCATGAGGCGCTGCTGCTCGGCTACGAAGAGGCCTTCACCCGCGTCGATTCCACCTCGGGCGACTGGTACGCCACCTCCGGCCACATGCTGTGGATCGGCGACCGCACCCGCCAGCCGGATCATGCCCATGTGGAATTCTTCCGCGGCATCAAGAACCCGATCGGCCTGAAGTGCGGTCCGTCCCTTTCGCCGGACGGGCTGCTGAAGCTGATCGACATGCTGAATCCGGAAAACGAAGCCGGCCGCCTGACGCTGATCTGCCGTTTCGGCGCGGACAAGGTGTTCGATCACCTGCCGCAGTTGATCCGCGCCGTGGAGCGGGAAGGGCGCACGGTTGTGTGGTCCTGCGATCCGATGCATGGCAACACCATCACCGCCGCCGGCTACAAGACCCGTCCGTTCGAGCGCATCCTGAAGGAAGTGGAAGCCTTCTTCGCGGTGCACCGCGCCGAGGGCACCCATGCAGGCGGTATCCATATCGAGATGACGGGCCGCAACGTCACCGAATGCACCGGCGGCGCCCATGCGCTCACCGCCGAGCAGCTGGGTGACCGCTATCACACCCACTGCGACCCGCGCCTCAACGCCGATCAGGCGATCGAGCTTGCCTTCCTTGTGGCTGAAAACCTCAAGAAGGAACGCGAGGCCCGCACGGACAAGATCGCAGCCAGCGCCTGAGCGCAGCTGCTTTGACACGCATCAGGAGGGGCAGGCTGCAGGTCTGCCCCTTTTGCATTTGCTCTCAGGCTGAGGACGGAACTGCGATGCGGAAAGGCTGCTCCCCTTCGTTGAAATTGCCATCGGCAGGTGCGCCTCTAACCTTGATTTAACGTAACGGCATGTAGAGCTGCCCTCCAGAGTGGAGGAGACCATGCGGATGCAGGTGGAATTGTCGGGGGTGTCGATCCTTGTGGTCGATGACAATGCGCATATGCGCGCAATCCTTCGTTCGATTCTCGCAGGCTTCGGTGCGAGACGCATTTTTGAAGCCGCCGATGGCGCCGACGGCCTGGAAATCGTTATCGACCGCGCGCCCGATCTCGTTCTGCTCGACTGGATGATGGCCCCCGTGTCGGGTGAGGAGTTCCTCAAGCTTCTGCGGGGGGAGAAGGATTATATTCTGGCGACGACACCCGTCATCGCCGTTTCAGGCCATGCGCGCCGCAGCGTCATTCTGGATGCCATGCGCCAGGGCGTTCACGGTTTCGTTGCCAAGCCGGTGGCGCCTGCCGTGCTCTATCAGCGGATCGAGGATGCCCTGCTGCGGCAGGAGCGTGATGGCCGCTCCAAAGGTATGCGCCGGCCGGGCTGGCGTGAGGCTGGGCCGACAGGGCCCGCCGCTGCGGTTCTGGCCGCTTCCGTGCACCCGCCGGAAAACCTTGCCCTGCTCTGACCATCCATCATGAGTCATGATCGCCCGATTGCAAGGCCCGCACGGGCGCGCTAAATCAGGTGTCATGAGCACCAGCACCCGCCCCGAGGCCCTTTCGGGCCACCTCCGTCTTGCCATTGCCCAGCTGAACCCGACCGTCGGCGGTATTGCCGGCAATGCGGATCTGGCCCGCCAGGCCCGTGCCGGTGCGGCAAGGGCAGGGGCGCATCTGGTGCTGCTGTCCGAAATGTTCCTCTCCGGCTATCCGGCGGAGGATCTGGTGCTGAAGCCCGCCTTCGTGCGCGCCTGCCGCACGGCGCTGGAAGCGCTTGCCGCAGAGACCGCAGACGGCGGTCCCGGCATGGTCGTCGGTCTGCCCTGGGCCGAAGGCGGCAAGCTTTACAATGCGGTGGCGCTGCTCGATGGCGGCAAGGTGCAGGCCCTGCGCTTCAAGTATGACCTGCCGAACTATGGCGTCTTCGATGAAAAGCGCGTCTTTGATCAGGGCCCGCTGCCGGGACCGGTGGATTTCCGCGGGCTGAGGCTGGGTCTGCCGATCTGCGAGGACACCTGGACCGATGAAGTGGTCGAGTGCCTGACGGAAACCGGCGCGCAGATGCTGCTGGTGCCGAACGGCTCGCCCTACTGGGCCAACAAGACCGACGAGCGGCTGCAGATCATGGTGGCCCGCGTCGTCGAAAGCGGCCTGCCGCTTGTCTACTGCAACCAGACCGGCGGGCAGGACGAGCTTGTCTTCGACGGCGCCTCCTTTGCGCTCAATGCCGACCGCTCGCTCGCCTTCCAGATGCCCCAGTTCACCACGGCGCTGGCCATCAGCGACTGGCGCGAGGGCACCGATGGCGTCTGGCGGGCGGAGCCGGGCGAATTTGCGAAGCTGCCGGATGCGGATGAGGCCAACTGGCTTGCCTGCGTCATGGGCCTGCGCGATTACGTCGACAAGAACCGTTTCCCCGGCGTCGTCCTCGGCCTGTCGGGCGGCATCGATTCGGCCATCTGCGCTGCCATGGCGGTGGATGCGCTGGGGCCGGAGCGGGTGCACGGGGTGATGATGCCCTTCCACTTCACCTCCTCCGACAGCCTCAGGGATGCCGAAGCCAGCGCAAAGGCGCTCGGCATCCGCTACGACATCGTGCCCATCGAGCCGCCGATGACCGGCTTCACCGAAGTTCTGGCGCCGCTCTTTGCGGGCCGCACGGCCGATATCACGGAAGAAAATCTGCAGTCACGCAGCCGCGGCGTCATTCTCATGGCCATCTCCAACAAGTTTGGTGCCATGGTGCTGACCACGGGCAACAAGTCGGAAATGTCCGTCGGTTACGCCACGCTCTATGGCGACATGAACGGCGGCTACAACCCGATCAAGGACCTCTACAAGACCGAGGTCTACCGGCTTGCCGCCTGGCGCAATGCCCATCTGCCGCAGGGTGCGAAGGGCGTGGCGGGGGAAATGATCCCCGCCCATGTCATCACCAAGGCCCCGACGGCCGAACTGCGCGAAAACCAGACCGATCAGGACAGCCTGCCGCCTTACGAGGTGCTGGATGCCATTCTGCAGGGACTGGTCGAAAATGAACTGTCCATCGGTGAGATCGAGGCGCTGGGCTATGAGCGCGCGACCATCGAGCGGGTGGAACACCTTCTCTACATCGCCGAATACAAGCGCCGTCAGGCTCCTCCGGGCGTCAAGATCACCCGCCGCAACTTCGGCCGCGATCGGCGCTACCCCATCACCAACCGCTTCCGCGACCGCTGACCCGCCACGCGCAAGCCTCTGATTCACCGGGAAGAAAGGGCTGGCTTCACTGCAAGGGGCAGTGTTTGACCCGGACTTGTTTGCTCCTGTCAGTATGGCACCAACTCCTCTCCCCCCTTGAGGGGGAGATGACATGGAGCAAGATCTGCAACCGGGCATAAACGCTGTCTCAGCAGGTTTGGAGCCGGTGGCATGCCATGAGCAAACCGCAGTCCTATGGAGCCTTTCTCTCCGGCAATGCCCGCTGGCTTGGGGCTGCCTTCCTGATGACCGCCTTTTCCGGCTTCGGGCAGACCTTCTTCATCTCCCTGTCCGCAGGTGATGTGCGGGCGGAGCTGGACCTCAGCAACGGCGCCTTCGGCTCGCTCTACATGGCCGCAACGCTTGGAAGCGCGCTGACGCTGCCCACCCTTGGCCGGGTGCTGGACCGCTTTTCCGTGGCTCAGGTGGCAGCCGGCGTCATGGTCATGCTCGGGCTGTTCTGCGCCCTGATGGCGTCGGCCACCTCCATCTGGATGGCCGGTATTGCGCTCTATGGCCTGCGTCTTTTCGGCCAGGGCATGATGAGCAACACCGCCATGACAGCCGCCGGGCGCTGGTTTGATGCGCAGCGCGGCCGCGCCGTGGCGGTGATCGGCCTCGGCTTCCCGGCCTCGGAAGCCATCATGCCGGTCACCTTCGTTGCCATCATGACCACCTTTGGCTGGCGGCAGGGCTGGTGGGTGGCGGTGGCTGTCATGCTGGCGCTGGTGCTGCCCGTCGTGCTGCTGCTCCTGCGCAAGGAGCGGGTGCCGGTGAACACGGCCAGCGATGTGAAGGTGGTGGAGCGGCGGCACTGGACGCGGGCCGAGGTGCTGCGTGATCCGATGTTCTATCTCGTCTCTGCCGGAGTTCTCGCCCCGCCCTTCATCGTCACGGCGGTGCTGTTTCATCAGGCCTATCTGGTGGACCTGCGCGGCTGGACAAGGGAGCTCTTCGCAATGGCCTTCATCGTCATGTCGGCTTCGGCGGTGCTGTCGTCGCTGGTGCTGGGGCAGTTGATCGACCGCTTCACGGCGCGGCGCATCCTGCCCTTCATGCTGGTGCCGCTTGCCTGCGGCACGGCGGTTCTGGCGCTGGTGCATGCGGCCTATGCACCTTTCATCTTCATGGCGCTGATCGGCCTCTCCAATGGCTTTGTGGCCACCTTCACCGGTGCGCTCTGGCCGGAGCTTTACGGCACCCGGCACCTGGGCGCAGTGCGCTCGGTCGTCTTTGCCTTCATGGTCTTTGCCTCTGCACTCGGGCCGGGGCTGGCGGGCTGGCTGATCGATTTCGGCGTGCCTTATGACGGCCAGATCCTCGGCTTCTCGCTCTATTGCGTGGTGATGACGGCTGCGCTCGCCAGTGCTTCCCGCGTGCTGCTGAAGCGGGATGATCTTGCCAGCACGGCGGACTGAGGGTAGGGGAAACGCATGACCGTAAAGCTCCGCTTCGCGCCCTCTCCGACGGGCCTCATCCACCTCGGCAACAGCCGTACCGCGCTTCTCAACTGGCTCTATGCCCTGAAGAGCGGCGGCCAGTTCGTGCTGCGTTTCGACGACACGGATCTGGAGCGCTCGCGCCGGGAATATGCCGATGCCATCGAGGCGGATCTCGCCTGGTTCGGCGTCAAGCCCGACTTGATGGTGCGCCAGTCGGACCGGATCGCGCTCTATGATGCGGCGGCGGAAAAGCTGAAGGCGGCTGGCCTGCTCTATCCCTGTTACGAAACGGCGGACGAGCTGGAGCGCCGCCGCTCCCGCGCCCGCGCGATGGGCCGGCCGCCGGTCTATGACCGCGCTGCCCTGAAGCTGACGGCGGAGGACAAGGCAAAGCTGGAGGCCGAGGGCCGCCAGCCGCACTGGCGCTTTCTGCTGCCCAACCATGACGGCGACCCGCTGGCCCCGCGCCGCACGGATGTCACGTGGGACGACCTGTGCCGTGGCAGCCAGTCCATCGACCTTGCCTCCCTGTCCGATCCGGTTCTCGCCCGTGCGGACGGCAGCTATCTCTACACTTTCACCTCTGTGGTGGATGACGCGGACATGGGCATCACCCATGTCATCCGCGGAGAGGATCACGTTGCCAACACGGCGGTGCAGATCGCCATCTTTGAGGCGCTGGGGGCGCCGCTGCCGCGGTTTGCCCACCACAACCTGCTGACCACGCTGGACGGGGAGGGCCTGTCCAAGCGCAAGGGCGCGCTGTCCATCAGCTCCCTCCGGGAAGCTGGCATCGAGCCCATGGCCGTTGCCTCGCTGGCGGTGCTGACCGGCACCAGCCATGCCGTTGAGCCGGTGCGGGACATGGACACGCTGGCAGGCATGCTGGATCTTTCCGGCATCTCCCGCTCATCCGCCAAGTTCGACCCGCAGGAACTGGACAGCCTCAACGCCCGGCTTGTCCATGCCATGACCTTCGAGGAGGCCGCGCCGCGCCTTGCTGCGCTTGGCATTGGCGGCGGCGAAGCCTTCTGGCTGGCGGTGCGGGAAAACTGCGCCCGCCTTGGTGATGCCGCCAGCTGGTGGGCCATCATTTCTGGCGATCTGCCAGCCGATGCAGAGCAGGTGGCGGAAGAGGACCGGACCTATCTGGCCGAGGCCCTCGCTCTCCTGCCCGAAGGCCCGCTGGATGGCGAAAGCTGGGGCATCTGGACCGGCCTTCTGAAGGAGAAGACGGGGCGCAAGGGCAAGACCCTGTTCATGCCGCTGCGCCTCGCTCTGACCGGCCACGGTCATGGCCCCGACATGAAGGCGCTGCTGCCGCTTATCGGTCGGGAAAGAACTGCGGCCCGACTTTCCTGACAGGCCCGCGCGCCTCGCCTCTGGCATCCTCCGCAGATGCTTCCGGTGAGGCGGCCTGCTGATCAGGCTGCGTGCCGTCCAGCGCTTGCTCAGCCCCGGCGGGGCTTTGCTCTGGTGTTCTCTCCAGAACGGGCAGCGACGGGCGCATGCTCTCTGCTGCAAGCGGCACATCCGTTGCGGGAAGGGACGCGGTGACGAGGCTGGAGGCATCAAACCCTTCGCGCAGGTTCTGCGCCGTGTCCGGGTCTGCATCCAGCGGCATGTCATCGGCGCTTACAGGGGGCATGGACATGCGGATGGCATCCGTCTGCGGGTTGGCAGCGCCTTGTCCAGCGACAACACGTCCTCCGGCCAAGGTCAAAATGCCGCCTGCCGCTCCGGAGACCGGTGTCAGCGGAGCGGCCTCCTGCTGGGCGGAGGGGGCGGCCTGACAGCTGCAGCCGTTCACATATTCCTTGCGGTGGCGGAAGGCGTTGGGTAGCTCGCTGTAGCGCTCGCCCGCCAGCGAAATCATGTCCTCCGGATCGCCGCCCGGATTGCGGTAGACGAACAGGCCCGTTTCCGCGGCTGGGCACATCGCATTGCAGGCCGCTGCATCCTGGCCGAACTGGCCCGGCCGGGCGCTGAAACTGATGGGAAAGAAATAGCCATCGCAGGTGCGCACGCACAAGGTGCGGTAGGTGGCATTGCGCGGGAAGTTATAGACCGGATAGGCAAGGCCGTCGCGGGTGCGCTCCAGTTCCTGGGGAACCGTGTCGACGGCGGCACGCCGCTCCGGCTGCACCGGCAGCATGACGGTTTTGCGCCCGGGCTGAAGCGGTGCCATGGGCGCAGCCGGCGCGTCTGGCTGGCCCCAAGTGCGGGTGAGAAGTCCTCTCGGCTGCTGCGGCGCCAGTTTCGGCTGGGCCGCAGCTTCCCGCAGGGCCCGCGTGTTGCCTTCACCCGGGCACATGTTGCGCACCATATCCTTGCGGATGCGCAGGATCTCCGCCCGGTTCGCCGCTGTGCCGCCGCGGCCTGCATTTGCCTTGCCCGCCTTGACGCGCTGGCGCTCGATCTTGGCGAGGTTGGCCTCCATGCGCTGGATCTTGTCGAGGAGAGAGGGGCACCGTGCATTGGCGCCCGCCAGTCCGCATTGGTAATAGGCCGCATCGCGCCGCGCCGCCTTGATCGAGCGGGCCTGTGCCTCCGCAGCTTCGTCCCATTTTGAAGCAGAGGAGGATGTGCCAGCTGTTTCAAGACGGGAAAGCTGCCGGGCAAGGGTTTCACAGGTGGAACTGCGTGCATGCGCAGCAGAAGCCCCCATGGCAAGGGCCATGAGGCCAGAAAGGGCCAGAAGCCTGAACTTTACGCGCTTCATGGTGACAGCCATCCCCAACCCGGCCGTCCGGCGGCCCGGTCACTTGTGCAGGCCAGGCCTGCTTCCCAACTTTCCCCAACGCAACTATCGGGGCTGAGCTGACCCTTTGCAAGCAACGGGCCAGCCGGAGTTAACACGTCTGGCTGCCCCATGCCCGGCGTGAACCAGACATCGCTCCACCGCACTGCAGCAAGCCAAAAGAAGTCCGGCAGACAAGGCTCTTCACACCTGTTCCGGCATGGGCCGGTCCGCCGTAGGCCGGGCTGTAGTGCCACAGATGTCACGGCCGAATATTGCCTTCTTCACTCCTCTTTTCTGACAAAGATCTGAATCCCTTGCCGGGGCCCGGCTGTTCTTGTTGATAAAAAACGGGGGCTGCCATGATTTGCCTGCAATTGTTTGCGAATCGAACCGGTCCGCGCTGAACTCTCACGTTGAAGTGATGAGATGTGAGCGATGAGCGGAGGCAGGCGCATTGCGCCCTGTTCCCGCATCTCTCCGGCGCGGCGGGCCACAAGCGCCCGGCAGCAACGCGGGCCTCAGGGCCCCGCCAGAACGAAAGTGGACGCCATGAGCGAAGACAGCAAGGCGCCGGAAGGCAAGATTCCCGCCGTTTCCGTGTCGGAAGTGGCCAGCGGCTGCTATGCCCTGATGCGGGACGGCTTTCCAACAATCGGCGCCGTGCGCGGTGATGAGGCCATTCTCGTGGTTGATGCCCCGCCCAGCGTCGAGGCAGCGCAGGGCATCACCGAGGCGCTGGAGCGGATCAGCGGCAAGCCGGTGCGCTATCTCGTGCTCACCCATTACCACGCCGGGCGCACTGCCGGAGCGCACGCACTGGAGCCGGGCGAAATCCTCGCCTCGGACCTCACCCGCCGCCTGATTGAGGAGCGGGGCGAGGCCAACCTCGAATGCGAGCGCCGCCGTGCATCTGATGGTGCGCCTGCCGTCAGCAATTCCCTTGTCTGGCCGGGGCTGACCTTTGCCTCCTCCCTGTCGCTGCGGCTTGGCTCGCGCGAGATCCGGCTCATGCATCTGGGGCGCGGGCATACGATGGGGGACATCGTGGTCTGGGTGCCGGATTCGGGCACCATCTTTGCCGGCGACCTGCTCAATCCCGGTGGGGTGCCCTATGCCGCCGATGGCCACCTTGGCGACTGGGTGAAGACGCTGGAGCGCCTGCGCGCTTTCAAGGGCAACGCGCTGGTTGCCGGATCTGGCGCGCCCTTGCGCGGAGCGCAGATGGTCAATGATGCCATCACCCGCACCAAGGAATTCATCGAAACCCTGCGCGCCTCGGCGGCGGCCTGTGTGGATCAGGGACTGGACCTCAAGGCCACCAACGATGCGGTGCGCGATGCGATGGACCCGCGCTACGGCAAGCTGCCGGGCTACGACCGCATCATGCCGCTCAACATCGCCCGCGCCTATGACGAAGCCAAGGGCATCGACGTGCCGCAGATCTGGACGGCGGAACGCGAACAGATCGCCATCAGCCGCCTCAGCCGCGCGGCGGCCAGCGAGGATGCGGCGTAAGGGGAAACCCGCAAGCCTTTGCATGGCCTCATGAATGGGGCCTTGTCTTGCCCGGCTGATTGGCAATAGTGTCATGTCAGGCAAAGGCAGGAGCGTCCATGTTCAGTCACATCACGGTCGGCGTCAGTGATCTGGAAAGGGCTGGCCGGTTCTATGACGCTGTCCTGCAGCCTCTTGGCCTGCGGCAGCGGCCTGTGGCTCCGGATGGCGGCCCAGCATCGCTATGCTGGGTCAACCCCGGTCAAACCCTGCCACGCTTCTACGCCTATCAGCCATTCAACCGTGAACCTGCATCTGCCGGCAACGGCGCAATGACGGCTTTTCTTGCGCCTGACGCGGAAGCCGTTCGGGCCGCCCATGCCGCAGGGCTGGCTGCCGGGGGCCGCGACGAGGGGCCGCCGGGCCCGCGTCCGCACTATGCACCCGGCTATTTCGGCGCCTATCTGCGGGACCCCGATGGAAACAAGATCCATCTGGTCTTCCGTGGAGATCTTGTCTGATTGATTCCCTGCTTTGCATTTTCCGGCTGGGCTGTTGGCCGCCGCTACAGCGAGCGGCCCACTCCTGAGGCCATTTCAGAAAGCGCACATCGATGAACCTCGATCTTCTGCAACAGTTGCTGCCCGTCTATGTGGCCTATGTCATCGCAACGGCCAGCCCCGGCCCGAGCAATATGGCCATCATGGGCGTTGCGATGAGCCGGGGCCGCGCTCCGGCGGTGGCGCTTGCGCTCGGCGTCGTCACGGGCAGCATGTGCTGGGCCTTGCTCGCCGCCACGGGCATCTCGGCTATTCTCACCGCCTATGCCGAGGCACTGGTCGTGTTGAAGATCGCAGGGGGGCTTTACCTCTTGTATCTTGCCTTCAAGGCCGCCCGGTCGGCGCTTTCGGCTCAGGCGCCTGAGAGCCGGGGCAACGGACTGCCCGCCAGCAAGGGCGCGCTCTACCGGCGCGGCATGCTGCTGCATCTCACCAATCCCAAGGCCGTTCTCGGGTGGATGGCAATCATGACGCTCGGGCTGCGGCCCAATTCTCCGGCCCATACGCTTCATGCCATCATCGGCGGCTGTGTGCTTCTCGGGATTACGGTCTTCGCGGGCTATGCGCTGGTGTTCTCAACGGGGCCAATGATCCGGATCTATCAGCGTGCCCGGCGCTGGATCGAGGGAACGCTGGCTCTGGTCTTCGGCGTGGCGGGTTTCCGTCTTCTGCTCTGGCGCAACTGATGCGCGCCCCTCATTCCCCCGTCATCAGCCGGTAGCCGACGCCGGGTTCCGTGCGCAGGATGGCGGGGGAGGCGGGGTCGCGCTCGATCTTCTGGCGCAACTGGCTGATGAAGACGCGCAGATACTGCAGGTCATCCCCGTGTGCCGGGCCCCAGACCGAGGTCAGCAGGATGCGATGGCTGACGACGCGCCCGGCATGGCGGGAAAGCAGGGCGAGCAGGTCGTATTCCTTTGGTGTCAGCCGGATCTCGCTGCCATCACGAGAGACAGTGCGGCGGATGGTATCGATCACAAGCCCGTCCGTCTCCAGCACCTGCGGCACGGCTTCGGCCTGCCCCCGGTGGCGCAGGGCGGTGCGGATGCGGGCGGTCAGCTCGCCGATGCCGAAGGGCTTTTCGATATAGTCATCGGCCCCCAGATCCAGTGCGGCGATCTTCTCGCTTTCCCGGTCGCGGGCGGAAAGGATCAGGATCGGCAGGGTGCTCCAGCCGCGCAGGCTGGCGACCACATCCTTGCCGTCCATGTCCGGCAGGCCGAGATCGAGGATGACGAGATCAGGTGCGGCGATCGCCACCGCCTTCAGCGCCTCGCCGCCGGTTGCCGCCTCCACTACGTCATAGCCTGCTGCCGTCAGCGCAGGCTTGAGGAACCGCTGGATCTGCGGCTCGTCGTCAACGACAAGGATGCGCGCGCCGGAGGACTGTCCTGTCATTCTGGCAATTTTCCTTCCTGTGCGGGACCTGCGGGAAAGCGCATGACCAGCCGGGTGCCCTTGCGTCGGATGGCCGGGCTTTCGGCATGGATGTGCCCGCCCATGGCTTCCACGAAACCGCGTGCTATGGCAAGGCCAAGCCCGGTTCCGGGCGCCCGGCCATCTGCCTTGCCGCGCCGGTAGAATTTCTCGAAAATCCGCTCCAGATCCTCCGGCGGAATACCCTTGCCCAGATCTGTGACGGAAATGAGCACGTCCTCCCCGTCTTGCCTTGCATAAACGTTCACCGGCTCCTGCCCGCCATATTTGATGGCATTGTCCAGGAGGTTGAACAGCACCTGCCCCAGCAGCACGCTGTCGCCGCGGATCAGCGGCAGACCCGGCGCAATGCCGGTTTCGATCACCTTGCCGGGGAAGTAACGCCTTGCCCGCTCGACGGAGGACTGGATCACGTCGGTCACATCCAGCCATTCCCGCCGGGGCTCGAGGCTGCCCGCCTCGATCCGCGTCATATCGAGCAGGTTGGCGACGAAGCGGCTCATCCGGCTGCTTTCCTCCTCGATGGACTGCAGCAGATCGTCCTGACTTTCCGGGCTCATGCGCCTGCCCAACTGGCGCAGGCTTGTAACCGACCCGGTGATGGTCGCCAGCGGGGTGCGCAGGTCATGCGAGATGGAGGACAGCAGCGCATCGCGGTAACGCTCGCTCTCCTGCCGTGCGGTCTGGGCGGCGCTGGTTTCCGACAGGCGGGCCCGGTCGATGGCGATGGCTGTTTGATCCAGAATGGCTGACAGTGCCCGTTCTTCATTGATGCCGATACGCTCGTCCGTCTGCTCCACCCCGCACACTCCAACGGGCCCGTGCGGGCTGAGCAAGGGGCGGAATTCGAAGCGGCAGTTGGGCAGCGTGCCTGTGCCGTGCCCGGCGCGCTCCTCCTTGTCCAGAGCCCAGCGGGCGGCGGTCAGCGCGGTCACGTCCAGGTCCGTATCCGGTGGCCATGCACCAGCAATGCGTAGGTCACCGTTCTCCGGCACAAGCATGACGATGTTGCGTTTCAGGCTGGCTTGCAACTGGGACACGGAGGCCCAGAACACGTCCTCCGCCTTCTCCGTACCGGAGATCTTGCGCGAAAAGTCATAGAGAGATTGCAGGGCAGTGGCGCGTTTGCGCGCCGTTTCCGCCTGTTCGCGGATGCGCGAGGCAAAGCCGCCCGCAATCACGGCCACACAAAAGAACACGAAGAACGAGAACACCTCGTGCGGCGCCGCGATGGTGAAGGTATGCCGCGGGTCGATGAAGAAGAAATTATAGCAGAGCGCCGAAAAGATCACCGCCAGAAGGGCCGCCGTATAGCCCGAGGTGACGGCTGCCCCCAGCACCGCCAGCAGGAACAGCAGCGAGATGTTGGGCAGATGGACGAAGAGATCGATCACCTGCCCGAAGGCCGTGACACCTGTGGCAAAGAGCATAGCCGTTGCCGCTGCATGCGGCAGGTCCTTCCAGGAAAACCGGGGGCGCCAGGCAAGGGCGCGCGGCGCTTCCTTGCCTTCCTGCATCACCAGATGCAGGCCGATGCCGGATGCCTTGCGGGAGAGCGCTTCGGGCAGGGAGGGGGAGAAGAAGCGCCGCCAGCCACGGTTCCTGGGTACACCGATGACGATCTGGGTGGCATGCTCGCGCCGGGCAAGGCGCAGGATTTCCTCCACGAAATCGGTGCCGATGATGCGCCGGGTCTCGGCGCCCAGTTGCTCTGCCAGATGTAGGATGTGTTCGATGCGGGCAAGACCCGGGCTCGTTTCCGTTTCCCGGTCGGCCCGTTCCACCGAGACGGCAATCCACGGCGCGTTGAGGCCCGAGGCAAGACGGCTCGCAACCCGGACGACCTTCTCCGAAAGCTCATCCGCTCCCACGCAAACGATCAGCCTCTCGCTCGTGGCCCAGGGGCCTTCAATGGCATTTTGCTTGAGAAAGTCGACCATCTGGTCATCGACACGGCCAGCCGTGCGCCGCAAGGCCAGCTCGCGCAATGCGGTCAGGTTGCCGACACGGAAGAAACGTTCCGTGGCCCGGCGGGCATTGTCCGGCAGGTAGACCTTGCCTTCATGCAGGCGCTCGATCAGTTCTGCCGGGGTAAGATCGACAAGGATCACCTCATCGGCGCGTTTCAGCACCACATCCGGCACCCGCTCGCGGACGGTGACGCCGGTGATCTGCGTCACCAGATCGGCAAGGCTTTCCAGATGCTGGATGTTGAGGGCGGTCCACACATCGATGCCTGCGCCCGTCAACTCTTCGATGTCCTGATAGCGCTTCGGGTGGCGGCTGCCTTCCGGGTTGGAATGGGCCAGTTCATCGACGATCAGAATGCGCGGCCGGAGCGCAAGGGCGCCGTCCAGATCAAAGGCCTCCAGCATGCGCCCGCGGTGCAGCACCCGCTTGCGCGGCAGGACATTCAGCCCCTCCAGCAAGGCAGCGGTTTCGCTGCGTCCATGGGTTTCGACAACGCCAACAGCGACTTCGATGCCATCGGCCTTGAGGCGTTGGGCGCGGCTGAGCATGGCGAAGGTCTTGCCGACACCGGGGGCAGCCCCGAGGAAGACCGTCAGCTTGCCGCGCCTGTCCTTGTCTGCAAGGGCAAGCAGGGCATCCGGGTCTGGCCTGCGGTCTTCCTCGGCCATGCGGCTCACTCCTTGAGGCTGTCGAGCGCCAGATTAAGCGCCAGCACGTTTACACGAGGTTCTCCGAACAGGCCAAGCAGCGGCTCTTCGGTGTGCTCGCGCAGCAGGGTTCTGACCTTCGCTTCGGCAATGCTGCGCGCCTGAGCAACGCGCGGCACCTGCGCCAGCGCGAAAGCCGGCGAGATATGCGGGTCAAGGCCGGAGCCCGAAGCCATCAGCGCATCGGCTGGCAGGGGGACGGTCAAACCGCTGGCGGTCAGCCTTGCAGCCTCTGCGTCCACCCGCGATTTCAGTTCGGCGGAGGTGCTGCCGAGGTTCGAGCCGGACGAGGCGCCTGCGTTGTAAGGCGTGTCCGGAGTTGCGGAAGGACGGGACCAGAAGTGGCGCGGATCGCTGAAGGCCTGGCCGATGTAGAGCGAGCCTGCGGGAGTTCCGTCCCGCTCGATCAGGCTGCCGTTGGCCGCTCCCGGCATCAGAACCTGCGCGGCCCCGGTGATGGCGAGCGGATAGGCCAGTCCGGTCAGGATGGTCATGGCGAGGGTGAGCACGATGGCGGGTCTGAGATGGTTCAGCATGGGGTTACACCAGATTCAGAGCGCTGACGGCCATGTCGATCAGCTTGATGCCTGCGAAAGGCAGGATCAGGCCGCCGAGGCCATAGATGGCAAGGTTCCGCCGCAGCAGGGAGGCCGCGCCTGCCGGACGGTAGGCAACGCCCTTCAGCGCCAGCGGGATCAGGGCCACGATGATCAGCGCGTTGAAGATCACCGCAGACAGGATGGCCGAACGCGGTGAGGCGAGGCCCATGATGTTGAGGCTGCCAAGTGCCGGATAGGCGGCGATGAACAGCGCCGGGATGATGGCGAAGTACTTGGCCACATCATTGGCAATGGAGAAGGTGGTCAGCGAGCCGCGTGTCATGAGCAATTGTTTGCCGATCTCCACGATCTCGATGAGCTTGGTGGGGCTGGAGTCCAGATCCACCATGTTGGCAGCTTCGCGGGCCGCCTGGGTGCCGGTCTGCATGGCAACACCCACGTCTGCCTGCGCAAGGGCCGGGGCATCGTTGGTGCCATCGCCGCACATGGCGATCAGGCGCCCGCCCTGCTGCTCGCGGCGGATATAGGCGAGCTTGTCTTCGGGCGTGGCGCTGGCCAGAAAATCGTCAACACCGGCTTCCGAGGCAATCGCAGCGGCTGTGACCGGATTGTCGCCGGTGACCATGACCGTGCGGATGCCCATGGCGCGCAGGGCGGCGAACCGCTCCTTGATGCCGGGCTTGACCACGTCCTTGAGGTGGATGACGCCGAGCAGCCGCTTGCCATCCGTCACCGCCAGCGGTGTGCCGCCACTTCGGGCGATCCGGTCAACGGCGCGGGAAAACTCTGCCGGCGCCGTGGCAGTTGTGAGGCCCGCAAAGGCCAGCACTGCATCCACCGCACCTTTGCGCAGGCGGCGTTCCCCCATATCGACCCCGGACAGGCGCGTCTCGGCGGAAAAAGCGATGACGGCATCAGGCGTCACCTGCGGCTGGGCGATGCCGAAGTCGCCCGTGGCAAGCGCCACGATGGAGCGGCCCTCCGGCGTCTCGTCGGAAAGGCTGGCCAGAAGGGCTGCTTCCGCAAGTTCCGGCGTGCTGACGCCGGGTGCGGCAGCAAAGTCGCTGGCCATGCGGTTGCCGAAGGTGATCGTGCCGGTCTTGTCGAGCAGCAGCGTATCCACGTCGCCTGCGGCCTCAACGGCACGGCCCGAGGTGGCAATGACGTTGAAGCGCACCAGCCGGTCCATGCCTGCAATGCCGATGGCCGACAGCAGCCCGCCGATGGTGGTGGGGATCAGCGTCACCAGCAGGGCGGCCAGAACCGTTACGGAAATGACCGCGCCGGAATAGGCGGCAAGGCCCCAGACAGCGGTACAGACGAAGAGGAAGATCAGCGTCAGGCCAGACAGCAGGATCGACAGGGCGATCTCGTTCGGCGTCTTCTGGCGCTGGGCGCCTTCGATGAGGGCGATCATCCGGTCCACGAAACTGGAGCCGGGGGCGACCGTGATGCGCACGCGGATCTCGTCGGACAGCACCTCCGTGCCGCCCGTCACCGCCGAGCGGTCGCCGCCCGATTCACGGATGACCGGGGCCGATTCACCGGTGATGGCGCTTTCGTTGACCGTGGCAACGCCCTCGATCACCTCGCCATCGCCCGGGATCAGTTCCCCGGCAGCCACCAGCACCTCGTCACCTACGGACAGGCTGGCGGCGGGGATGCTTTCCGTACTGCCGTCCGGCAGCAGGCGGCGGGCGGTCAGTTCGGATTTGGTGCGTTTCAGGCTGTCCGCCTGCGCCCGCCCGCGTCCTTCGGCGACAGCTTCGGCAAAGGTGGCAAACAGCACCGTGAACCAGAGCCATGCGGCAATCTGGCCGGAGAAGACGGTGTCTTCCGCTCCCAGCACCAGATCACGGGCGAACAGCACGGTCACCAGTGCCGCCACAACTTCGGTGACGAAGATGACCGGATTGCGCACCAGCTGGCGCGGGTCCAGCTTCACGACCGCATCACGCAAGGCGGGAAGCAGAATTGCAGGGGAGAGCATGTTCGGGCCGTGAGGCAGCTTCTGCCCCTTGGCATCCCTTGTGTCAGTGGACATGGGAATAACCCTTTCAGAAGGTCTGGCCGGCAAGCATCGCCAGGTGTTCGGCAATGGGACCGAGGGCGAGAGCCGGGAAGAACTGCAGACCGCCGAGAATGAGAATGATGGCGATGAGAAGGCCGGTGAACAGCGGCCCATCGGTGGGGAAGGTGCCGGATGAGGCAGGGACCTTGACCTTCGCCGCCAGAGATCCGGCAATGGCCATCACGGGCACTGCATAGGCAAAGCGGCCGAGCAGCATGGAGAGCCCCAGTGTCGTATTGTACCAGGGTGTGTCGCCACTGAGCCCGCCGAAGGCCGAGCCGTTGTTGCCCGCAGCCGAGGTATAGGCATAGAGCATCTCCGACAGGCCATGAGGGCCACCGGTGCCAAGGCTGGCAAGGGTCGTGGGCAGCATGGCGGACACGGCCGTGAACCCGAGGATCACCAGCGGCAGGATGAGCACGGCCAGCATGGCGAACTTCATCTCGCGTCCGTCGATCTTCTTGCCCAGAAATTCCGGTGTGCGGCCGACCATGAGGCCCGCCACGAAGACCGAGAGCAGGGCGAAGACGAGCATGCCATAGAGCCCCGAGCCCACGCCGCCCGGAAGAACCTCGCCAAGCTGGATCAGGAACATCGGCACCAACCCGCCAAGGCCGGTGAATGACCCGTGCATGCCGTTGACGCCGCCATTGGAAAGGCCTGTGGTAACGGCGGCATAGAGCGCGGTCATGGCCTGACCGAAGCGCACTTCCTTGCCTTCCATGTTGCCGCCCGCCGCATCCGCGCCAAGGGCGGTCAGGATCGGGTTACCTTGCGTTTCCGCCCAGTAGGTCACGGCAACGCCGGCGATCAGCAGCAGCGCCATGGCACTGAGCAGCGCCCAGGCCTGACGGCGGCAGTCTGCCATCACGCCAAAGGCATAAACGAGGGCGGACGACACGCTCAGCATGGCGAACATGTTGAGATAGTTGGAGAAGGCCGTCGGATTTTCGAACGGATGGGCGGCGTTGACGTTGAAGAAGCCGCCGCCATTGGTGCCGAGCTGCTTGATGGCTTCCTGACTGGCGACGGGCCCGAGGGCGATCACCTGCTGCGCGCCTTCCAGCGTTGTCACAGTGGCAGACCCGTTCAGCGTCTGCGGCAGGCCCATGGCAACGAAGAGGAGGGCCACGAGGATGGCCAGTGGCAGCAGGATGTAAAGCACCGCCCGTGTCATGTCGGTCCAGAAGTTGCCAAGGGTGCTGGCCCTGGAGCGGGCGAAGGCGCGGGTGAAGGCGACGGCCAGCGCCATGCCGGTGGCAGCAGACAGGAAGTTCTGCACCGTCAGCCCGGCCATCTGGCTGAAATGGCTCAGCGTGGTCTCGCCGCCATAGTTCTGCCAGTTGGTGTTCGTGACAAAAGAGACGGCCGTGTTGAAGGCGAGATCCGCCGGCATGCCGGAAAAGCCCTGCGGATTGAACGGCAGCAGATGCTGCAGCCGCAGGATGGCAAGAAGGGCAAGGAAGCCCGTCAGCGAAAAGGTCAGCATGGCAAGCGTGTAGCCAAGCCAGCCCTGTTCGCGCTGCGGATCGACACCTGCTGCCTTGTAGATGCTGTTCTCGACAGGACCGAGAACAGGGGAGAGCCATGTGCGCCTGCCTGAAAAGACATGCGCCATGTAAAGCCCGAGAGGCTTGATGATGGCGAGAACAGCCAGAAAGAACAGGCCGATCTGCAGCCAGCCGGAAAAGGTCATGGGTGCGCTCCGTAGAGGATCAGAACCGCTCGGGCCGCAGCAGCGTAACCACGAGGTAGATGCCAAGGCCGCAAACCACGGCGAGGCCGGACAAAAGCTCGAACATGGCTTTTCGTCCTCACAGCCGGTCGAGGGCGCGGGCATAGAGGGCAAGCCCCCCAAGGCAGCCGCATCCAAGCGCGAGAAAGATGATGTCGGACATGATCCGGTCTCCTGTTGTGACCGGCACACAATCGCCGCAAACGGCATCAGGGTTCGATTGGGAAGTCAGTCAGGGCGCATAAGGAAAACATAAAGACCAGCTTCCTGCTGAAACTGGTCTTGCAGGCGGCGCACCCCGTGCGGCTGTGGCTGCAGCTTGTGCCCGCTATGGAAAATTGCTGCGGGAGCGGCCACATAAAAGGAACATTGATCTGCGTGACAGGAAAGGGCAACGGGCATGAGCATCAGACACGGAGGCGTGGCCGGAAGGCTCGCAGGTGGTCTTTTGGCTTTTCTGCTTGCGGCGGGTTCGGCCCTCGCGGCGGAGCAGCCGGATCTCATCTTCAAGAAGTCCACCGTGTGGAAGTTCCTCACGCCCGACCACAAGCTTGCAACCTATGCCATCGACGATCCGGTGGTGGAGGGTGTCGCCTGTCATTTCACCGTTCCGGAAAAGGGCGGCATCGAGGGTTGGCTCGGTGTGGCGGAGGAAGTCTCCGATATTTCGCTCGCCTGCCGTCAGGTCGGGCCGGTCAGCTTCAAGGCGCGCTTCGAGCAGGGCGAGGAGATGTTCCGCCAGCGCCGGTCGTTCCTGTTCAAGAAAATGCGGATCGTGCGTGGCTGCGACACCAAGCGCAATGTGCTGGTCTATCTCGTCTATTCCGACAAGCTGGTGGAAGGCAGCCCGAAGAACTCCACCTCCACCGTTCCCATCATGCCATGGGGCAGTGGCGAAGCGCCGCGCTGTGCTGATTTTCTGGATAAATGACAGGCAGAAGTCCGCACTGGCTTACAGCGCGGGCTCTTCCTCGTCCTCGGTCTGCGGCGCTTCCTGAGGCTTTGCATCGGGCGAGCAGAAATGCGCGTAAAGCACCGCCATGACATCGCGTGCCGCATCACTCGCCAGCCGGTAATAGATCGTCGTGCCTTCCCGGCGGGTGCGCACGAGCCCTTGCGCGCGCAGCAGGCTGAGCTGCTGGGAGACGGTGGGCATGCGCATGCCGGTCTGTTCGGCCAGATCGCCGACCTTGCACTCGCGGTCGGCCATCATGCACAGGAGCATCAGCCTCGGCGTCGAGGCGATGGTCTTGAGAAACTGTGTGGCCGCTTCGGCCTTTTCTTCCAGAGCCTTGGTTTCCATGGGCGCAAGATGGCACCTAGACCCGATTGTTTCAAGCCGCGCCGTTACACTGTCTTCAGGCTTTCTGAAAGAGCGCTGCAGCCTGCCGGTGCGCTCAGCCCCGGATCATGGCCGGCAGCAGGATGTGGCCGGCACCGCAGCTGACGCCGGTGGTCATGCACATGCTCTTCTGGGCGGAGACGCCGAAGGGCATCGGCTTGCTGGAGGCAAGGGCTGCAAGGCCGGCGAAGGGGGAGGCGATGATGGCGAGAACGAAGCAGACCGAGACAAGACGTGCAAACATGACAGGCCCCATTTTCATCTTGCCCGGCCGCTGCGGCGGGCTGTGTTCAACTCATGGCGCTACTGTGGCTGGGGCGCGCTGAACCGGGTCTGAGGGGCAAATTCAGCTGGCGTTCAGCTTCGTGAACAGGTGTTTGGATCTTGAGGGAACCGGGCCCTCGGGCCTGCGCGGCGCGGCAGATGAATGCTTGACCGGAAACGGGAAACCGGTCACAACAGAGCCATGAATACGGCCAGCCGGACCCTCATTCCGATCACCATTATTTGCAGCTAGCACCTTTGCTGGCTGTGGCCGTTCCCTCCTTGCGCCAATTCCAAAGAGACGGACGCCCCCGGCCAGCAGGCCAGGAGACGACGTGTCATGACGAATGCCAGCCCGGACGCCCCGGTTCTGCGCCTGACCAATACGCTCACCCGGACGAAGGATGTCTTCCATCCGATCGATCCGCAGAACGTGCGCATGTATGTGTGCGGGCCGACGGTCTATGACTTCGCCCATATCGGCAATGCACGGCCTGTCATTGTCTTTGACGTGTTGTACCGCCTGCTGCGCCATCTCTACGGGGCCGATCACGTCACCTATGTGCGCAACATCACGGACGTGGATGACAAGATCAACGCCCGCGCCTTGCGTGATTTTCCCGGCCTGCCGCTGAACGATGCCATCGCACGGGTGACCTCCACCACGGCGGACCAGTTCCACGCGGACGTGAAGGCGCTGGGCTGCCTTGAGCCGAACCATGAGCCGCGCGCGACCCAGCACATTGCGGGCATGGTTTCGATGATCGAGACGCTGATTGCCCGCGGCCATGCCTATGTGGCGCAGACGGAAGACGGGGGCGAGGTGCTGTTCGACACGGGCTCCATGGAGGCCTATGGCCAGCTGTCCAAGCGCAATCTGGAGGACCAGAGGGCAGGCGCGCGCATTGCCGTTGACGCCCACAAGAAGAACCCGGGCGACTTCGTGCTGTGGAAGCTGTCTTCCCCGGAAGAGCCGGGCTGGGACAGCCCCTGGGGCCGTGGCCGCCCCGGCTGGCACATCGAATGCTCGGTCATGAGCGCCCATCATCTGGGCGAGGTATTCGACATTCACGGCGGCGGGCTGGATCTCATCTTCCCGCATCACGAAAACGAAATCGCCCAGTCCTGCTGCGCCCATGGCACCAGCGTCATGGCAAACTTCTGGCTGCACAACGGTTTCGTGCAGGTGGAAGGGCGCAAGATGTCCAAGTCCGAGGGCAACTTCGTCACCATCCATGACCTGCTGCACACGGAAAAATTCGGCGGCCGCAAATGGCCCGGCGAAGTGCTGCGCCTTGCCATGCTGATGACGCACTACCGCGAGCCGATTGATTTTTCGGTGAAACGGCTGGAGGAGGCTGAGCGGCTGCTGGCGAAGTGGCCAGAGGTTCAGGACGCCGATGGGGCTCCGGCAGCGGAGATTCTGGCTGCCTTGACGGATGACCTCAATACGGTTGCTGCCGTGCAGGCCTTGCATGGCCTTGCGCAGGACGCCGCCAAGGACAGTGCCTTGCTTCCGGTCTACTGGGCCAGTGCGCGTCTGCTCGGGCTCGCGCCTGTTGCTGCTGTGCTGGAGGGCGTGGATACGGGCCGCATCGAAACCCTCGTTGCAGACCGCCTTGCCAGTCTTGAAGCCAAAAACTGGGCTGAAGCCGACCGCATCCGCGACGAACTCTCCGCCATGGGCATCCAGCTCAAGGACGGCAAGGACGCTGCAACGGGCAAGCGTGTGACCACGTGGGAGGTGAAGCGCTGAGGGGCCTTTCGTCCCTCGAGAGTCTGCCCCCCACCCCTAACCCCTCCCCACGAGGGGGAGGGGAGCGGATAGGCAGTGCTTCAGGCTGGTCTCTTCACTGCGGTTGAGGGAAAAATTTCCTTTGTGATGAGCTTCCTCTCCTCTGGAAGTGGATCTTGGCAAAGCCTCTCAGCCCCCCTCCCCCTCGTGGGGAGGGGTAAGGGGTGGGGGGCTCTGCGGTTGCAAGGAAGCTGGGCTTCAAAGCGCGACTGACTGCAGGCAAAAGGGGTGTGTAACTTGACCGCAATCTCGAAGGACACACGACGCCGGGCGGTCAGCTTGAGGAGGGAGCAGACCTTTCAGGAAAAAGCGCTTTGGGTGCAGTTGAGACAGTTGAAGGCATATGGAATTCACGTGCGGCGCCAGGCTCCGGTTGGTCCATATGTCGCGGATTTCGCAATTCTCTCGCGCCGTGTGGTTATCGAGGCCGACGGTGAGGTGCATGGGACCGGGGTTCAAGTTTCAAGGGATGAAACCCGGGACAGGTGGCTTCAGAAGGAAGGGTTTCAAGTCTGGCGTTATGCGGCTGCGGATGTTGAACATAATCTTGAGGGCGTGGTCGAAGATGTGCTGAGGCGGTTGGGGCTGCAGGGGAGTGCCGGGTGACTTGAGCTGGGCGTCCCTCGAGAGTGTGCCCCCCACCCCTAACCCCTCCCCACGAGGGGGAGGGGGGCGGATAGGCAGGGCTTCAAATAGGCCTCCTCACTGCGGGTAAGGGAAAACTTCCTTTGTGTTGAGTTTCCTCCGGTCTGAAAGTGACGTGAAGCAAGGTCTCACAGCCCCCCTCCCCCCGGTGGGGAGGGGGAAGGGGTGGGGGGCTCGGCAGTAGAATGCAAACTGGCCAGTGTTGTGTGTCATGGCTAGGCGCGAGGTATGGCGAGTTGCAGCAGGGAGAACCAATCATGACCAGTGAACGGTCTGGCGGGTGTCAGTGCGGGGCGGTGCGGTTCCGGGTGCGGGGGCAGCTGGGGCATGCGTCGGTGTGCCATTGCCGCATGTGCCAGAAGGCTTTCGGCGGCTTCTATGCGCCGCTGGTGTCGGTGCGCGAGGCGGACAGCGTGGAGTGGACGCGCGGGGAGCGGGCCGTTTTCCGCAGTTCCAACGTTGTGTCGCGCGGCTTTTGTTCCGCTTGCGGCACGCCGCTGACCTATGAGGCGCCGGACGGCATGGCCATCTCCATTGCTGCCTTTGACGATCCGTGCGGGATCGTGCCCATTGTTGCCTATGGGGTGGAGGGCAAGCTGCCTTATGCCGATGCGGTGCCGGATCTGCCGGAACGCAAGACGGAGGAGGATGTTGCGGCGGCGGCGTTTCTGGCTGCCATCGTCAGCTTCCAGCACCCCGATCATGATACAGACGTCTGGCCGCCGGAAGGTGGCCTGAGGAAGGAATGATCCAATGACGGAATTGCGCGGCCTTTATCCCGAAATC
The DNA here is from genome assembly GCF_900185665.1 of Pannonibacter sp. I15F10I1. Classification (NCBI taxonomy): domain Bacteria; kingdom Pseudomonadati; phylum Pseudomonadota; class Alphaproteobacteria; order Hyphomicrobiales; family Stappiaceae; genus Pannonibacter; species Pannonibacter sp. I15F10I1. The sequence continues at coordinate 245,498 of NZ_FYAN01000007.1, forward strand.
GAGCCCTATGCCTCCGGCATGCTCGATGTGGGCGATGGTCACACCATCTACTGGGAACGCTCCGGCACACCGGGCAAAAAGCCGGCGGTGTTCCTGCATGGCGGGCCGGGCGGCGGCATTTCGCCGGCGCACAGAAGGCTGTTCCATCCGGATCACTATGACGTGCTGCTGTTCGACCAGCGCGGCTGCGGCCGCTCCACGCCCCACGCGGAACTGGAAGCCAACACCACCTGGCATCTGGTGGAGGACATCGAGCGCCTGCGCAAGCTGGCGGGCGTGGACCAGTGGCTTGTCTTCGGCGGCTCCTGGGGCTCGACGCTGGCTCTGGCCTATGCCCAGACCTATCCGGAGCGCGTGAGCGAACTGGTGCTGCGCGGCATCTACACGCTGACCAAGGCGGAACTGGACTGGTACTACCAGTTCGGTGTCTCCGAAATGTTCCCGGAGAAATACGAAAGGTTTCAGGCGCCGGTGCCGGAGGGCGAGCGCCAAGCGATGATGGCGGCCTATCAGCGCCTGCTGACCCATCCGGACAAGAGTGTGCGGGTGGAGGCGGCCAAGGCCTGGAGCCTGTGGGAGGGGGAGACGATCACCCTTCTGCCGAGCCTCGACAACAGCCAGCAGTTCGGCGAGGACGAATTCGCCCATGCCTTCGCCCGCATCGAGAACCACTTCTTCATGCATGGCGGCTGGCTGGAAGAGGGGCAGCTGCTGCGCGACGCGGGCAAGCTGAAGGACATTCCGGGCGTGATCGTCCATGGCCGCTACGACATGCCTTGCCCGGTGCGCTATGCCTATGGCCTGCACAAGGCCTGGCCGCGGGCGGATTTCCACCTCATCGAAGGGGCGGGGCACGCCTTCAACGAGCCGGGCATCCTCGACCGGCTGATCCGCGCCACCGACATGTTCGCAGGCCTTCCCGAGGCTTGAAGCTAAAAAAACAGCCAGAAACCGGTATCCAGACAATGACCCGCGAGAAACTCTACCTGTTCGACACCACGCTCCGTGACGGGGCGCAGACCAGCGGCATCGACTTTTCCATCGCGGAGAAGATTGCGATTGCAGAACTGCTCGAGCGGCTGGGTGTCGATTACATCGAGGGCGGCTATCCGGGTGCAAACCCGACGGATACCGAGTTCTTCTCGGAAAAGCGGACGAAGACCGCCCGCTTCACCGCCTTCGGCATGACCAAGCGGGCAGGGCGCTCCGCCTCCAACGATCCGGGCCTGCAGCTGCTGCTGGAGGCCAAGGCGGATGCGAATTGCTTTGTGGCCAAGTCCTGGGACTACCACGTGGAAGTGGCGCTCGGCTGCACCAACGAGGAGAACCTCGAAAGCATCCGCGACACGGTGCAGGCCGCTGTTGCTGCTGGCCGCGAAGCCATGATCGACTGCGAGCATTTCTTCGATGGCTACAAGGCCAATCCGGACTACGCGCTGGCCTGCGCCCGCACGGCCTATGAAGCGGGCGCGCGCTGGGTGGTGCTGTGCGACACCAACGGCGGCACCCTGCCGGGCGAGGTGAAGGAGATCATCGCCCGGGTGAAGCAGGTGGTGCCGGGCAGTCATCTGGGCATCCACGCCCACAATGACACAGGCCAGGCGGTGGCCAATTCGCTGGCGGCGGTGGAGGCTGGCGTGCGCCAGATCCAGGGCACGCTAAACGGCATCGGCGAGCGCTGCGGCAATGCCAATCTGATCAGCCTGATCCCGACGCTGATGCTGAAGGCGCCTTACAGGGATACGGTGGAACTCTCCGTCCGGCCGGAGCGGCTGAAGGACATCACGGCCATCTCGCACACTTTCGACGAGATGCTGAACCGCGCCCCGGACCGCCATGCCCCCTATGTGGGCGAAAGCGCATTTGCCACCAAGGCCGGCATCCATGCCTCGGCCCTGCTCAAGGACCCCAAGACCTATGAGCATGTGGAGCCGGAAAGCGTTGGCAACAAGCGCAAGGTTCTGGTGTCTGACCAGGCGGGCAAGAGCAACCTGCTGGGCGAGCTCTCCCGGCTTGGCATTGACGTGGACAAGGCCGATCCGAAGCTGGATGCGCTGCTGACGGAAGTGAAGGAGCGCGAGGCCAAGGGCTATGCCTATGAGGCGGCCGATGCCTCCTTCGAGCTGCTGGCCCGGCGCATCCTGGGCAAGGTGCCGCGCTTCTTCGAGGTGAAGTCCTTCCGCGTCATGGTGGAGCGGCGCTTCAATGCGGTGGGCGAGCAGGTCACCATGTCCGAGGCGGTGGTGAAGGTGGACATCGACGGGGAAACCCGCATGTCCGTCTGTGAGGGCAACGGCCCGGTCAACGCGCTGGACGGCGCGCTGCGCAAGGATCTGGGCAAGTATCAGTCGGCCATCGAGGGGCTGGAGCTGGTGGACTACAAGGTGCGTATCCTCGATGGCGGCACGGGCGCCATCACGCGCGTGCTGATCGAAAGCCACGACAAGACCACGCACCAGCGCTGGTTCACCATCGGCGTGTCGTCCAACATCGTCGATGCCTCGTTCCAGGCGCTGACGGATTCCATCACCTATGCGCTGTTGAAGTCGGCGGGATAGGACCCCTAATGCCAAGGCTTTCGATGCTGACGCATCACGCCTTGAAAATGCTCAAGCGCCGCAAGGGCTTAACCAATGCTCGATGAGTCAAGCTCATCAAGCATTGGTATAAGATCAGCCCCTGCCGCCCGAGGCAGGGGTGACTGAACGCGAAGGCTCAAGAGGCAACGAGCTGGTTGCGTCCGGAGTCCTTTGCGGAATACAGCCGGGCGTCGGAGGTCCGGATGGCTTCCGACAAGTCATGGCCGGGGATGACTGACAGGCCAATGCTGGCGGCAATGCGGAAGGTCTGCTCGCCGGACGAAATGTCGAGGCTCTGCAGCCGGCAGCGGAAGGCTTCGACGCGGGTCATGACCTCTGCTTCGCTCTTTCCGCATAATACGGCACAGAACTCGTCACCGCCCAGCCGGACCGCCTGACCTTCTTCGCCTGCAAGCCGCAGAAGTTCGTCCGACAGGGCAATCAGCGCCCGGTCTCCGGCTTCGTGGCCGTAGGTGTCGTTGACATGTTTGAACTTGTCCACGTCAACCAGCGCCAGCCAGCGGACTTCGCCGCGCTCCTGGGCTTCTGAAACAAGGCGGATGCCTTCACTGAACAGGAAGCGGCGGTTGTAGAGCCCGGTCAGAGCGTCCCGGAAACTGCGGTCGCTGAGATCGGCAAAACGGTCGATGACATCGAGGTTCTGGGAAACCCGCAGCAGCAGTTCTTCCGGCGGACAGCTCTTGTGCAGGAAGTCGCTGGCGCCGTATTTCAGAAAGCGGATGCGGTTTTCCATGTCTTCGGATCCGGAAATACCGATGACGGCGAGGGATTCCCGGCTGCGCTTGCGCCGGATTGCCTTCAGGAACGAGAATCCGTCTTCCTCCGGCATGAAGTAATCCACGATGACCAGCCGGATTTCCGGATAATCCTGCAGATACTGCATGCCCTCCTTGGCGGAACTGGCCACAAACATCTTGTAGCGGTGCCGGGCAATCGTCTCGCTCATATAGGTCCGCTCGACCACCGCGTCATCGATGACCAGCACGCCAATGGACGAATTCCGGCCCAGCCGCTGCACCAGATCGCCGAGGTAGTCGAGACTGGAAGGGCTATCCTTGATGATGTAGTCGAGCACCCCCTTGTCACGCATCGCCTTGCGCAGGTGGGGCTCGAAGCGGCTGGTGAAAACGACCGTGGGAACCCTGTGCGAGATACACAGGTCCACAATCTGACCGTCCGGAGCATCGGGCAGGGTCAGGTCGACAAGGGCCAGCTCAAAGGCTTCGCCGCCGCCTGTGAGCTGGGCTTCCGCCTGGGCAAGGGTCCTTGCCACCGTGATCCGGCGCTCTCCGATCTCAGCGAGTTTCTTGAGTGCAGCCTTCTCAAAGAAGGCGGCATCCTCGACGAGAAGGATCTTCTGCATATCTGTCCGCCGGCATTGATAAAAGTTTCGAGAATAGTGAATGCCAATCACAAACAAACAGTTATCCTGACGCGTCAATTTTTCTCAAATGACTAATTTGACGCGGTGCCGGCGGCGGGGAAAGAGTCAAAATATCAATAGTTTGCCCGGGCGCTCGAATTATAGGTGTGTGCCCCGGCAAATACTTCCTTGAGTTGTTATAGGCAGTTATACGTATACCTTGTCAGAAGTTCTCAAGTCCCGCTGCGGCATCAACAAGTTGGGCGTTTTGTGAGGACTGGAAGGCTTCCTGCAGCATCGGAATGATACTGGCAGTGTCAGAAGCAACGAGATAGGGCACATCCTGCTCGAGCCGGATGAAAGCCTCGTTACGCATGTGGTCGAGGAGTTCCAGGAGCGGAGACCAGAAACTGTTGATATTGGCCAGAAGTACCGGTTTGCGGTGCTGTCCCAGCTGGGCCCAGGTCATCATTTCGACGACCTCCTCCAGAGTGCCAATACCGCCGGGCAGGGCGACAAAAGCATCCGACTTCTGGAACATCAGTTTCTTGCGCTCGTGCATGTCGCGGGTGACGATGAGATCGCTCACCTCATGCAGCATGACTTCGCGCTGCTCGAGAAACTCCGGGATAATGCCGGTTACCTGTGCCCCATGATCAAGGGCGGACTTGGCGACTGCCCCCATAAGGCCAACGGAACCGCCGCCATAGATAAGCGACAGCCCTGCCTCGCCGATCAACCGGCCGAGGCTTCGGGCAGCGTCCAGATAGGTTGCGTCATGGCCGAAGCTTGATCCGCAATAGACACAAATGCTTTTGAGATTCGTCATGGCAAAATGTTTGGCATTGGCAGACAGCCATGGTCAAGCATTGCCTGCGGCAACAAAGCTTGCGTGCCTTGTGCAAAATGCCGTTTATGCGGCGAATCTGCTAGATCTTGTGGTGTTCTTCGTGAAACGCTGGGGAACTGTTCAGAAATTGGGTGTCCGGTGCAGCCGGGCATGTGGCAGGGGGCGAGCTGCGCGGCTGTTGAAGAGAGTCGCCGCACCTCCAATCAGGGTTTGGGGTCTGAGATGACACGTAAAGGGGTTACCGTCAGTCTGGTCATTGCCGTGGTCGTGGGGATCATTGCGCTGCTGACAGGCTATCTGAGCCAGAAGGATGCGGGAGCGCCCCGGGAAACGGCAAGTGCCCCGCAAGCCGCAAGTCAGACGGCCGCCCCTGCAGCTCAGGCCGAGGCCCCGGCGGCAACGGCTCCTGATACCGCGTCCCAGCCGGCCGCAGTCCAGTCCCCGGCCCCGGCGGCTGAACCTGCCGCAACTCCCGAACCGGAAGCTCCCAGCTTTGACGTTGCTGGAATTGAAGCCGATGGCGCAGCCGTGATTGCGGGCCGTGCGGCACCGGGCTCGAAGGTGTCTCTGCTGGCCAATGGCGAGGTGATCGGCACCGCCACAGCCAATGAGGCAGGGGAATGGTCGATGGTCCTCGACAAGCCGCTGGCGCCCGGCGACTACGACATGCTGCTGCGCATGGAAACGGCTGACGGGAAGACCATCGAGTCGGCGCAGCGCCTGACCGTTTCCCTTCCGGGCAGCGGTCAGGAACGTCCTCTGATCGTCCTCAACAGCCCGGATGCGCCGTCCAGCGTGCTGCAGCAGCCCGCCGCTGTCGAGGTGGCGAGCGCTGAGGCCACTCCGAAGCCGGAGGAGACCGCGCCAGCAGCTGAAGCGGCACCGGCGGTAGCGCCCGAAGGAGAGCCTGCAGCAGAAGCAGCTGCTGCCGAGCCGGCGCCTGCGGCCGCTAAAACCGCCGTGCCGGAGGCCGGCACCACCGAACCGGCGGCAGCATCTGCACCGGAACCTGCATCTGCACCTGAAGCTGCCCCGCAAGCCACTGCTGAAGCAGCCCCAGACGCAGCCTCAGACGCAACCCCAGACGCCGCTCCTGAAGCTGCCGCGGAGGCCGCTCCGGAACAGGCGGCCGTGCCGGCCCGGGCCGCGCCCGAGCCTGCACCGGTTGCTGCCGCGCCTGCGCCCGCAGAAGCGCCCGCAGCAGAGGTCAAGCCCGTCATCGCGCCGGTCACCGTGGAAGCGGTCGAGTCCGAGGATGGCAAGCTCTATGTGGCTGGCACCAGCACGGCGGATGCGCTGCTGCGCATCTATGTGGCCGATGCTCTGGTTGGTGAAACGAAGGCCAACGGGGATGGCCGCTGGCTGCTGGAAACCACGGCTGAGATTCCGGTTGGTGACGTCGAGGTTCGTGCCGACCATGTGGACCCGGTCACCGGTGCGGTTCTGGCCCGTGCTGCCGTATCGTTCCGCAAGGCCGAGCCGCAGGAGATCGTTCTGAGCAAGGTCGAGGAAGCCGGTTCTGAAGGCGCGTCCGATGCCGCTGCTGCCCCGCAGGTGCCGAATGTCATCATCCGCAAGGGCGACAATCTCTGGAACATCTCCCGCCGACTCTATGGCACGGGCTTCCGCTACACCACCATCTATCAGGCCAACAAGGACCAGATCCGCAATCCGGACCTGATCTATCCGGGACAGGTGTTCCTTACCCCGGGCGCCGCTCCGGAAGGCGCTGCACAGTAAGTTGCCGATCAATGCCAATGAGTTGCAAGGCGCCGGGAAACCGGCGCCTTCGGTTTTTCCGGCTTTGCAGATCTGTTACAATGGAAGCCGGTTCACGAAAGAAGTTGCTTGGCCATGCGTGTTGTCCTGGCGATGATCGCCATCCTGCTTGCCGCCGCGCAACAGGTGCGCGCTGAGGCGGAGCCATTCTCCCTTGCCCTGGATGAGCTGCAGGTGGCGCAGCGGTTCAGCTGCGGCGGCTCCTGCGGAACGGTGCGCTCCTGCGAGGAGGCCGTCTATCTCTGGTGTGTCTGCGGCTATTCCCGTGCGGACGGCGACGGTGATGGGGTGCCTTGCGAAAAGGTCTGCGGTGACAGCACGCAGCGCAATCTGCAGAAGGTGCGGGAACTGATGGACCAGTTCGGTTGCCGCTAAGACCAAATTCCGTGCGGCGTTCGAGCATTATCGAGGCGTGATGCGTCAGCATCCCGGATGCCTTGATACAAGCGGCTGCTGACTCACCGTCTCAACACACTGACTCAGCGGCATCAGCCGCTTGCACCTGCCACATGAATCACCTCCGCCGATTTGGCCGGAAAAGCGGATTCAAAATGCCAAGTGCTTGAATCAATGTGTGAAGAAGCCGAATCTGTCTCTCAGCTCTCAAGGCCAAGTGCCTGAGCCGACTCCACAATCCGGTCAATCAGCGCCGCCGATTCACCCATGTGGAGCGCAGGGTCCTTGAGGGTGCTCCAGTCTGCGGGAACCGGGGTCATGGCGGCCAGCACATCGAAGAGATGGGTGCCGGTTGCGAGGACTGTAGCACAGGCTTTCTTTACCAAATCTTGCGCCTGCGGACGGGGCATGGTGGCGGCGAGCGCGAAGCTGGCGGCCTCTGCCAGCAGCAGGCCGTTGCTCGCCTCGATGTTGGCACGCATGCGGGCGGTGTCGATGACGAGGCTGTCCAGCAGGCTGGTGGCGGTTGCGAGCGCCTTGCCGGTGGCGGCAGCGATCTGCGGCAGGCTCAGCCACTCGATCAGCCAGGCCGCGCCGCTGCGCTCATACTCGGCGATGGCTGCCTGCTGCAGGGTGCCAAGCTGGCCGCCGGTGTAACGGGCGAGGGCGATCAGCACTTCGGCGCCCACCGGGTTGGCCTTGTTGGGCATGGTGGACGAGCCGCCGCCGCTGCCGGGGCGCAACTCGCCGATCTCGTTCTGGGAGAGGAGGGCAATGTCCTGCCCGGTCTTGCCGAGGCTGCCGGTGACGAGGGCGCACCAGCTCGCAAATTCCATCAGCCCGTCGCGGCTCACATGCCAGGGCACGGGCGAAATCGTGAGGCCCAGCCGTTCGGCCAGCTTTGCTTCCACCGCGAGCCCATGCGGGGCCAGCGCGGCAAGGTTGCCGGAAGCCCCGCCCAGCGACAGTCGGAGCAGGCGCGGGCGCAATTGAGCAAGACGTTCCAGATGCGCCAGCAGCGGCGCCAGCCACACGGCAGCCTTCAGGCCGAAGCTTGTGGGCGTTGCCTGCTGCATGCGGGTGTGCGCCGCCATGGGCGTTGCCCGGTGTGCCTCAGCCATGCGCAGGAGAAGGCGGGCGAGATTACGCAGGCGCGTTTCGAAAAGGTCTGCCAGTTGCGACAGCCGCAGCACCAGACCGGTGTCGGCAATGTCCTGACTGGTCGCGCCCCAATGGACGAAGGGAGCATGCTCTGCCGGCACGGCCTTGCGCAGGGCCGCGACCAGTGCAGGCACAGGCACGCCATCCTGCGCGGTGGCGGACGAAAGGGCGGCCGGGTCCAGCGTCAGGTGTCTTGCCGCCGCGCTGATCGCCTTCGCAGCGTCCGGCGGAATGAGGCCGCAGTCCCCTTGCGCAAGTGCGAGAGCTGCCTCCACCTCCAGCATGGCCGCAAGGGCGGCCGCATCGCTGAACAGCGCCGCCGTTTCGCCATCCTGCAGCAGGCCGGAGAGGAGAGGGGAATCGAAGGGGCTGACGGTCATGGCTGTCCCTGATGCGGCCGGAAATGGCACTGGCGGCTATTGGTACTGGAACGGCAAGAGCCCGCCAAGGGCGGGCCGGATGCCGGGTGCTGGAGCAGCGCAGAAAAGACTGGAGCCGGGCCGTCTTTGGCCCGGCTCCATGCACGGTTCCTGATCAGGGCTTGATGGGCTATCTGGATCTCCCCCCGGTCAGGTCCGTATCTTGTCCGCCTGCGGTCAGATGTCGAAGAACACCGTCTCGTTTTCACCTTGGATGTGGATGTCGAAGGTATAGACCACCTCGCCATTCCGCTCCCCGCGCTGGGCGATCAGCGTCTTGCGGCGCACCGGGTGCTCCACCAGATTGATGACCGGGTCCTTGGCATTGGCTTCTTCCTCGTCGGAGAAATAAAGCCGTGTGTTGAGGCCGATGTTGATGCCGCGTGCGACGATCCACAGGCTGATGTGCGGGGCCTGCGGGCGCCCGTCACGCCAGCGCACGGAGCCGGGCTTGATGGTTTCGATGACGAAGACGCCGGTGTCGAAATCCGAGCAGCTGCGGCCCCAGCCCCGGAAATCCGGATCAAGCTGGCCTGGCCCCTTGTCTTCCGGGTGGTTGTATCGGCCATCGCTGTTGGCCTGCCAGCTCTCGATCAGCACATCCTTCAGCGGCGTGCCGGAGCCGTCGAAGACGCGGCCCTCGATGCGGATGCGCTCACCGCGCGTGTTTGGCCCGGCCACCACATGGCTGAAGTTCTTTTCGAAAATGTCGAACCCGGCTGCCTGCGGGGCAAGCCCGATGTGGACATAGGGGCCTGCCGTCTGGCTGGCGGTTTCCTGAAGATAGGGAAGCGGCAGAACCATGGTTCAGTTTCCTTCCAGACGGTTTTCGAAAAGCGTGGAGCGGCGGCCGCGCAGCACGATGTCGAAGCGGTAGGCCCGATAGTCGAGCGGTGCAGAGGCCTTCATGTCCAGCGGGGCGATCAGCCGCTCGATGGCACCGGCATCCGGGATGGTCTTGACGATCGGGCAGATATCGATGAGCGGGTCGCCCTCGAAATACATCTGGGTGATCAGGCGCTGCGTGAAGGAATGGCCGAACACCGAGAAGTGGATGTGGGCCGGGCGCCAGCTGTTGATGTAGTTGCGCCAGGGATAGGGGCCCGGCTTGATGGTGCGGAAGAAGTAGTAGCCGTTCTCGTCCGTCAGGGTGCGGCCGCAGCCGCCGAAGTTCGGGTCGATCGGGGCGAGATAGGTGTCCTTCTTGTGGCGGTAGCGGCCGCCTGCATTCGCCTGCCAGGCTTCCACCAGCACTTCCGGCAGTCCGCGGCCGTTCTCGTCCAGCACGCGGCCATGCACCACGATCCGCTCGCCGATGGGCTCCCCCGTCTTGGCGTAGTTGAGGATCATGTCATTGTCGAGCGGGCCGAGGTCGTTGTGGTTGAAGGCCGGGCCGGTGATCTCGCCCATGCCCTGTTCCAGCGACAGAAGCGCCTTCTGCGGCGAGCGCAGGACGGAGCTCTTGTAGCCCGGCGCATAGGCTGGCGGATGCATGGACAGCTCGCGCTGGTAATAGTCGCCCAGTCCCGGGCTCGGAAAGTTGCTTGGGGTCTCGCTCATGACTGGCCTCCCTGATCCAGATCAGCAGGTTTGCGCATTTCCTCCACTTCGCCCATCCGCCCGTTGGCGGCCAGGGTTTCGCGGGCAATCTTGAAGGCGGTGTTGGCCGCAGGCACCCCGGCGTAGATTGCCACATGCAGCAGCGCTTCGCGGATGTCGCGAGCACTGGCGCCGGTGTTGGCGCTGGCCCGCACATGCATGGCCAGTTCCTCATGGTGGCCGAGCCCGGCCAGCAGGGCAATGGTGACAAGGCTGCGCTCGCGCTTTGTCAGACTGTCATCGGCCCAGACCGTGCCCCAGGCGCTTTCCACGATCAGCGTCTGGAAGTCCTCGTCAAAGGGCGTCTGGTTGGCGATGGCCCGGTCCACATGGGCATCGCCCAGAACGGAGCGGCGGGTCTTCATGCCGGTGGCATGGCGCGAGCCGGGGGAACGGTCAGACAAGGGAATGCTCCTCAAGGAAAGTATCGACGGCAGCGCAGAAGGCCTCCGGCGCCTCGACGCAAGGGATGTGGCCCACCCCCTCAATCAGGGTGAAACGTGAGCCTTCGATGAGATCAGCAGTGCCACGCACCAGGTCGGGCGGGGTCGAGCCATCCTCGCTGCCCGCAATCACCAGCACCGGCAGCTTCAGCTTGGCGGTGGAAGCGGTGAGATCTGCGCCAGCCAGCGCATGGCAGATGCCGGTGTAACCCTCCCGCGTGGTGCGGGTCAGCATGGCGCGCCAGCCGGAGAGTTCCTCCGGGCGGCTCTTGCGGAAGGCGGCGGAGAACCAGCGTTCCAGAATGGGTTCTGACAGGGAGGCAATTCCGGCCGCTTCAATCGCGGCGATGCGCTGGGCCCACATTTCCGCCGTGCCCACCTTGGCCGCCGTGTTGCTGAGCACCGCTGCCCGCACCAGACCGGGGCGCAGAGCCGCCAGACCTTGCGCCACCAGCCCGCCCACGGACAGGCCCACGACAATGGCATAGGTGATGCCGAGCGCCGCCAGAAGCTGGTCGAGGTCGGCAACAAGATCTTCAATGGAATAGGGGCCATCGGGGCACTCGGACAGGCCGTGGCCGCGCATGTCGTAGCGCAGGATCCGGAACCTGCCGGAATAATGCGCCGCCACCCGGTCCCAGGATCGGAAGTCCGTGCCAAGCGAATTGGCGAAAACGAGAACAGGCAGGTGCTGCTCGCCGCTGTCGCTCACATGCAGGCACACACCGTTTGCGCGGATCATCTGCAACGCACTCTCTCCCTCTTGCCGCGTTTCCCTTGCGGGCGATGTTCATTCCGGACTGTCTCGCAGGCCCCAATTCCCGTTTCTTTGGTAGGCCTTTCCGCCCCCCTCCCCCTCGTGGGGAGGGGGTAGGGGTGGGGGGGAAGCCTATCCGGCAGCCAGAGAAACAAATGCTCTTGGGGCGCACTTCCTTTTGAAGGTCTCTTCAAAAGGCGGCAAATCCTTCAGGTAGTTGCAAGCTCAGAGCCCCCACCCCTTACCCCTCCCCACGAGGGGGAGGGGGGCTGAGATGCTGTGCAGCAAGCCATCTTCAGTCTGAAGTCTCTTGCGCGAAAGCGGTAAGTGAACTCGTAGCGCCCCATCTGGAACACGTCTTCTCCTGAGGCAGACTATTTCATTCATCCATCGGTTATGTAAAATGACAAATTGTCCAGTCAGCATAACCGGAGGGAATGGATGATCATTGATGGCCGGGTGAAATACCGCCACATCCAGTGCTTTCTGGAGGTTGCCCGCAGGCGCAGTCTGGTGAAAGCCGCCGATGCGCTGGCCATCACCCAGCCAGCTGTTTCGAAGACCCTGAAGGAGCTGGAGGACATTCTCGGCGTGCGCCTGTTCGAACGCTCGCGCAAAGGCGTGGAACTGACCCAGTTCGGCGACGTGCTGCTGCATTATGCAGGCGCCAGCCTTGCTGCGCTGAAGCAGGGGCTCGACAGCGTGGCGCAGGCGCGCATGTCGGGGGATTCGTTCCTGAATGTCGGCGTGCTGCCCAGCGTCGCAGCGCGCATCTTCCCGCAGGCGGTGCAGCGCTTCGAGGCAGAGGCCATCGGCACGGTTCTGACGATGGAGACTGGGCCCAACCGCTTCCTGCTAGGGCGTCTCAGGGTGGGAGAACTGGATCTCGTCGTCGGGCGGCTGGCTGATCCTGAACAGATGCAGGGGCTCTCCTTCACGCATCTTTATTCCGAAAGCGTGTCGCTGGTGGTGCGCCGGGGGCATCCGCTGCTGGATGAGCCTTCGGCGGATCTGGCCCGGATCGCGGATTTCACCGTGCTTTATCCAACGCGAGAGGCCATCATCCGGCCCTATGTGGAGCGGCTGTTGATTGCCAACGGCGTCACCCATCTGCCCAAGCGGGTGGAGACCATCTCCGACACGTTCGGCCGCATCTACACGCTGGACAGTGACGCGGTGTGGATCATCTCCAGCGGCGTGGTCGCCCGCGACATTGCCAACGGCGATCTGGTGGAACTGCCGGTGAAGACGGCGGAAACGCTGGGGCCGGTGGGGCTGACCACCCGCGCTGATACGCCGCCGACACCGGCGCTGATCCTGATGCAGGCCTGCCTGCGCTTTGCCGCCGGAATGGCGCGCTGATGGATTGATACATGCCCATGTCTCACGGCTTTGGCCCGGGTCCAAGCCTGCCTGGACGCATGACACCTGAATTGATGCTGCCGAAGGGATTTCTCCCAGGACCCCAAAAAGCGGGAGTAAAGGTCCGGCTTCCGGCAAACTGCGCAAAACTGTTTCTTATGCGCAAGGGCAGCGCCCTATAGTCTCGCGCACATGTTCCCGGTGCAGCAACGCGGCGGGAAGAGGGAGTGGAAGAAGGCAATCGCATGTCAGACCGGCTCAGCAATCTCCGGCGCCTTGAGGCGGAGAGCATTCACATCATCCGCGAGGTGGCGGCAGAGTTCCGCAATCCGGTGATGCTCTACTCCATCGGCAAGGACTCCTCCGTGATGCTCCATCTGGCGATGAAGGCCTTCTATCCTTCCAAGCCGCCTTTCCCCTTCCTGCATGTGGATACGGGCTGGAAGTTCCGCGAGATGATCACTTTCCGCGACGAGACCGCAAAGCGGCTCGGGCTGGAACTGATCGTTCACACCAACCCGGACGGGCTGGCGCAGAACATCAACCCCTTCGACCATGGTTCGCAGGTCCACACCCACATCATGAAGACCGAGGCGCTGAAGCAGGCGCTGACGAAATACGGCTTCGATGCGGCCTTTGGCGGCGCGCGCCGCGACGAGGAAAAGTCCCGCGCCAAGGAGCGCGTCTTCTCCTTCCGCACGGCGGCCCATACCTGGGACCCGAAGAACCAGCGGCCGGAGCTGTGGAACCTCTACAACGCCCGCGTGGCGAAGGGCGAATCCATCCGCGCCTTCCCCCTGTCCAACTGGACCGAGCTGGACATCTGGCAGTACATCCTGGCGGAGAACATCCCGATGGTGCCGCTCTATTACGCCGCACCCCGCCCGGTGGTGGAGCGGGACGGCATGCTGATCATGGTCGATGACGACCGGATGAAGCTGCGTGCCGGGGAGACTGTGGAAGAAAAATCCGTCCGCTTCCGCACGCTCGGCTGCTATCCGCTGACCGGTGCCATTGAATCTGAGGCTGATACGCTGCCTGCTGTTCTGCGCGAGATGCTGATTGCGCGCACATCCGAACGCTCCGGCCGCTTGATCGACCACGACGACAGCGCCTCCATGGAAAAGAAGAAGCGCGAGGGGTATTTCTGATCATGGACTTCTCCGAAAACCTCACGTCCGAAGAGGCCGTGCTCGACTACATCCGCTCGCAGGAAAACAAGGACCAGCTGCGCTTTCTCACCTGCGGCAGTGTTGATGACGGCAAGTCCACCCTGATCGGGCGCCTGCTCTATGACACCAAGCTGATCTTCGAGGACCAGCTTGCGGCACTCGAAAAGGACAGCCGCAAGCACGGCACCGTGGGCGAGGACATGGACCTGGCCCTGCTGGTGGATGGTCTTGAGGCCGAGCGCGAGCAGGGCATCACCATCGACGTGGCCTACCGCTTCTTTGCCACGGACAAGCGCAAGTTCATCGTTGCCGACACGCCGGGCCACGAGCAATACACCCGCAACATGGCGACTGGTGCCTCGACGGCTGATCTCGCCGTGCTGCTGGTCGATGCCCGCCACGGGCTGATGACCCAGACCCGCCGCCACGCCTTCATTGCCTCGCTGCTGGGCATTCGCCACGCGGTGCTGGCGGTGAACAAGATTGATCTCGTGGATTTCTCGCAGGAGCGTTTCAACGAAATCCGTCAGGCCTTCGAGGAGCTGGCCCGTGGCTTCGGCTTCGAGACGCTCCAGGCGATCCCCATCTCCGCCCGCTATGGCGACAATGTCACCACCCGCAGCGCCCGCATGCCATGGTATGATGGTCCGGTGCTGCTGGAGCATCTGGAAAGCGTCGATGTGAACGGGGCTGAGGAGGCCCGCACCTTCCGGTTCCCCGTCCAGTGGGTGAACCGCCCGAACCTCGACTTCCGCGGCTATTCCGGCACCATCGCCAGCGGCCGCGTGTCCGTGGGAGAGGAGCTGGTTGTCGCCGCCTCCGGAAAGACGTCTTCGGTCACCCGCATTCTGGGTGCTGGCGGTGATGTGGACAGCGCGAGCGCCGGTGAGGCAGTCACCATCGTCCTTCGGGACGAGATCGATATTTCCCGGGGTGATGTGCTGGCGCCCGTTCAGGCGCGCCCGGATGTGGCAGACCAGCTCTCCGCTCATGTGATCTGGATGGCGGAAGACGCCCTGCTGCCGGGCCGTTCCTATCTGATGAAGATCGGCGCACGCACGATCACCGCATCGGTCACGGAGATCCGCCACAAGATCAACGTCAACACCTTCGAGCAGACGGCAGCCAAGACGCTGGCACTGAACGAGATTGGTCTTTGCAACATATCGCTGGCCGCTCCGGCTGCTTTCGAGGCCTACGGCGCCAACCGCACCATGGGTGCCTTCATCCTGATCGACCGCATGACCAATGCGACGGTGGGAGCGGGCATGGTGGCCCATGCGCTGCGCCGGGCCAGCAACATCCACTGGCAGGCGCTGGACGTGGACAAGGCGGCCCGCAGCGAGAGCCTGCGGCAGAAGCCGGTGGTGCTGTGGTTCACCGGGCTGTCGGGGTCCGGCAAATCCACCATCGCCTCCATTGTGGAGAAGAAGCTGCATCTGGAAGGTCGGCACACCTATGTGCTCGACGGCGACAACGTGCGCCACGGCCTCAACCGGGATCTGGGCTTCACCGACGGCGACCGGGTGGAAAACATCCGCCGCGTCGGCGAGGTGGCCAAGCTCTTCACCGATGCGGGCCTGATCACGCTGGTGTCCTTCATCTCGCCCTTCAAGGCCGAGCGGCAGATGGCGCGCGAACTTCTGGAACCGGGCGAGTTCATCGAGATCTTCGTGGACACGCCGCTGGACGACTGCAAGGCGCGTGATCCCAAGGGCCTGTACAAGAAGGCGATGGCGGGCGAGATCCCGAACTTCACCGGCATCAGCAGCCCTTATGAAGCACCGGAAAACCCGGAACTGCACCTCAAGACCGCAGGGCGTGAGGCCGAGGTTCTGGCCGAGGAAGTGCTCAACCACCTGCGCCGGGAAGGCATCATCCCCGCCATCGGCTATTTCGCGGCCGGCGAGGGGATTTGATAACAACTCTCGATGAGCTCGACTCATCGAGAGTTGGTCAGGCCCGTGCGGCGCCTGAGCAATTTCAAGGCGTGATGCGTCAGCATCCCGGAGCCTTGGTATGAGTCTGAAGGCGGGCACATGCGGGGCCGCCGGTTGCGGGGAACGCAAACCGTATTCGTCATGCCATGGCTACGGCCATGGCATCCATGCCGTGACGCTTCTGCCCGGCGAGGCCTCAACATTGCTGTCTTCCCATGCTGACTGCCCGTTGTGAGAGGTCTCGGCATGGATGGCATGATCAAGTCATGCCATGACGAAATGACTGTCGTTCAACGAAAAACAGGGCGCGGATCATCTCCGCGCCCTTGATGTTTCAGCCTTGCCGTTATGTGCGCGATCAGTTCGCGCCAGACAGGCAGGACTTCAGCGAGGCGGCCATGTTGCGGGTCACCTCGAAATAGAGGTCCTTGCCATTGGCCACATCCGCGCCCAGCGGGTCGAGAACGCCGGTGCGCACATCCGTGCCTTCGATGAGCACGCTGACCAGCTTCGGCTCGAACTGCGGCTCGGAGAAGACGCAGACGGCACCCAGGTCCTTCAGCTTGGTGCGCAGGGCGGCGACACGCTCGGCACCCGGCTGCACTTCCGGGCTGAGGGTGACGGAGCCGGCCGCCCGCACGCCGAAGCGCTGTTCGAAATACTGGTAGGCATCGTGGAAGACGATGAAGGGCTTGTCCTTCACCGGCTCCAGCTCGGCGGCGAGCTCGGTTTCCAGCGCCGTCAGCTTTTCCTTCAGCGCAGCGGCATTGGCGGCATAGGTGGCCGCGTTCTCCGGATCGGCTTCGGACAGGTGGTGGGCGATGTCGTCCGCCATGGCCTTGGCGTTTTCCGGGTCCAGCCAGACGTGGGCGTCGAACTCGCCATGCTCGTGGCCATGGCCGTGGTCATGTGAATGCGAATGGCCATGACTGTGATCATGCCCCGCATGGCTGTGTCCTGCTTCGCCCTCTTCATGACCATGGTCATGCGGCTCGAAATTGGCATCCTCGCGCACCGGCAGCTTGTTGACGCCCGGCGCTTCGGACAGTTCGATGGCCTCGGCCTTTTCGCCCAGCGTTTCGAGCGGCTTTGAGAGGAAAGGCTCCAGCTCCGGCCCGACCCAGAACACCACATCCGCATCCGCGATCAGCTTGGCGGTTGAAGGCTTCAGCGCGAAGGTATGCGGCGAGGCGGCGCCATCGACGATGACGGAGGGCTCACCTACGCCGTCCATGACGGCGGCAACGAGGCTGTGCACCGGCTTGATCGAGGCAACGACCTTGGGCGCGGCGAGTGCAGGGGAAAGGCTGAGCAGCATCAGGGCCGTGCCGGCCAGTGCTGCGCGGGCGAGACGGCTCTTGGAGCCGGTGCGGGAAGTCTGGGACATGGGAAGTCTCCTTCAGTCCTCGGGGGAAAGGCCCGGCGCAGGAGGCGCGTCAGGCGGAACTTGTGATGTTATGTTGTTACATTGTTTGCGTGATCGTATAACGTATGAGATAAGTCGCGGCAACCCCGATCCTCACACTGGAAAGCAACCGGCTTGTCTCCCAGCGGTTCCCATCTCATCCAATTGTCCAATGCCGGCGTGCAGCGCGACGGCCGCTGGCTGGTGCGCGGCGTCGATCTGACCGTGGCCCCGCGTGAAATTGTCACGCTCATCGGCCCCAATGGATCCGGCAAGTCCACGACGGCCAAGATGTCGCTCGGCATCATCGCGCCGACGGAGGGCACTTCGGCCCGCAAGCACGGGCTCAGGGTTGGCTACGTGCCGCAGAAGGTTGCCATCGACTGGACGCTGCCGCTGACGGTCGGCCGCTTCATGCGCCTGACGTCGCCGCTGTCCGAAGCCGAAGCCGTCGAGGCCCTGTCCGCCACCGGCATCGCCCATCTGATCAAGGCCGAGATGCGCAACCTTTCTGGCGGCGAAATGCAGCGGGCGCTGCTGGCCCGCGCCTTTGCCCGCAAGCCGGACCTCCTCGTGCTGGACGAGCCGGTGCAGGGCGTGGATTACAACGGCGAGATCCTGCTCTACGACCTGATCAAGGACCTGCGCGACCGGATCGGCTGCGGCATCCTGATGATTTCCCACGACCTGCACGTGGTGATGGCCGCCACCGATCAGGTCATCTGCCTCAATGGCCATGTCTGCTGCCGGGGCACGCCGGTCAATGTCGCCCGCTCCAGCGCCTACCGCGAACTCTTCGGCATCCGTGCCGCAGGGGCGCTGGCGGTCTATGAGCACAGTCACGATCACGAGCATCTGCCTGATGGCCGCGTCCGCCATGCGGATGGCTCGGTCACCGACAGCTGCCATCCGGGCGACGGGCATCACGATCACAGCCATGGCCACAGTCATGACCATCATGGTCACCATCACCATGGACATGATCACGCCCATGAAGCAGGCGCAGAGCCTTGTGGCGGTGTGAAGAAGGATGAGCGCCATGCTGGATGATTTCTTCACCCGTGCCATTCTGGCCGGCATCGGCGTTGCGCTGGTGGCGGGCCCGCTTGGTTGTTTCATCGTCTGGCGGCGGCTGGCCTATTTCGGCGACACCCTGTCCCACGCCTCGCTGCTGGGTGTGGCGCTGGCGTTCCTGCTGAATGTCAACATCACGCTGGCGGTCTTCGTCATCTGCACGCTGGTGTCGCTGCTGCTGCTGACCCTGCAACGGCGCGGCGGGCTGTCGTCCGATGCGCTGCTGGGGCTGCTGGCTCATTCGTCTCTGGCGCTGGGCCTCGTGTGCCTTGCCTTCATGACCTGGATCCGCATGGACCTGATGGGGTTCCTGTTCGGCGATATCCTGTCCGTCTCGCGGCTGGACATCGGCATCATCTATGCAGGCGGCGCAGCCGTGCTGGTCGTGCTGGCGATGATCTGGAGGCCGCTGTTTGCCGCCACCGTCAATCCGGATCTGGCCGAAGCAGAAGGCATGCAGCCGCAGCGGGCCAACCTCATCTTCATGGTGCTGATGGCGACCGTGATCGCCATTGCCATGAAGATTGTCGGCGTGCTGCTGATCACCGCTCTGCTGATCATTCCTGCTGCGGCCGCCCGGCGGCTGTCCGGCGGGCCCGAGCAGATGGCGGTGGTCGCGGCGCTGGTCGGGGCCTGTGCCGTCGTCATGGGGCTTTTTGCCTCACTGCATTTTGACACGCCCTCAGGACCTTCCATCGTGGTGGCGGCTATGCTGCTTTTCGGTGTAAGCCTGTTTCCAGCGTGGGCCATGCTGGGCCGCAAGCGGCGCGCAGACAGTGTGGGCCAGGGCTGACCGGCGGCGGAGAGAAGGAAACGACGATGAGTGACCACCACGACCATCATCATCACCACCATCACCACGACCGCTCGGGCCTGACGCGCAACCAGAACCTCGTGTTCGGCGCGCTGGAAGAGGCGCAAGGGCCGCTGACGGCCTATACCATCCTCGACAAGCTGAGGGTGGAGGGGTTCCGTGCGCCGCTGCAGGTCTACCGGGCGCTGGAAAAGCTCGTTGAAATGGGCATGGTGCACCGGCTGGAAAGCCTCAATGCCTTCGTCGCCTGCCGCCATCCTTCCTGCGAGGATCACGCCAGCACGGCCTTTGCCATCTGCGAAACCTGCGGCTCAGTGACCGAGTTTGCCGATGAAGAGGTCTCCAAGCGGCTCAGCGGCTGGGCCAAGGGCGAAGGCTTCGTCCTGCACAAGACGGTGATCGAACTGCGCGGCCTCTGCTGCACCTGCAAGGATGCCGCTGCCGCGCAATGACAGTTTCTCATGCCAAGGCTTTCGCTGCTGACGCATCAGGCCTTGAAATTGCTCATGCACCGCACGGGCTTGACCAGCACCCAATAAATCAAGCTCGTTGAGTGCTTGTATTACTCGCTGAAGAGGCCCGGCACGTCCGGCCAGTCTGCACCGGGATGGTGCGCGGCGATGGCGAGAAAGTCTTCGAGAAACGCCTGGCACCCCTCGTCGTGAACGAGGTGATGGGTGAGAATGCCCAGCGGTTCGCCGTCCGTGTTGCGGCGGCGCAGAAACTGCAGGTCGAGCCGCTTCCTCGCACTCTTCCAGCCAATGAAGCGCCGGTCCTTCTTCCACTTGATGATGTCCACATGCGCCTGCACCACATGCGGCCCGTGGTAGTGCCAGGTGAAGGTGGACAGGCCTGTCAGCCCGGCCTCCGGCAGAAGGCGGATGATGCCGGGGGCAATCCGGTTCCAGGGCGGCACCATGGCAGGCACAAAGCGCGGCCCGAACAGCTGGCCAAGCCTCTCGTATCCGGCCTTCAACTCCGCCAGCGCTTCCGTTTCATCCCGCCGCGTGCCGAATTCGGCGGCCTTTTCGCCAAGGTCCTTGAGCTGGTGGTTGAGATGCTGCCAGCCATGCTGCAGCACCACCGCATGGGGATCCTCCGCCAGCCGCTGCGCCAGCGCTTGCGTTGCGTTTCGGGGAATGACGGCAAGGGCCACCTGCACCTTGTGGGCACGGGCAAGGCCAAGGATGGCCTCAAGCGCAGGCGTCGGCTCAATGGCATCATCATCGCGCCACCAGAAACGCACTTTCCGGTCCCGCTCCGCAAACCAGTCGAGATGCGCCCTGAGGCTGTCCCGGAACGCGGCAAGCTCAATCGTCATGTGCGGAACTCTTCCAGATCCTTGAGGAGAATGTCGGCGCTCGCCTCCGCGCCGCCAAGGCGCACGGAGGTGGCGGCATGGGGCAGGGACAAGGCCTCATCCACCGCCCGCGCAAGGGCTGCGGCAGAAAGGTCCTTCTCGGCCAGCATGACAGCCCGGCGGTGGCCGGCCAGCGCTTCGGCGCGCTGGGTCTGCTCGGTTTCCTTCACCTGCGCAAAGGGCACAAGCACGCTAGGCACGCCCGCCCGCAGGATATCGAGCACCGTGTTGTAGCCCGCCTGACTGACGGACAGCCTTGCACGGGCGAGCAGGTTCGGGAAATCCCGCCGTGCCCGCTCCACGATCACGCCGTCCGGCGTGCGTGCCACATAGGAGGCGAAGGCGTCCGCCTCCACGTCGTGGCCCACCAGCAGACGCCAGCGTGCGTCATTGGCGCGGGCAGACAGGGCGCGGGCACCAAGAGCGGCCTCGATCAGCGCAGCAGAGACGGCGCCGCCGCCGCAGGAGAGAATCACCTCGTCCCGGCCATCCTCACCGGGTGCCTCGGGACGCCCGTCCGTGCTGACATAGCCGGTGTAGCGCACCAGATGGGCAATGCGGTCCGCGAAGGGGAAGCTGTCGCCAAGCTCGACGAAATCCGGATCGGAATGAACAAGCACCCGGTCATAGGAGGCCAGTGCCTGATCCGCCATCCACTCTTCCTTCCAGAGCTGCTGCTTGCGCACCAGAATGTCGCGGATGGAGCTGGCGGTCAGCGGGCGCTGCGGCAAGGCACGGGCATGGGTCAGAAGCGGTGCCAGCTCGAACTCGAACTGGCGGCGGCCGAAGGGATAGGTTTCGGTGAGGAGGATATCGACGGGCCGCGCCGTGAAGGCCGCCATCGTGGCCTCTGCCCGGCGGGCCATCCAGGCTTCGTCAATGTCAATGCCCTCCGGTGTCACCAGCCGGTTGAACACCGCATCGGGGCTGCGCACCGGCGGCAGGGCGATGACGGTGAGGCCGGTGACATCCAGCGTCGGCGGCAGAATGTTGCCGGTCGCCAGCGTCACGTCCACGCCGCGTGCCGCCAGCGCCTGCCCGATGGCGGCCGCCCGCACCGCGTGGCCAGTGCCGAGAAGGTGCTGAACATGGATGAAGGCGTGCAAGGGGCGTGTGGATGTGCTGGTCATCAAGGTCTTGTCCTCACACCCAGATAATGCTTTTGCGCCGTATGGAGAAGGGCATCGAGCCGGGCAGCGCCTGCAGCGAGATCATGCCGGGCGAGAATATGGGCGCGGGCAGCCTCTCCCATGGTGCTGCGCAGGCCCCGGCTCTGGATCAGGCGGCGCAGGCTGGCGGCAAGGGCGCCAGCGTCACCTTCGGGGGACAGCAGCCCGGTGCGGCCATCCTCGACGATATCCGGTACGCCAAAGGTGGCGCCGCCTGCCACCGGCAGCCCGCTTGCCTGCGCCTCCAGAAAGACGAAGCCGAAGGCCTCGCGGATGGCGGGCCAGACAAACACATCATGGCAGAGATACTGCTGAGGCAGCGCTTCGGGCGGCAGGGCCCCGGCGAAGTGGCAACGGGCGGCGGGAAACAGCGGCGTCAGAACCTCGTGGGAAGGTCCGCCGCCAACGAGGGTCAGCTCCCAGTCGAGATCCATCAGCTGCGCCAGTGCCTCAGCCAGAACCCGGTAGGAGGCTTCCTTGTCGCCGGGGCGCATCATGCCCACAGCCAGCAGCCGCACGGGGCCTTCTTCGGAGAGGGCCGGGCGCGGCTTCAGAAACGGCGTTGCATCGAGAAACGGCGGGAAGAGATGCAGCACATCCGGCGGCAGCACCGGCTCAAGGCAGCCCGCATCGGCCCGGTGGATCGCGCCCACCGCGTCAGCCCGCTGAAGGGCCGCATCGGCAGCGGCAAACCCATATGCCCAAGGGCCGGTCTGGCGCTTGGGCGCCCGGCTTGCCTCCAGCACCACATAGGGAATGGCGAAATGGTCCGCCACCGCAGGCCCAATCCAGTCCGGCGCCTTGTGATAGAGGTGATAGGTCACCCACACCTCCGGCCGCCAGCCTTCGGCTTCCCAGCCACCGATGATCCGCTCTGCTTCGCCCTGTGCCGCCGCATGGGCCTCCGGCAGGTCCTTCGGCGCGGCGCGCCATGTCTTCAGCCGGCTGGCCACGCGGGTGTCATGGCCGCCCGTCTCCAGCGCCCGCAGGATAAGCTGCGCAAAGGTCCGGTCGCCGGAGGGCACCGGATCATCGGCAGGTTTCATCGGCGCGTAGAAGGCGGCGCGCATCCCGTCAGACCAGCGCCTTGAACTTCACCGCCAGCCGGTCCAGCCCCGGCGCAGTGGCAAATTCGGCCCGCACCTTACGCGAGGCGGCAAGCCCGAGTTCATCACGCAGGGCGGGCGTGGTGATCAGCCGGGCCATCGCTTCGGCCAGTGCTGCGGGATCTGCCGGGGGCACCAGAATGCCGGTTTCGCCGTTGTCGATCAGCTCGGGGATGGCGGAAACGGCGGTGGACAGGCAGCACAGGCCCATGGACTGGGCCTCCATCAGCACGTTGGGCAGCCCGTCCCGGTCGCCGCTTTTCGTCACCTTGGAGGGCAGCACGAAGAGGTCAGCTTCAAGGGAGGCGGCAATCACCTCCTCACGCGGGCGGGCACCCATCCAGGTGATGCGGGCGGAAAGGCCGAGCTTGTCCGCTTGCGCCTTGAGTGTGTCCGACAGTTCGCCGCCGCCGATATGGGTGAAATGCCAGTTGAGCCCCTGCGGCAGGCGGGCGAGGGCGGTCAGAAGATCGTCATAGCCCTTCTTCGCCACGGCCCGGCCGACGGACAGAAGCCGCACCGGCTCGCCGCTGCCATCGCGGGTGGAGGGGCGGCCCGAGGGTTCGGGAAAGCCGGTGAAATCCAGCCCGTGATAAACCAGCTCCACTTTGGCAGGGTCGGCCGAAAGGCCGCGCAGATAATCCACATTGACGGAGGTGCAGGTCACGCCCCAGGCAGCGTCATCGAGCTTGGTCCTGAGCTCCCATTCCGGGCTCGTCCAGATGTCCTTGGCATGGGCCGAGAAGGACCAGCCGCGCCCGGACAGATGCGCCGCATAGCGCGCCACCGAACAGGGCGTGTGCAGATAGTGGGTGTGGATCCACGTCACATCTTCGGGCAGTTCATGGGCGAAGACGCAGGCCTGACCCCAGCGCCGGTGCCGTCCTGCGTTGCTCTCATGCTTCAGATCCGCCTCGAACAGGGCGCGGGCAGCGGCATAGGTGGGCTGCTGCTCCGCCCAGCGGCGGGCGCGGGCAACACGCTTCGGATCGTCCTTCAGATATTCCGGCAGGTACAGCACTTCGGCGCTGATCTGCCGGTGCAACTCGTGAATGAAGGGGTCGTAGGGCTTGCGCAGCGCAACGATCAGCTGGCCGATGCCCCGGCGCTCCAGCCCGAGGATTTCCTGCGCGATGAAGGTTTCCGACAGGCGCGGATAGCCTTTCACGACAACAGCAATGCGGGACATGGGAGGGGCCTCTGGTCTTGATCTGGAAGGGCGCGCTCAGACGGCGGAGCGGCGCGGCTGCTGGAAGCGGGAGCGTGCGGACAGGATTTCCTCCACGCGTGTCTCGATCACCTCGATACCGCCAAGAAGGTTGTCGACACCCGCCATGGACGGGCGAGGCTGGCCGGGCAGTGCGGCGAGCGCGTTCAGCATGGGCTTGACCTCCGGATAGCGCTCGATCGGCAGAACCGTCAGCAGGCCCTTTTCCTCGGCGTGGGCGGCGCGGATCGCCTGCTCCCGGCGCGGGATGATGCGCGGCACCAGCAGCGTTGGCTTGTCGAAGGACAGGATCTCGCAGAAGGTGTTGTAGCCGCCCATGCCGACGATGGCCGTTGCCGCCTGAAGGTAAGGCTCGATCTGCGGCGTGAAGCGCATGATATGCACGTCGCGCAGATGTTCGGCGCGCGCCATGAAATCCGTTACGGCGGCTCCCGGCATGAAGGGACCAAGCACGATCAGGGCGGGAAACAGCGGCCGCCCGTGCGATTCATATGCCCGCATCACCCAGTCGACCATCTCCACCCCATCGCCGCCGCCGCCGGGCGTGACCAGAATGAAGGGCTCATCGCCAAAGGGCAGGGGTTCGGACAGTTTTGCGCCCTTGGGCATGTCGCGGCGCAGGAAGCCGGTGTAGAGCATCTTGTCGAAGACCGACTGCGGCAGGTCGATCCCGGCCAGTGGGTCGCACATGCCTTCCGGGCCATAGACCCACAGCTCGTCATAAAGGTCTTCCAGCGCGGGATGCACGTTCTTGCGCTCCCACTCCTGCTGCAGGATCTGCGGGTCATCCATCACGTCGCGCAGCCCCAGAACCAGCCGGGTGCCGGTTTCCTTCAGCATTTCCAGCGTGCCCAGCACCTCGCCGCGCAGGCCCAGCGGCTCCTTGTCGACGATGAAGATGTCCGGGGCAAAGACCTGCGCCGTATGCTCGATGATGGAGGAGCGGATCTCCAGCGTGTGGTCGATGTTGAGATGCAGCGACAGGGAGGTGTACTCCCCGTTGCGCAGCTTGATGACACCGGGAATCCGGACAAAATCCACCCGCGAGCGGAATTCGAAGCTGCCGATGATGGGCGAGCCGGAGAGAATCAGGACCGACAGCGTGTCGAACTTGCCGACCAGTGACTGCGCGATGGCACGGCACCGGCGCAGATGGCCAAGGCCAAAGGAGTCATGGCTGTAGATCAGGATTCGTGGCGATTCGGACTTCATGTGCCCCCGCGTGCATGCCCCGTCTTGTGTCTCTGTCGCGGCTTTCCGTGAGCGTCAGCCGCTCCGGCCTGAAGCCAATCCCTGTCCGTCCTGCGCTTTTGCTCTCTTGAATTCCGGCAGTTTTGGGGCGGATCAGAAAAACTTTCTGCCTCTATGGCATATCCGGCGTTGCGAGTTAACTGGCAACGTCATACCAGTACAAGGATGGCCGCAGTTTCGCCAGACTGGACTTCACCTATGGAAAAAAGCCTTTTTCGCTTCATCTGGAAGTTCAGTGCGCGGCAGCAGCTCTTCATTCTTTTTCTCACAGTCCTGTCTTATCCGATCAGCTACATCCTGCTGGAGCTGCCAAAACAGATCGTCAACGATGCGGTGCAGGGTGACGGTTTTCCGAGGGAGTTTCAGGGATTTGAGTTTGACCAGATCTCCTATCTCTTCCTGCTCTGCCTCACGTTTCTGGCCCTCGTTGTCGTCAGCAACGGGCTGAAGCTCTGGATCAACGTCTACAAGGGGCGGCTGGGCGAGCGCATGCTGCGCCGCCTGCGCTTTGAACTTTTTCAACGTGTGCTCAGGTTCCGCCTGCCGCATTTCCGGAAGGTGAGCTCCGGCGAAATCATCCCGATGATCACCGCCGAGGTGGAGGATGTGGGCGGTTTCGTCGGCGATGCCATAGCGCTGCCCGCCTATCAGGGCGGCCTTCTGGTGGTGCAGGTGGGTTTCATCTTCATGCAGGACCCGCTGCTGGGCCTCGCCGCCGTCAGCTCCTATCCGCTTCAGGCCTATATCATCCCGAAGCTTCAGCGGAAGGTCGTGCTGTTGTCGCGCCAGCGCGTGAAGAACGTCCGCGTCATTTCCGACAAGCTGGGAGAGACGATCACCGGCGTGCATGAGATCCACGCCAACGATACCTCCGCATTGCACTCTGCCGATATTGCCGACCGTCTCTATGAAAATTTCAAGATCCGCTACGAGATCTACAACCGGAAATATTTCATCAAGTTCGTGAATAACTTCATGAACCAGCTGACGCCGTTCTTCTTCTATCTGATCGGCGGCTATCTGGTCATCCAGGGCAATCTCAGCATCGGTGCCCTGCTGGCGGTGATTGCCGCCTACAAGGATCTGGCCGGCCCCTGGAAGGAACTGCTGGCCTATTACCAGCTCGTCGCTGACGTGCAGGTGAAATACCAGACCGTTGTGGAAAACTTCGACGCCGCAGACATCTATCCGGTCGAACGGCTGGTGGCCGATGAGCGCACCAGCCTCACGGGTGCGCTCGAGATGCACAATGTCAGCTTCTCCGGCGGCGCGGCAGGTCAGGAAGTGTTCGGCATTTCCCTCAATGTGCCGGAAGGCACCCATTGCGCCATCGCCGGCGGAGATGGCTCCGGCCGTTCGGAAGTGCTGCAACTTGCCGCAGGGCTGGTCAGTCCCACTTCGGGCCGGGTGGAGATTGGCGGTCACGATCTGGAGAAGCTGGGTGAGGCAACTCTCGGCCGGGAAATCGCCTATGTGGGCGGCGCGGTGCACATCTGGACCGGCACCATCCGCGACAATCTCTATTACGGGCTGAAGCACCGGCCACAGAACGAGGTGCAGCGCACAGGCAAGGATCTTGACAGCTTCCTGCGGGCCCTGCGCGAGGCGCGGGAGACCCGCAATCCGCTGCATGATATTCATGCCACCTGGGAAGATCTGCGGGCTGCGGGCGTTGCCTCGCGGGAGGATCTGGACGTACTGGCGCTGGCGCTGCTGTCTGCGGCCGGGATGGAGGGGGACATCTACCGCCTTGGCCTCCAGTCCCGCTTTGATCCGGCGCGCGATCCGGGCTTTGTCGAGCGCCTTCTGGCCGTGCGCGCCCACATTGGCGAGCGTATTGCCGAAGATGGCCGCATCGCCGCGCTGGTCGAACTGTGGGACGTCAACGCCTTCAACCAGAATGCCTCGCTGGCCGAGAACTTGTTCTTTGCCGTGCCCTCTGATCCCAATGTGATGATGGACCAGATGCCGTCCATGCCGGAGGTCAAGCAGTTCCTGTCTGACACCGGACTGGAGACGAAGCTGCAGCTGCTGGGCCTGCGCATTGCCGAGACGATGGTGGAGCTTTTTGCCAATGTCAGCGGCGATTCAGGGCTGCTCAGCACCTATTCCTTCATCACGCAGGATGATCTGCCCGAGTTTGACCGGATCGTGCGGGCCTTCCGTTCCGAAGCCCTGAAGAACACGATCACGCCGGCTGACCGGGCGCGCCTTGTGACGCTGGCCTTCCGCCTCATTCCCGCCCGCCACCGCCTGGGCGTTCTGGACGAGGACATGCGGGCGAAGGTTGTCGAGGCCCGGCGCGACTTCCGGCACAAGGTGGTGAACGGCAGCCGCAATTTCATCGCGGTTGATCCGGCCGTCTATCTGCCGCCTCTCAGCATCGAGGACAATCTGCTCTTCGGCCGCGCCCGTCTCGACAGGCGCGATGCGCGCCAGCGGATCGACGCGCTGGTGCGGCAGGTTGTGGAGGAGGAGGGGCTGCGCGAGCCGATCATCTTCACCGGCTTTGACTACCATGTGGGTGTCAGCGGCTCGCGCCTGTCCGCCGGCCAGCGGCGCAAGCTTGCACTCGTCAGAGGCCTGCTGAAAAATGCGCCGGTCACTATTCTGGACGATGTTGCCGCCGGTCCCGGTGAGGATGACAAACAGTTGCGCCGCATATTGCGGGAGATCCTTGCGGGCCGTACGGTACTGTTCGGAACGGCGCATGCTGACATAGCCTCGGAATTCGATCAGGCCGTGATCATGGATCAGGGCCGGACCGTCCGGCAGGACAACAGGGAAGAACAAGCCTGAAACAAGCTCTGGCTGCAAGTAATGGTGTAATGGAGGTTGGCCGTGTCTCTCGATCTGGAAGTCGACGCCCTGCGCAAGGTGCCCCTGTTCCGGGGCATCGATGAAACCAAATTGCGGCTTCTGGCATTTATCAGTGACCGGATCGGCTTTCAGCCGGGAGAGCATCTGTGCGAGCAGGGCGAGGAGGGCGATACGGCCTTCATCATTCTGAAGGGCGAGGCGGATGTGCAGGTGCGCAGCAACGGCCAGGACCAGACCGTGGCCATCGCCCGCCAGCATTCCATTGTCGGCGAGATCGCCATTCTCTGCGATGTGCCGCGAACCGCGACGCTGGTTGCCAGAACCGATATGGATGTGCTGTCTGTCAGCAAGGACGATTTCCTGAAACTTTTGAAAGAATTTCCTGATATGTCATTGGAAGTGATGAGAACTCTGGCCCAGCGTCTTGAGCGCACCACCCGCGATCTGGCCGCTGCCAGGTCTGGTGAAGCGGCAGCATAGGGAGAGGCCGCGTGGCGGAAGATTTCTGGCTCCGGTGCTGGGGCGTGCGTGGTTCGACCCCCACTCCTGGGGCCGGCACCTTGAAGTATGGCGGCGAGACGACCTGTTTTGAACTGAGGGCGGGGGACGCGCTCGTTCTGGTCGATTGCGGTTCTGGCGCGCGTAAGCTCGGTGCGGACCTGTGCGCCCAGGGCAGCCGGTCCTTTGACCTGCTGTTCACCCATACGCATCTCGATCACATCTGCGGCCTGCCCTTCTTCAAGCCCGCCTATGACCCCTCTTTCACCATCAATGCCTGGGCCGGTCACTTTCAGGACGATACGGACCTGACCGATATCATCTGCCGGATCATGTCGCCCCCGATCTTCCCCGTGGCCGCCAACACGCTGAAGGCAGTGACCTTCCGCAGCTTCCGCGCCGGGGAAAACCTGCCGCGGCAGGATGGCCTGTCGATCCGCACCATCCGCCTCAACCATCCGGGCGGGGCCTGCGGCTACCGCTTCGATTTTCAGGGCAAATCCATCTGCATCATCACTGACCACGAGCATGGCGATCCTGAGATCGACGCCAATGTGGAGCGCTTCGTCGCAGGCGCGGATGTGATGATCTACGACGCCATGTTCACGGATGAGGAATATCCCACCTATCGCGGCTGGGGGCATTCCACGTGGCAGAAGGCGGTGGAACTGTCGCAGAAGGCCGGGGTGAAGACGCCCGTCCTCTTCCACCACGACCCGCGCCGCATGGATGATGGCATGGACGAGATTGCCGCCGCCGCAAGTGCCGCCTATCCAGGCTGCCTGACCGCCATGGAAGGCATGATCCTGCGGCCATAAAGCCGCAGGCGGGGATTTTCTCAAGCCCGTGCGGCGTTGAGCCGTTTCAAGGCGTGATGCGTGAGCAGCGGAAGCCTTGGTCTTACCGGGGCGGGTGCCCCTGTTTCCGCGTCCCCGCCTCCGCTACGGAAGTTTGCTCCGCCATCCCCTCTTTCGCCGAAGGCTGTCCGGCTTGACCGCCTGCGACTTTCGGCGCAGAGTCTCCTGTATATGACGCTTTCGTCAATGAAAGCGGTAAAAGACGATATGAATCATTGGCTTGATCGATATATATACAGGAGGAACTCATGCAGCTTTCATCCGCCATTGCGGCTGTTGTCACCGGTGGTGCGTCGGGCCTGGGCGCGGCGACGGCCCGGCTTCTGGCCGCCAGCGGCGTGAAGGTGGCCCTGTTCGACCGCAACGTGGAGCAGGGCGAAGCGGTTGCGAAGGAGATCGGTGGGCTGTTCGTCAGCGTCGACGTGACGAATGAGGAGAGCGTCAAGGCCGGCTTTGCCGCCGCCCGCGCCGCCCATGGCGTGGAACGTATTCTCGTCAACTGCGCGGGCATTGCCCCTGCCGCCAAGACCACCTCGCGCGGTGAGCCGCATTCGCTGGAGCTGTTCGAGAAGGTGATCGCGGTCAATCTTTCCGGCACCTTCCGCTGCATCGCCCATGCAGCCACCGGCATGTCGGCGCAGGACCCGCTGAACGCAGACGGCGAGCGCGGCGTCATCGTCTCCACCGCGTCTGTCGCCGCCTTTGACGGGCAGGTGGGGCAGGTGGCCTATGCCGCTTCCAAGGCCGGGATTGCCGGCATGACCCTGCCGATCGCCCGTGACCTGTCGAAGTCGGGCATCCGCGTCATGACCATCGCCCCCGGCATTTTTGAAACGCCCATGCTTCTGGGGCTGCCGGAGGACGTGCAGAAGTCGCTGGGCGAGCAGGTGCCGTTCCCCTCGCGCCTCGGCAAGGCCGCCGAATATGCGCAGCTGGTGAAGGCCATCTGCGAGAACGAAATGCTCAACGGCGAAACCATCCGGCTTGATGGTGCCATCCGTATGGCCCCGCGCTGATGCCGGCCTTGGCTTGATGCAGCAAATCATTGATGCCCATGGGGCAGATTGCAAGGCGCCGCATCAGGACTTGATGCGGCGTTTGTTTTTGTTTGGCGGCGTATCACTGCCGGGCAGGAGCGCGCATTCTTGCGCTTTTCCACAGACCTCTTCCGCAGCCATGAAGAAATCTGCTCACACAGCCGCCAAAGCGGAACTTTGTGATGTGGATGCCAGTTCTGGACTTTGCATCTCCGTAGAACTCGCAGGGACGCACCTGCTAGTTGCGAGAAAGAGGTCTCATGGCACCCCAACTGCTTGATTTACCCGCACGCCCCCTCTCCCTGAAGGGGGATGTTGTATCCATGCCGAAGGCGCTGTTCTGGGCAGTGCCCATCGTGTTGGCGCTCGGCATTTTCCTTCTCGCATGGGAAGGGCCGGATCTTTGGCGTGACATCCGCATCAGCTTCAATCCGGTTGAAGTGGAAGGGGATGTGCGCAACGGCCAGTGCACCACCCGGCGCGGCGTCTTCACCGACTGCAAGGCACAGGTTGCCTATAGTTTCGACGGCAAGGCCTATCAGAGCGATGTGCGCATCATGTTCCTCGACATTCACATGGGGGACTATGAGGCGGGCGTCGTCATCTCCCGTGACAACCCGGAACTGGCAACGCTGACGCTCGGCCTCGACAAGCTCTGGAACCGTATCCTGACGCTTGGCGGCTTCTGCCTGCTGCTGTTCGGTATCTGCCTCTACAATATCTTCCAGTATATCCGCGCCCTTGGGGTGCAGAAGCGCCTGCGCAATCCGGCCGTCTTGAAGGAAATCCCGGTCGAAGTGACCGGATTTGAGACAAGGAAGGACAGCCTCTTCATCACCTATACGGACAATCTCGCCGAGGACAAGACGGGCCGGGTGACCCATACGCGGCTGGAAAACGGCCAGCTGCCGATGATTGTCGGCCAGCAGAATGGCCATGCGGTGGCTCTTGCCGTGCGCCATGGCAATTCGGCCCTGCCGGTGCTGCTGGATGATCAGCTTGCCCGCATCGAGATGACGGAGGAAGAGCGCCAGACCGCTCTGCGGCCGCTGGAAGGCCTCGACGTGCCGTCCGATGAAGGGGCTGCCACGCAGGCGATGGCGGGTCCTCCCGCTCCGTCGGCCGGTCAGGTGGTGATGCGCGGTGTGAAGGCTTTCGTGGGCATCATCCTGCTGATGTTCGTGGGTGCCGTTGGCTTCTGGGTCTGGTACGTGACCAGCTCGCCCACCGCGTTCCAGCAGCCGGGCATGGAGATCAACAACATGATGCCCGAGCCGCTCAACCGCTGGGGCTGTGACCAGCTGAAGGCCCGCTTCGGCCACGACCGCGCACCCTACGGCTGCACCGCTGCCGATCATCAGAGCTGGAAGTAACCGCGTTCCGGCGTGTGAAATAGAAAGGCCCGGAGCTTTACGGTTCCGGGCTTTTTCGTTTGGCAGGGTTCCTGCTCCGTTGTCGTCTCCATGAAGGTTGCAGTATTTACATTGGACGCACGAAGGAAGAATGCACCGGCATGATGGCAGTGCGCCTCCGCCCCCCTCCCCCTGGTGGGGAGGGGTAAGGGGTGGGGGGCTCTGAGCCTGCAAGGGTTTGAAAAAACTCTTCCTGAAGAGGCTGGAGAGGGGAGACTGTCTGTAATCAATGGATACTCTGCCAGCCGGAAAGGCCTTCCCCCCACCCCTAACCCCTCCCCACCAGGGGGAGGGGAGCTGAAACGCCGTGCCGGAATGACCAGAACACAGGCTTTCCTCAAACCGTAACCAGGAAGCCTGACTGGCAGTCCGTTGTAAACATTGCCCGCGAAGCTGTGGCTGACAACGGACGGCAAGCCTCTTTCCCTCACAGCCTCTGCAGCAAGGCCGGCGTCGGCCAGCCGTCGGCTGGGATGCCGAGGCGCTGCTGTTCGGCCTGGACGGCGCGGCGGGTGCCGGAGCCGAGGATGCCGTCGATCTTGCCCACGTCATGGCCGCGGGCCTGCAGCTTTGTCTGAAGCGCCCGCATGCCGGCATCATCCAGCCCCGGTTCCGGCGATGTCTTGGCCAGCACCGGCGCACCGGCGAGGCGCGTTGCGAAATAGGCGGCGCTCGTCGTGTAGATGAAGGACTGGTTCCA
Source organism: Pannonibacter sp. I15F10I1 (assembly GCF_900185665.1). Lineage (NCBI taxonomy): Bacteria > Pseudomonadati > Pseudomonadota > Alphaproteobacteria > Hyphomicrobiales > Stappiaceae > Pannonibacter > Pannonibacter sp. I15F10I1. Next base: position 278,070 of record NZ_FYAN01000007.1, read on the forward strand.
TTTCAGGTAAATGCCGAAATTGGGGAAGGCGAGGAAAGCCGGCCCCTTGCGCCCCTGCGGCAGAATGAGAGACGCGGGCAGGGCGCCGGTTGGCAACGCGCCGCTGCGGGCCTTGACGCCAAGGCCTGCCCATTCGGAGACAGGCTTGGTCTTGTCGAGGCTGCTGTCCGCCCAGGGCAGGTTGTCCGGCGTCTCCACTTCGATGAGCCAGGGCTGGCCGCGCTGCCAGCCGAGAGACTGGATGAAATGCGCCGCCGTCAGAATGGCGTCGGGCGCAGAGTTCTTCAGGTCCACGTGGTTGTCGCCATCGCCATCAACGCCATAGCGGATGATGTCCTCGGGCAGCATCTGCACCTGGCCGATTTCGCCTGCCCAAGCGCCGGTGGTGGTGGCGGGATCCAGATCGCCATGGGCCACCATATGCAGGGCGGCAATCAACTGCGGCCGGAAGAGATGCGGGCGGCGGCAGTCATGCGCCAGTGTGGCGAGGGCGTTGAAGGTGTTGAAGTCGCCCTGCACGGCGCCGAAATCCGTCTCCAGCCCCCAGAAGGCGGTGATGACGGCGGCAGGAACGCCGTATTCCGCCTCGGCGCGGGCAAAGACCTGCGCATATTTCTTCATGTTGTTGGCGCCGTGCTGCAGGCGCGCGGAACTGACCGAGCGGGCGGAGAACTCGGTGAAGGTCTGCCTGAAGACAGCCTGTCCCCGGTCGCGCGAGAGGACCTTCTTGTCGATCTGGGCATTGGCAAGAGCGCGCGCCGCAATGCCTTGCGGGACGCCGCTGGCGACGGCTTCCTGCTCCACGCCTGCAAGAAACGTCTTGAAATCGCCGCCGCATTTCTGCTGCGCCGCGAAGGCGGGCGTGGCGGCAAGGCCGGTCAGAAGGGCAAGCGCAGCGGTGCGGATGAGACTGCTGCGGGAAAGGGCTTTCATCGGGCGACTCCGTCTCTCCAAGGTTGCGAGAGGGTGGCCCGTCAGGCGGAAGCCGTCAACCGCCTACAAAAGGGAGGCGGCAGGATGGCTCCTGCCGCCGGTCCGTCAGACAGGGCTTTCGCTCAGGCGAGCGACAGCTTGACGTCGATGTTGTTGCGGGTGGCGTTGGAATAGGGGCACACCTGATGCGCCTTCTCGATCAGCTCCTGCGCCTGCTCCTGCGGCAGGCCCGGCAGGGAAACGGCGAGGGAAACTTCAAGGCCGAAGCCGCCTTCCGAACGCGGGCCGATGCCCACCGTTGCGGTGACCGTGGTGTCGGCGGGAACCTTTACGCCCGTCTGGCCGCCCACGAACTTCATGGCGCCAAGGAAACAGGCCGAGTAGCCGGCGGCAAACAGCTTTTCCGGGTTGGCTGCGTCGCCGCCTGCGCCGCCCAGTTCCTTCGGGGTGGAGAGGCTGACCTTGAAGGTGCCGTCGAGAGTCTCGGCGGAGCCGTCACGGCCACCGGTTGCGCGGGCTGCGGTGGTGTACAGAACGTTCACGGGCATTTCGGTCTCCTGTATTTAAGTCGTGTGCGATTTAATCGCAAGAGATAGATAGGCTGGTTATACCTGCTTGTCAAGCGTTGCGATTCAATCGTGCGCGAACTAAATTCTTCTCCTGAAGGAGTAACCCATGACCCCATCCACCTGTTCCCCCGAAAGTGCCGGCGGCTCCAGTCCTCGCACCCTTGGGGACCTGCTGTGCTTTTCCATCTATTCGGCCAATCACGCCTTCAACCGCGCCTACAAGCCGCTGCTGGAGGGGCTGGGGCTCACCTATCCGCAGTTTCTGGTGATGATGGTGCTCTGGGAGGAGGATGACCAGACGGTTGGCGGGCTCGGCCAGCGGCTGGGGCTGGAATCCAACACGCTGACGCCACTGGTGAAGCGTCTGGAGGCCATGGAGCTTGTCGCCCGCCGCCGTGATGCGGCAGACGAGCGGCAGGTGCGCGTCAAGCTGACGGACAAGGGCGCGCACATGCGCAAGGCCGGGCAGGCGATCCCGGAATGCATTGGCGGGGCAACAGGGCTGGATCTTGCGGAAATCCGCGACCTGAAGCGCAGGCTCGGCGAGCTTCATCTGGCGCTGGAAAAGGCCACGGCAAGCCTCAAGGCCTGAGTGCCAGCCCTACTGGCAGTTGCCGCCGGATCTTGCGGTAAATGTCGAGGGCTGGGTGCCGGGCGCAAATTTGCGGTAGCTGGCGCTCGAGCCGCAGGGCGCGCCCGAGGACTGAAACTCTTCCAGAGGCACGGATGGTGCAGGCGGCTGGGGCGGCAGCGGTGGCATTTGCGCGCCCTGAGCCTGCCCGCCGAAAACCGGGGCGCCATAGGCAGGCACACCGTAAGCAGGCGCGCTGTGTCCCGGTGTGCTGTATCTTTGTGTCAGGCAGGTCCGGTAGGCGCTGTCGTAAAGTGCCTGCCAGACGCGCGGGTCCTGCGCCATGGTGCCGAGCACGCCAAGCGCTGCTCCCGCGCGGGCGCCGCGCTCTGCGCCGGAAGGGCCAGCCCAGGCGCCGCCGGCAACCGTGCCACTCATCGCGCCTTCCAGAATGCTGGTGCCCATGTCCCGCCCGCCGCCCGCGTGGGCATTGGCAAAGTCCCGCGCGGAGGCATCACACGTCATGTCCTGCCCTTGAGCGGCCGCAGGCGGCACCGCTCCCGCCGCCGTAAGGCTGGCGGCGAGACAGAAGACAGGAAACAAGGCACGGACAGTCGGCATCAGGAAGCTCCTTGGCCCCAGCCTAGCACAGTCCAGACCCTGGCGCCCACCATGGCCGGATTTTCACCCGGCCGCCTGGGGTGCCATCGCTCCCGTCACGTCCTTAAGGGCGGCCACCGTGCGGGTGAAGGACGCCTTGCGGGCGGCGGGATCGTGGATGTTGCCGTTGAACATGATCTCGTCCGGCTGGTAGCGCTCGATCAGGCTGGCAAGCTGGCTGCGGATGGTTTCCGGCCCGCCGGTGACGCTGCAGGAGAGCGCCATCTCCACCATGGCCAGCATCTGCGGATCGAGCACCGCTTGGATGTTCCCGACAGGCCGGGGCAGGGGGCCGGGCCGGCCGCTGCGCAGGTTGGCGAAGGCCTGCTGCATGGAAGAGCGCAGATAGATGCCTTCCGCGTCATCCTCCCCGGCAAAGGCATTCACCGCCAGCATGAAATGCGGGCGCTCAAGATGGCGGGACGGCTGGAAGCGGCTGCGGTAGATGGTGACTGCCTGATCCAGCGCCTGCGGCGCGAAATGCGAGGCAAAGGCATAGGGGAGCCCGAAGTGAGCTGCCAGCTGCGCGCCATAAAGGCTGGAGCCGAGGATCCAGACCGGCACTTCCGTGCCTTCGCCGGGGATGGCCCGCACCTGCGCACCGGGCTGGGCCGGGGAGAGGTAACCGATCAGCTCTTCTACATCGGCCGGAAAGTCATCGGAGGCCTGCAGCGTGCGGCGCAGGGCGCGGGCGGTGCCCATGTCGGTGCCGGGTGCACGGCCAAGACCCAGATCGATGCGGCCGGGGAAGAAGGTCGCCAGCGTGCCGAACTGCTCGGCCACCACCAGCGGAGCATGGTTCGGCAGCATGATGCCACCCGCACCGACGCGGATGCGCTTCGTCGCATTGGCCACCTGACCGATGACGATGGCCGTGGCCGCGCTGGCGATGCCGGGCATGTTGTGGTGCTCGGCCAGCCAGTAGCGGATGAAGCCGAGGTCTTCCGCATGGCGGGCAAGATCCAGCGTGCTGGCCAGCGCATCACGCGCGTCCGAGCCTTCGGGAATGGGGGAAAGATCCAGCATGCTGTAGGGCAGCATATGCGCCTCCGTGCTGTTTGCGGTGCAAAGGGTGGACAGGCAGGGTGGCCTGTTCGTGTCCCCCTTGAATTACGGACTGAGCAGTCCATATTCAAGGCCATGACGAAAAAGACTGCCGAACCACGCCTCTCTGCTGCCGGTGCAACTGCCGGTCCGGGCCGCCCGCGTTCCTATGACGAGGGTGAGGTTCTGCGTGCGGCGCTGGAGCTGTTCCGCCGTCAGGGTTTCGAGGCGACGTCGCTGGACGACCTGACACAGGCGATGGGCATCAGCCGTTCCTCCCTTTATGCCGCCTTTGGCTCCAAGCAGGATGTGCTGCTGGCCGCCCTGCGGCGCTATTCTGCAACGGCGCTTGAGGCGCTGAAATCCATCGGTGATGCGCCGCATGCGCACCGGGCAGAGGCTGTGGCCACCATGCTGCGGGCGCTGGCGGACCCGTCCGGCGGCAAGCATGGCTGCCTGCTGGTCAATTGCATCACCGAGCTTGCCCCCCAGAACGAGGAGGTGGCCGCGCTTGGCCGCCATCATCTGGAGCGGATCGAGGCGATTATCGCCGAGGCGCTGGATGAAAACGGGCCGGAGCCCCTGCGGGCCCGGGCAAGGGCGCTGGCCGCGCTTGCCATCGGCACGCTGACCCTGCGCAAGTCCGGCCTGGACGAGGCCTATATCACCTCGGCGCTGGACGAAGGGCTTGCCCGGCTTCTGGCTCCGCCGCAAGCCGTCCCCGCCTAGACCCCCTCACGCATAACCAGATCTCAAATCCCGCCCAATTATGGACTGATTGATCCAGAAAGGGCGGAAAGCAACCCGGAAGAAGGAAGACATCATGACGGAAGCAAAGCTCTTCTCCCCCGTTCAGGCTGGCCGCATGAAGCTGGCGAACCGCATTGCGATGGCGCCACTGACCCGCAACCGCGCCCGCGCCGAAGATGATACGCCCTATGACATCCACGTGGAGTATTACGCCCAGCGTGCCAGCGCCGGCCTGATCATCACCGAAGCCTCGCAGATCAGCCCGCAGGGCAAGGGCTATGCCTGGACGCCGGGCATCTATTCCGATGCCCAGGTGGAGGGCTGGAAGAAGGTGACGGATGCCGTTCACGCCAAGGGCGGCAAGATCGTGATCCAGCTCTGGCACGTCGGCCGCATTTCGCACAATGTGCTGCAGCCGGGCGGCGCCGCACCGGTTGCGCCGTCCGCCATTGCTGCCCAGTCCAAGGTCTATGACGGCAACGGCTTTGTCGACACGCCGCAGCCGCGCGCGCTGGAGACCTCCGAGATCGCCGGCATCGTCGCTGATTATGTGAAGGCTTCCCGCAACGCGATTGCCGCCGGGTTCGACGGCGTCGAGATACACGCAGCCAATGGCTATCTCATCGACCAGTTCCTGCGCACCGGCTCCAACACCCGCACGGATGCCTATGGCGGCAGCCTGGAAAACCGCACCCGTTTCCTCAAGGAAGTCATGGACGCGGTGGTGGATGCCATCGGCGCGGATCGGGTGGGCGTGCGCCTCAGCCCCTTCTCCAATGCCAATGGCATTCATGATGACAACCCGGTCGAGACCTTCTCCCGCGCCGTGGACATTCTCAACGGCTACGGCCTTGCCTATCTGCACATGGTGGAAGGCCAGACCGGCGGCACGCGCGAGCTGAAGCCGGGCGAGGACATCGGCGCCCTGCGCGCCCGCTTCAATGGCATCTACATCGCCAACAACGGCTATGACCGGGCGAGCGCCATCGAGGCGGTGGAAAGCGGCCGCGCGGACATGGTCGCTTTCGGCCGCCCCTTCATTTCCAATCCGGATCTGGTGGAGCGCCTGCGCCGTGACGCCCCGCTCAACGAGCTGGACCGCGACACGCTCTATGGCGGCGGCACCAAGGGCTACACCGACTATCCGGCCCTTGAGGGCAGCGCGGCCGCCTGAGCCCCAGCCTGAACCTGAGCCTGAACATGCTTTCCGGCTGGTGCAGTCCTCTCTGTGTGCCAGCCGGGACGGCCTCGCGGCCACCCCCAACCGCGAGGCCGTTTTCCGTCAGTGGCCTTCGACGAAATTTGCCAGCTGCGTCAGGGCGGTGCCCCAGCCATCGTGGAAGCCCATCTTTTCGTGGATGTCCTTGTCCTCGCGATTCCCATGCAGGACACGTGCGACATAGTTCGTGCCGCCATCGACCTCCTGAAGCGTGATGATCGCGGTCATGAAACCTTCCTTGCGCGGCCGGTAGCCCGGCAGAAGAGCGTCCGTTGATACAATCCGGCGGTTCTCGATCACATCGAGAAAGCAGCCGATATTGTTCATCTTCGTGCCGTCCGGCAGGGTCATCGTCGTCTCGAAGGCGCCGCCAGGCCGCAGGTCGAGCTGGTGTACCTCGGTCACGACCGGTTCCGGTGCCCACCACTTGGCGAGCGCGGCCGGATCCTTCCAGGCGTTCCAGATCGCGGCCGGTGGCGCCTTGATGATGCGGGAAATTTCGAGGTCAAGCGCGGGATCAAACATGTCAGTCCTCCTCAGATGCGGTTTCCGCCTCGACAAAGGCCGCCAGCCGGTCCGTGCGTGCCGTCCACATCGCCTTCTGGCTTGAAAGCCAGTCGTCCACCGGCGCAAAAGCCGCCTTGTTGAGGTTACAGGTTCGGGTCCTGCCCGACTTATGCGTTGTAATCAGCCCGCTGTCCTCGAGGACAGCGAGGTGTTTGAGAAACGAGGGCAGGGCCATCGAAAAGGGTCCGGAAAGATCCTTGACGCTGGCACTTCCCGCGCCCAGACGCTGAAGCACTGCCCGCCGGGTGGGATCCGACAGGGCATGAAACAGGGCGTCGAGTGGCTGCTGTTGGTTAGCCATATGGATAACTATTCTGATCCGATTGTGAGGTCAATGGCTAACTATAGCGGAACTTTTACCGGAACCGTACCGCAGCGTACTCTTTTTGGGTTTTCTGCCCTTTCGCTCGCCCCAAAAACCTGCCAAACCCTACATTTGAAGCACGCAGCAAGCGTGAGGCGGACAAAGAGACCGCCAATAGGACAATCCCAGGGAGTTCCAGATGCCCGCCTATCGTTCCAGAACCTCCACCCACGGCCGCAACATGGCCGGCGCGCGCGGCCTGTGGCGCGCCACGGGCATGAAGGACGGCGATTTCGGCAAGCCGATCATCGCTATTGCCAACTCCTTCACCCAGTTCGTTCCGGGCCATGTGCACCTGAAGGACCTTGGCCAGCTTGTCGCCCGCGAGGTCGAGAAGGCAGGCGGTGTTGCCAAGGAATTCAACACCATCGCGGTGGATGACGGCATCGCCATGGGCCATGACGGCATGCTCTATTCGCTGCCCTCGCGCGAGATCATCGCCGATGCGGTCGAGTATATGGTCAACGCCCATTGCGCCGATGCGCTGGTCTGCATTTCCAACTGCGACAAGATCACCCCGGGCATGCTGATGGCCGCCATGCGCCTCAACATTCCGGTGGTCTTCGTCTCCGGCGGCCCGATGGAAGCGGGCAAGGCGGTGCTGGCTGACGGCACCACCAAGGCGCTGGATCTGGTGGATGCCATGGTGGCAGCAGCCGATGACCGTGTGTCCGAAGAGGACGTGAAGGTGATCGAGCGCTCCGCATGCCCCACCTGCGGCTCCTGCTCGGGCATGTTCACCGCCAACTCGATGAACTGCCTCACCGAGGCGCTGGGCCTGGCGCTGCCGGGCAATGGCTCGACACTGGCCACCCACGCCGACCGCAAGCGCCTGTTCGTGGAAGCCGGCCACCTGATCGTCGATCTCGCCCGCCGCTACTACGAGCAGGACGACGAAAGCGTGCTGCCGCGCAGCATCGCCTCGTTCAAGGCCTTCGAGAACGCCATGACGCTGGACATCGCCATGGGCGGGTCCACCAACACGGTTCTGCATCTTCTCGCCGCCGCCTATGAGGGCGAGGTGAACTTCACCATGGCCGATATCGACCGGCTGTCGCGCCGCGTGCCGGTGCTCTGCAAGGTCGCGCCTTCTGTGCCGGATGTGCACATGGAAGACGTGCACCGCGCTGGCGGCATCATGGGCATTCTGGGCGAACTGGACCGTGCCGGCCTCATCGACATCTCGCTGCCGGTGGTTCATGCCGCCAGCATGAAGGATGCGCTTGACCGCTGGGATGTGGTGCGCACCTCGAGCGAAGCGGTGCATACTTTCTACTCGGCTGCCCCCGGCGGCGTGCCGACGCAGGAAGCCTTCTCCCAGTCGCGCCGCTACAGCGAAGGCGTTGATACCGACCGCAAGACCGGCGTCATCCGCTCGGCGGAGCATGCCTTCTCGAAGGACGGCGGCCTTGCCGTGCTCTTTGGCAATATCGCGCTGGATGGCTGCATCGTGAAGACGGCGGGCGTGGACGAGAGCATCCTGAAGTTCTCCGGCCCGGCCTATATCTGCGAAAGCCAGGATCAGGCGGTGAGCGACATTCTCACCGGCAAGGTCAAGGCAGGCGATGTGGTGGTCATCCGTTACGAAGGCCCGAAGGGTGGCCCCGGCATGCAGGAAATGCTCTATCCGACGAGCTACCTGAAGTCCAAGGGCCTCGGCAAGGCCTGCGCGCTCATCACCGATGGCCGTTTCTCCGGCGGCACCTCGGGCTTGTCCATCGGCCATGCGTCCCCGGAAGCGGCGGAAGGCGGCGCGATCGGTCTGGTGGAGCATGGCGATCCGATCGTCATCGACATCCCGAACCGCATCATCCGCGTGGATGTGAGCGACGAAGTGCTGGCCGAACGCCGGGCGAAGATGGAAGCCAAAGGCGCTGATGCCTGGAAGCCGGAAAAGCCGCGCACCCGCAAGGTTTCGGCAGCCCTCAAGGCCTATGCCGCTCTCACCACCTCCGCCGCCCGCGGCGCCGTGCGTGATGTGGACCAGCTGACCCGCAAGTAAGCTGGCGGCATGGCCACCAAAAGAAAAAGCCGCCGGTTCTGCCGGCGGCTTTTTCTTTTGGCCAGTTCAAGGCACCGGCCCTCAGTTCCGGCGGCTGCGCGCCTCGCGCCCCCGCGCCTTGCGGCCGTAAAGCCAATCGCCAAAAACGCCGAGGCTTACCGTCACAAGCATGCCGAACAGAAGGCCCCAGCCGAAAATGTAAGAAATGACGATGCCGCCGAAGAAGCCGGCGATCATGCTCATCAATTCAATAATCACGTTGCGTTGCATGGGGGCTTCCGCCGGTTCCTGCAGGACTGGTAAGCAGCTATGTCTCTGATGCGCAACTTTGGTATGTCATAGGCTGCACTCTTGTCACGTGAAAATCTTTGAGAGAGAAGGAAATGTAGGTTTTTTGAATTGTATTACTAAGGGTGATAAATGTTTATATCGCCTACGGCGAAAAGACCTTCGCATCATGAGAAGTTTGTTTCTTGAATTTGAAACTTTATCTGGAAAATATCGCGCCGAGGTTGAGCTCAAGGTGTGGAAACGGGCTTGATACGGATGCTGATCCGACTCAGTGCTGACCGGATCTGACATCCCTTGTCCCGTTGCATGATATTTCCCGCGCTGGATCCGTCAGCCAGAGGAACTGGCGCGCAGGACCATGCCGAACAGATCCCGCGGATCATCCGGGTCCGCCAGAAGATCGAGCATTTCGCAGTAGGGCAGATCCTTCAAAAGCCCGCGCAGATAACGCAGGGCAGAGAAATCCTCCACCGCAAAGCCGACGGAATCGAACAGCGTCGTTTCCAGCGCCGACCGGCGGCCCGGCGCGTCTCCGGCAATCACCTGCCACAGTTCCGTGACCGGATGATCTGCCGCAAGCTGCTGGATCTCGCCCTCGATGCGGGTCTGGGGCGTATATTCGACAAAGATGGACGAGCGCAGCAGGATATCCCGGTGCAGTTCCGTCTTGCCGGGGCAGTCGCCGCCCACCGCGTTGATGTGCTGGCCGCTGGCCACCATGTTGTCGGTGAGGATGGTCGCCCGCTGCTTGTCTGCCGTCACCGTGGTGATGATGGCAACACCTTCAACCGCCTCTTCCGCGCTGGAGCAGACGGTGATGTCGAAGCCGAAGCCTTCAAGATTGCGGGCGCAGCGGCGGCTGGCCGCCGGGTCGATATCATAGAGCCGCAAACGGTCCACACCCAGAAGCTTGCGGAAGGCAAGCGCCTGAAACTCCGATTGCGCGCCATTGCCGATGATCGCCATGGAGCGGGCATCGGCCGGGGCCAGATATTTTGCCGCGAGCGCCGACATGGCGGCGGTGCGCAGGGCGGTGAGGATCGTCATCTCCGAGAGGAGAACGGGATAGCCCGTCTCCACCTCTGCCAGCACGCCAAAGGCCGTCACGGTCTGGCGGCCGGTGCGGGTGTTCTTCGGGTGGCCGTTCACATATTTGAATCCATAGGCAACGCCATCCGACGCAGGCATCAGCTCGATGACACCTTCCCTCGAATGGGAGGCGACGCGCGGCGTCTTGTCGAACAGCGGCCAGCGGCGGAAATCCTCCTCGATCACAGCCGCAAGCCCTTCGATGAAGGCCTCGACGCCCACTGCATTCAGAATGCGCATCATGTTGCCGACGCTGACGAAGGGTACCAGTGCGAGAGGCGAGGGGGCATCCTGTGCCGGATGGCTGGCGGTGGTGGTCATTTTCTGGCTCCGGGTCAATAGCTTCGGGTGGGGCGGTCCATGACGCGCCGTCCGAAGAGGCTCGCGGTCAGGTCCACCATCAGCCGGGCGGTGCGGCCCCGGTCGTCGAGGAAGGGGTTCAGTTCCACCAGATCCAGCGAGGTTACGAGGCCGCTGTCATGCAGCATCTCCATCACCAGATGTGCCTCGCGGAAGGTGACGCCGCCCGGCACGGTGGTGCCGACCGCCGGAGCGATGTCCGGGTCGATGAAATCCACATCAAGGCTCACATGCAGGAAGCCGTTGGCGCGGGCGCAGCGCTCCAGAAACGGCTCCAGCAGGCGGGCGATGCCGTTCTCGTCAATGGCCCGCATGTCATGGGCGGTGATGCCGAATTCCCGGATCAGCGCCCGCTCCGGCGGATCGACCGAGCGCAGACCCAGCAGGCAGAGGTTGCCCGGCGATATAGGCGTGTCCAGCTTCTCCCCCAGCAGCACGTCAAAGCCCGGCAAGCCGCAGGCAAAGGCAACCGGCGTGCCGTGCAGATTGCCGCTGACCGTGCTTTCGAAGGTGTTGATGTCGGAATGGGCGTCGAGCCACAGCACGAATTGCGGCCGCCCGGCACCGGCCGCATGGGCTGCGTGCCCGGCGAGGGTGCCAAGAGCCAGCGCATGGTCGCCGCCCATGTAGATGGGCATCTGCGGCCCCGCCGCCAAAGACCGGGCCTTGCGGTAAAGCGCCCGCGTCCAGCCGGCAACGGCACGCAGGTTCTTCAGCTTCGGGTCCGTGTCCGGAACGTCGAGCGCCTGATCCGGCACAACGTCGCCGTGGTCCTCCACAACAAGGCCGAGCGCTTCCAGCTCTTCCTGAAGGCCCGCGGTGCGATAGGCGGCCGGTCCCATCAGACAGCCCCTGCGCCCTGCGCCTGCTTCCACCGGTGCTCCCACAAGCGCAATCTGCGTCATCCCTCGGCCTCCTTCACTGCGGATCTGCATCTCTTCCAGAGTGCAGCCATCAGATGGCAGTCTGAAGACAAAAAATTGCGCACTCTGGGCAGTAGACCATCCAAAGTGATAAGCTAAACTTTCCAAACTGGAAGGATGCCGCATGCTGGACGATACGGATCTTGCATTGATCGCAGCGCTGCGGGCGGATGGCCGCCGCTCGATCTCGGATCTGGCGCTGGACCTGAAACTCTCCCGCGCCACCGTGCGGGCGCGCCTGTCGCGGCTGGTGGAAAGCGGCGAGATCCAGGGCTTCACCGCCGTTCTGCGCAACGAGGGGCAGGACCTGCCGATCCGCGCCATGATGATGCTGGCCATCGAGGGCAAGCGGGCCGATGCGGTGATCCGCCGCCTCAGCGGCATGCCGGAGGCCCGCTCGATCCACACCACCAATGGCCGCTGGGATCTGGTGATCGAACTCGCCACCCCGGATCTCGCCTCCTTCGACGCCGCCCTCCACCGCATCCGCCTCATCGAAGGCGTCTCCGCCACCGAAACCAGCCTGATGCTGTCTGCGGTGAAGACCTGGCGGCGGTGAGAACTGCAGGAAAGCAAAAGACCCGGCAGGGCGAGCCTGCCGGGTCTTCTTCTTGTGACAGGTAAGCCCTACGCCCGGCGCGTCTTCACCAGGCAGGTCACCACGTTCTCGATGATGCGGTGGCCGGCGTCCTGGTCGAGGGACATGATGCTTTCCGGGTGGAACTGGACGGCGGCGATCGGCTCGCTGGTGTGCTCGATGGCCATGATCACCCCGTCTTCCGTCTCCGCCGTGATGCGGAAGTCTGCGGGCAGCTTGTCCTTCTTCGCAAACAGCGAGTGGTAGCGGCCGACCGTGACCGGCGAGCTCAAGCCTTCGAACAGCACCGAATTGCCGGTGAGGCTGATGGGCGAGGGCTTGCCGTGCATCGGCACGTCCAGCTGGCCCAGTTCGCCGCCCAGCCCTTCGGCCAGAGCCTGCAGGCCGAGGCAGACGCCGAACAGCGGCAGTCCGCGCGCGCGGGCACGGCCGATGGTGGCGGCGCAGTCGAAGTCCTTCGGGCTGCCGGGACCGGGGGAGAGCACCACCAGGTCCGGGTTCACGTCATGGAACACGTGGTCGGCAACGGGCGTGCGGTAGGTGACCACATCGGCGCCGGTCTGGCGGAAGTAGTTGGCCAGCGTGTGGACGAAACTGTCCTCGTGGTCCACCAGCAGGATCTTGAGGCCCGCTCCGGGCTTCTTCTCGCGCACGGTTTCCGTGGCCTTCACGGCCAGCCCCGCCTCGCGCACGGCGGCGCGCATGGCTTCGGCCTTCAGCTCGGTTTCGGCCTCTTCGTCTTCCGGAATGCTGTCATAGAGCAGCGTCGCACCGGCACGGATCTGGGCGACGCCGTCCTTGATGCGGACGGTGCGCAGGGTGAGGCCGGTGTTCATGTCGCCGTTGAACAGCACCGCACCGATGGCCCCGCCATACCAGGCGCGGGAGCTTTTCTCGTTGTTCTCGATGAACTCCATCGCCCAGCGTTTCGGCGCACCGGTCACGGTGACGGCCCAGGCGTGGGAAAGGAAGGCGTCGAGCGCGTCCATGTCCTCGCGCAGGATGCCCTCGATATGGTCCACCGTGTGGATCAGGCGGGAATACATCTCGATCTGGCGGCGGCCGATGACCTTGACCGAGCCGGGCACGCAGACGCGGCTCTTGTCGTTGCGGTCCACGTCCGAGCACATGGTCAGTTCCGCCTCGTCCTTGGCGGAATTCAGCAGCTTGCGGATCTGCGCCTCATCCTCGATGGCATTCTTGCCGCGCCGGATGGTGCCGGAGATGGGGCAGGTTTCCACCCGCCGCCCGCCGGTGACGCGGACATACATCTCCGGGGAGGCGCCGACGAGATATTCCGCATTGCCGAGGTTGATGAAGAAGGAATAGGGCGAGGGGTTGATCTGCTGCAGGCGGCGGGAGACGGCCGAGGGCGGGTTGGCGCAGGGCTCGTAGAAGGTCTGGCCCGGCACGGTCTCGAACAGGTCGCCCCGGCGGAAATATTCCTTGGCCCGGTCCACGATCTTTGCATATTCGCCCGGTTCATGGTCGCCCCGGCCCGGATCTTCATTGGCCGGCTGATAGGGCTGTTTCTCCCCATCACGCGGCAGGCCGTGGGTGCGCTTGCCATCGACCTCGAAGTCATATTCCAGCACATAGGCGCGGCGGCCATGGTGATCGACGATGAGGATTTCATCGGGCAGGAACAACACCAGATCGCGCTGGTCCGCCGGGCGCTTCAGCTTCAACTCGATCGGCTCGAACTGGAAGGCAAGGTCGTAGCCGAAGGCGCCGTAAAGGCCGAGCTGATCGTCATCGCAGGCGAACAGCTCCTTGATGGTCCGCACCACGGAGAAGGTGGAGGCCTGACGCGAGCGGTCTTCCTCGCGGAAGGGGGCAGCGGGCTTGCGCACCGTCAGGGTCATGCGGCCTTCGGTGGCAGCAAAGGCTTCCACGTCCGGATGGGCTGACAGCACCCCGGCAATGGCGGGCAGCAGAACGAGGCCACGGGCGTTGAGGGCGCGGATTTCGACGTTGCGCCCGGCCGATTCCAGCACAAGCGGCGGATTGACCAGTGCCATGTCCCAGCGGGTGTAGCGGCCCGGATACTCATAGGAGGAGGAGAGGACCGCGCCGCGCTCTGCATCCAGCCGGTCGATCCAGCGGGAGGTTCCCTCCGCATAGTCTGCCGGGCGTGCGCCGCGTGTGACGGCAATGCCGCCCTTGGTCTTGAAAGTCTGCTCAGCCGGTACCGGCATTCGTCCATCCTCCAGTTCAGGTCCAGGCTTTCCCCAGCCAGACCCCAGACAGACCAAAGGCCGCCTGCGGGTCTTGCCGCGGCGGCCTTTGGGTCAACTTCGATCACGTCAGAACATGAGAAATCGCAAGGCCGCCAATCAAGCGTCCTGCCACCACCAGCCCATACGGATCATCTGCGTGTTCATGCCTGTTTGCCTAGCGCAGCCACAGACAGCAGGCAACCGGGGCAACGGCCTAAAAACCGCCCCTGCGCCACTTGCCTGGCCCCTGTTGCAAAATAGACCAGTCGCTTCAAGCTTGAATTATGCCAACTCTCGATGAGCCTGACACTCCCAGAGTTGGTGAAGCCAGTGCGGCGCTTGAGCAATTTCAAGGCGTTATGTGTCTGCATCTCAGACCTTTGGTATTATTCGGGCTTTTTACCCTGCCATGCATTCACGAAAACTGCGATTGCGCCAAGCGCAGCTGAACCGACAACGGCGAGTGCAACGTCTGTGTAGCCGTGGAAACTCAGGAGTGTGGCTGTTCCAAGAGCGAGAACGAATGCAAAAAGGCCGCCAAAATAAGATATGAGCCGGAACGTGTTGTCAGATTTCTGCTGCCGTTCGATCGACGCGAGATAGGCTGCCTGATCGGCTTCCGCCATTTGGAAAATGCGATCCATTGCGCCGGGAAGGCTGTTCTCATAGGCAAGCAATACATCTGGCGGCGGTAGCGGGCCGGAGTGTGTTCTGGAAATCTCACCCATTACAAAGACTTGATCAGGATCTGAGCCGGCTGCCACTTGAGACAGGAATGCCTTTCTGAACTTTGAGGCAAAAGCCTTGAGCTGGTTCGGGGGTATTACTTTCGAGGCAGAGTCGTAGGCAATCGTTTCAACGAGTTCATCCAGATTACTCTGCTCTCTAATGCCCTCTGTATGGGAAATGGCATCAGAGCTGACACGATCACTGTCCGTGTTGCCCTCGTTTTCTGACTTCATTCTTGTAACGCCCTGCTGCGCCAATGAGTACATCGCCCGCAGATTGCCAAGCATGACGAACACTCTCACCACGCTTGATCACCGTGCCTCCTGACTGAGGGGCAAGTATAACCGCAGGGCCAAGCAGGCCCAGTGCCGCAGCAAAAGTGTGGAGTTTTGTCCGCTTGATCTGCATCGATGAAAGCTTCGGCATTTCCGCTCTCCTGAGGGTCGCCCTAAAAGCCCCTTCACATATGTAGTGTAGTCACGCGAAGTGCCAAGTTCCGCAATCCGTAGCGCGGCGAGGCAAACCGTGTCAATCACCTGCGTACGCCTGACTGGCCAGACGCATACGGCAATTCGATGTCCTAGTGTATCGCCAAAAATTGACTGAGGGATAACATTTTGCCGGTCTCAGCGGCCAACGGAGGAGTTGCACCGTCGATCCCCCGAGTTAATGCCTAAAGCCCGAAAATCGCCCCCGTCCGGCAGTTGCGCACCTTGTCGGCGGTGGTGCCATTCCAGTGGAAGTCGAAGTGATCGGCTTGCAGGGGAACGGGGATTAGGTCCGGCCAGAAGATGGCGGCACATTCTCCGCCTTCGCAGCGGACGCTGCGGTAGAGGATACCGTTGGCGCCTGAGGCTCTGAGTTCCCGGCCCAGCGCCTGCGAGGGGGCATAGTCATCCGGGTGGTGATAGCGGACATCCGGTCTTGCATCATGCAGGTCAAGGTCAAGGTGGCAGGTGAGCATGCGGAACTGGGAGGTCCAGCCCGGCGCTTCCTGCGTGGCCCGCATGGTGCGGCCGTGATGATGGGCGACTTCCCGGATCGCCACTTCCTCTGCATTGCCCACGCTGTAGACGCCATAGGTGCCATCGGTGAAGCGGCCCGGCCGGTCTGTGCTGACATGGACGAAAGGCGCCATCAGATAGCTGGCGCCGGGGCCGCTCACCCGCCGGTGCGGCGGCACCAGATCCAGTTGCCCGAGATGGTCCCAGATCCGCGGATTGGTCTTCGATTCGGCCGAGGCAAGCGCTTCCCAGTCCTGCGGGTCGGCAATGTCCTCGAACAGATCAACCGGCGGATGGATGGAGCGGATGAGGCGGAAGGCGCTCTGCCACTCCACCCGCGTAAGGGCCAGGGCGCTCATCAGAAGCCGCCGCGCTCCGCGTCGAGATAGGCGCGCACGCGGGCCAGCGAGAATATGTCGCCCTGCGCCATCACCTCGACCGGCGTGCGCCCGCCAAACACCGGGTTGGGCTTGCGCACCCAGGCGTAACCGCGTTCCGCTTCGGTGAAGAGATAACGCAGGCCCTTATGGATGCCCATCAGCAGGGAGAGGCGGGGGGGCAGATCGCGGTCGATGCGCCCCGGCTCGCCCGATTTCCAGCGCGCATGGGTGCGGGCCGGGAGGCCGCCGAGGATCTCCCGCGCCTGCGCATCGGAAAGCTGCCAGCGTTCGAACAGCCGGATCACCGCCCGCGCCATCGCCGCCGCTTCTTCGGTGGTGATCTGCGGCACGTCCGGCGCAGCGCGGGTGCGGGGGATTTCCTGCAACATGGTCAGCTCCTTTTGGCAAAAAATAAGATATTTAATGCCAAATGGCAAGGCGCCATGCTGAAACGGCTCCCGAATCCGCATATCGGCCTGCTCACTCCGCCCATTAAGTTTCCTTTTGCATGCCGATATTTCAAGCTTGAAATAATTTCCGGCTGGTGGCAGGCTCATGCTCAACAAGACAAACGGAAGGGACTGCGGCAATGAAGATCCTGTGCCTGGGAGGCGGGCCTGCGGGGCTCTATTTTGCAATCTCGATGAAGCTGCGTGATGCGGCCCATGACATCACGGTGCTGGAGCGCAACAAGGCGAATGACACGTTCGGCTGGGGCGTGGTGCTGTCCGATGATGCGCTGGGCAACATGGCGCGCAATGACCCGAAGAGCACGGAAGAGATCCGCGCCAACTTCTCCTACTGGGACGACATTGCGGTCGTCCATGATGGCGTGCGCACCGTTTCCGGCGGCCACGGCTTTGCCGGCATTGGCCGCAAGAAACTTCTGATCATCCTGCAGGAGCGGGCGCGGGAGCTTGGCATCAATCTGGAGTTCCAGCAGGAGTTCAAGACCGCTGAAGAGTACCGCAAGGACTATGACCTCGTGGTCGCCAGCGACGGCATCAACTCGCTGGTGCGGCGCGAATATGCGGATGTGTTCAAGCCCGATGTGGACCTGCGCCTGTGCAAGTTCATCTGGCTCGGCACGCACCAGAAGTTCGATGACGCCTTCACCTTCATCTTCGAGAAGACCGGACACGGCTGGATGTGGGTGCATGCCTATCAGTTCGATGCCGACACGGCGACGGTGATCGTCGAATGCACGCAGGAGACCTGGGACCGCTTCGGCTTCGAGCGCATGTCCAAGGAAGAGACCATCGAGACTTGCGAGAAGGTGTTTGCCGCGCATCTCGGTGGCCACAAGCTCATGTCCAACGCGGCGCACCTGCGCGGCTCTGCCGTCTGGATGAACTTCCCGCGGGTGATCTGCGAGAAGTGGTACAACGGCAATGTGGTGCTGATGGGCGATGCGGCGGCGACGGGGCATTTCTCCATCGGCTCCGGCACCCGGCTTGCCTTTGACAGTGCCATTGCGCTGGCCACCTATCTCCACAGCGAAGCCGGCATGGAAGCGGCCTTCGAGCGCTATCAGGAAGAGCGCCGCATCGAGGTGCTGCGCTTGCAATCTGCCGCCCGCAACTCGCTGGAGTGGTTCGAGCAGGTGGAGCGCTATCTCGATCTTGATCCGGTGCAGTTCAACTATTCGCTGCTCACCCGGTCCCAGCGCATTTCCCACGAAAACCTGCGCCTGCGCGATCCCGAATGGCTGCGCTCGGCGGAGGACTGGTTCCAGAAGCAGGCCGGCGGCCAGCCGGGCCGCACGCCGATGTTTGCTCCCTTCACGCTGCGCGGCATGCGGCTGGAAAACCGCATCGTCGTTTCGCCCATGGCCCAGTACAAGGCGGTGGATGGTGTGCCGGGCGACTGGCATCTGATCCATTATGCCGAGCGGGCCAAGGGCGGGGCAGGGCTCGTCTTCACCGAAATGACCTGCGTGTCGGCGGACGGGCGCATCACCCCCGGCTGCCCCGGCCTCTATGCGCCGGAGCATGAGGCGGGCTGGAAGCGGCTGACGGATTTCGTCCATGCGGAGACGGCAGCGAAGATCTGCTGCCAGATCGGCCATTCGGGCCGCAAGGGCTCGACGCAGGTTGGCTGGGAGGGCATGGACGCGCCGCTGCCGGATGGCAACTGGCCGCTGCTGTCTGCTTCCGCCATTGCCTGGTCCAAGGGCAATGCGGTGCCGAAGGCTATGGACCGGGCCGACATGGATCTGGTGCTCGGCCAGTTCGTCGAGGCGGCGAAAATGGCGGAGCGCGCCGGGTTCGACATGATCGAGCTGCACGCCGCTCACGGCTATCTCCTGTCGTCCTTCATCTCACCGGTGTCGAACGTTCGGGACGATGAATATGGCGGCAGCCTTGAAAACCGCCTGCGCTATCCGCTGGAAGTCTTCCGCGCCATGCGTGCCGTCTGGCCGGAGAACAAGCCCATGTCGGTGCGCATCTCCGCCAATGACTGGGTGGGTGAGGCTGGTGTGACGCCGGACGAAGCGGTGGAGATCGCCCGGGCCTTCTCTGAGGCGGGTGCCGACATCATCGACGTCTCCGCCGGTCAGACGACGACGGAGGCGCGCCCCATCTATGGCCGCATGTTCCAGACCCCGTTCTCCGACCGCATCCGCAACGAGGCGGGGCTGGCGACCATGGCAGTGGGCAACATCACCGAGGCCGATCAGGTGAATTCGATCCTGATGGCGGGCCGTGCCGATCTGGTCTGCCTTGCCCGTCCGCATCTGTCCGATCCCTACTGGACGCTGCATGCGGCGGTGGAGCAGGGCGACCGCAAGGCCAGCTGGCCGCTGCCGTATCTTGCCGGGCGTGATCAGGCCCTGCGCCTTGCCGAGCAGGCAAAAGCCAAGGTGGATGGCGCCAGGGCAGCAGGAGAGGTGATCCGGGCATGACGGTGGCAGGACGGCGCGTTCTCATCACGGGCGGCGGCACGGGCGCAGGGGCAGATCTTGCCCGCGGCTTCCATGCTGCCGGAGCGCAGGTCATCATCACTGGCCGCAGGGCGGAGCCGCTGCAGGCGGTGGCGGCTTCCCTGCCGGGCGTGCGGGCGCTGACGGCGGACGTGACGGACGAGGCTTCCGTGAAGGCGCTGTTCGAGGCCGCAGGCCCGGTGGATGTGGTGATTGCCAATGCGGGCGCTGCCGAAAGCGCCCCGTTTGGGCGCACGTCGCTGGATCAGTGGAATGCCATGCTGGCGGTGAACCTGACCGGCGTGTTCCTCACCTTCCGCGAGGGGCTAGCCCGGATGGACGGCTGGGGGCGGCTCATCGCCATTGCGTCCACGGCAGGTCTGAAGGGCTATCCCTATGTGGCGCCCTATGTGGCGGCCAAGCACGGGGTTGTCGGCCTTGTGAAGGCGCTGGCGCTGGAAGTGGCCCGCCGTCCGGTGACGGTCAACGCCATTTGCCCCGGCTTCCTTGATACGGAGATGACGGAACGCTCCGTTCAGAACATCATGGCCAAGACCGGCAAGAGCCGGGATGACGCCATGGCTGCCCTTGCGGACACCAATCCGCAGAAGCGCCTCATCACCCCGCAGGAGGTGACGGCCATGGCCCTTTATCTGTGCGCTGCCGGATCTGACGGGGTGAACGGGCAGGCAATGGCCATTTCGGGAGGCGAGGTATGAGCGCAGAGAAGGGAACAGCCGTGCAGGAAACGGAAGCAGCCTCCGTGCCGCTGTCCAAGCGCCGGTTGAAGACCTGGATCCGCATTCTCGGCGTCACCCGCATGGCGGAAGCGCATCTGCGCGAGTTTCTGCGGGTGGAGCATGACACGACGCTGCCGCGCTTCGACGTGATGGCCGCGCTCTACCGCCGCCGCGTGCCGCTGAGCATGAGCGAACTGTCGCGCCTGCTGCTCGTCTCCAACGGCAACGCCACCACGGTGGTGGACCGGCTGGAGAAGGACGGCCTCGTCCGCCGTGTGCCCTTCGAGGCGGACCGGCGCACGGTGCATGTGTCGCTGACGGACGAGGGGCTGGCGCAGTTCGAAAAGCTGGCCGCCGATCACGAGCGGGAGGTGGACCAGCTCTTCGCCAGGCTGACGGACGCGGATCTGGACGCGCTCAAGGACATATTGAAGAAACTCGGGAAGGACGCGCAATGACTGCTCTGGCTGATCTGAAGCCCCGGCACTTTCTCTGGCAGGTGAAGGACCGCATCGCCCGCGTCAGCCTCAACCGTCCCGACCGCAAGAACCCGCTGACCTTCGACAGCTATGCCGAGCTGCGCGATACCTTCCGCGCCCTCGTCTATGCCGAGGACGTGGATGTGGTGGTCTTTACCTCCAATGGCGGCAACTTTTGTTCCGGCGGGGATGTGCATGACATCATCGGCCCGCTGGTTGGGCTCGACATGAAGGGCCTGCTTGCCTTCACCCGCATGACCGGTGATCTGGTGAAAGCGATGATCGGCTGCGGCAAACCCATCATCGCGGCGGTGGATGGCGTCTGCGTCGGAGCCGGGGCGATCATTGCCATGGCCAGCGACCTGCGGCTGGCAACACCGGAGGCAAAGACCGCCTTCCTTTTCACCCGCGTCGGCCTTGCGGGCTGCGACATGGGCGCCTGCGCCATGCTGCCGCGCATCATCGGTCAGGGCCGGGCTGCGGAACTGCTCTACACGGGCCGCACCATGAGTGCAGCCGAGGGTGAACGCTGGGGCTTCTTCAATGCCTTGCATGAGGCGGACAAGCTGGAAGAGGAAGCCATGGCGCTGGCCGCAAGGCTCGCCTCCGGGCCTGTGTTTGCCCATGGCATCACCAAGACCCAGCTGAACCAGGAATGGAACATGGGGCTGGAGCAGGCCATCGAGGCGGAAGCGCAGGCACAGGCGATCTGCATGCAGACGCAGGATTTTGCCCGCGCCTATCATGCCTTCGTCGCCAAGCAGAAGCCGGTTTTCGAGGGCAACTGAAATGGCAGACCGCTCTTTCCTCTCCTGGCCCTTCTTCGAGACCCGCCACCGCGAACTGGCCGAGGCGCTGGATGCCTGGTGCGCCGCCCATCTTCATGTCGATCACGCCGACACGGACGAGGCCTGCCGTACGCTGGTGCGCGATTTGGGGCAGGCCGGTTGGCTGCGCCACTCGGGTGCTGGCGAGGGCGAGACGCTGGACGTGCGCAGCCTCTGCCTCATCCGCGAAACGCTGGCCCGGCATGATGGTCTTGCCGATTTTGCCTTTGCCATGCAGGGGCTGGGCATGGGGGCCGTCTCTCTGTTCGGCACGGCGGAGCAGCGCACATGGCTGGAGCGCACCCGTGCCGGCACCGCGATCAGCGCCTTTGCCCTGACGGAGCCGGGCTCCGGTTCGGATGTGGCCAACAGCACCGCAGCGGCTGAGGCCGTGCCGGGCGGTTTCATCCTGACCGGTGAGAAGACCTACATCTCCAACGGCGGCATTGCGGACCTTTATGTCGTGTTTGCGCGCACCGGCGAAGTGCCGGGAGCCAAGGGCCTTTCCGCCTTCCTGCTGCCTGCGGACACGCCGGGGCTGGAGATCGTCGAGCGCATCGAGGTGATGGCACCCCATCCGCTGGCGCATCTGCGTTTCAACAGCATCCGCCTGCCGGAAACGGCACTGATCGGCAAGCGCGGCGATGGCTTCAAGATCGCCATGTCGGTGCTGGACGTGTTCCGCTCCACCGTCGGTGCAGCGGCGCTGGGCTTTGCCCGCCGGGCGCTGGACGAGGCGCTGGCCCGCGTGCGCCAGCGCCAGCTCTTTGGTGCGCCGCTGTCCGAGCTGCAGATGGTGCAGGGGCATATCGCGGATATGGCGCTGGAGGTGGATGCTTCGGCGCTGCTGATCTACCGCGCTGCCTGGACCAAGGACATGGGCGCGGCCCGCGTCAGCCGCGAGGCGGCAATGGCCAAGCTGCATGCAACGGAAGCGGCCCAGCGCGTCATCGACACGGCCCTGCAGCTGCATGGCGGCGACGGCGTGCGCAAGGGCTTTGCCGTGGAAAGCCTTTACCGCGAGATCCGCGCCCTGCGCATCTACGAGGGCGCCAGCGACGTGCAGAAGATCGTCATCGCCCGCGCCGCGCTGGGCGAGGCGCGCTGAGCGAACCGGAATTTGAATGCAATCAACGGGGCAGATGGCCCCGCAGGAAGACGGGAAGGCCACATGACACAGACAACGGCAGATGCCTCCACCGCCGAAAGCCCGCACGCGTTTTTGAACCCGCGCAACTGGAAGCCCGCCAAGGGCTATTCCAATGGCGTTGCCGCCAGCGGCCGCATGCTTTTCCTTGGCGGCCTCATCGGCTGGAACGGCCAGCAGGAGTTCGAGGCGAAGGACTTCACCGGACAGGTGGAGCAGACGCTGAAGAACATCGTCGAGGTGCTGCGCGAGGGCGGGGCAGGGCCGGAGCATCTGGTGCGGATGACCTGGTACGTCACCGACAAGCAGCTCTATCTCGCCAGCCTGCGCGATGTGGGCGCCGTCTACCGCAAGGTGCTGGGCAAGCACTTCCCGGCCATGGCGCTGGTGCAGGTGGCCGGCCTCGTGGAAGACGAGGCGCTGGTGGAGATCGAGGCAACCGCCGTGGTGCCGGAGTAATCCGCAGGCGCGGATCGTGAGATTTGGGAAGACGACGTTCAGGAACAAGACAAGGCGGCCCAAGGGAAAACCCGCTTCCGCAAAAGGAAGAGCCGCAGGTCCGCGTCAGCGGGCAACCATCCAGGGGATTGATGATGACAGCTGCGCTGAAACTGGGCCCGAGTGCCCATGTGGATACATTCACCCGGGACAACCTGCCGCCCGTGGAACTGTGGCCGGAGCTGAAGCTTGAGGGCTTCGACTACCCGGACTACCTCAACGCGGGCGTCGAGCTGACCGACCGCATGGTGGAAAAGGGCTTCGGCGACCATGTGGCGCTGATCGGCAATGGCCGCCAGCGCACCTACAAGGAACTGGCCGACTGGACGAGCCGCATCGCCCATGCGCTGGTCGAGGATTATGGCGTGAAGCCCGGCAACCGGGTGCTGATCCGCTCCGCCAACAATCCGGCCATGGTGGCCTGCTGGCTGGCGGCGACCAAGGCCGGTGCCGTGGTGGTCAACACCATGCCGATGCTGCGGGCAGGCGAACTGGCCAAGATCGTCGACAAGGCCGAGATCACGGTTGCCCTGTGCGACACGCGGCTGATGGACGAGATGGTCGCCTGCGCCAAGGATTCTGTCTACCTGAAGACCGTCATCGGTTTCGACGGCACCGCCAATCATGATGCGGAGCTGGACCGGGCGGCGCTGGGCAAGCCGGTGCGCTTTGAAGCGGTGAAGACGGGCCGCGATGACGTGGCCCTGCTGGGCTTCACCTCGGGAACCACAGGCGATCCCAAGGCGACCATGCACTTTCACCGCGATATCCTGATCATCGCGGACGGCTATGCCCGCGAGGTTCTGGGCGTGACGCCGGACGACGTGTTCGTCGGCTCGCCGCCGCTCGCCTTCACCTTTGGCCTTGGCGGCCTTGCCGTGTTCCCGCTGCGCTTTGGGGCGGCGGCGGCGCTGCTGGAAACCGCCTCGCCGCCGAACCTCATCGAGATCATCCAGAAATACCGCGCCACGGTCTGCTTCACTGCCCCCACGGCCTACCGCGTGATGCTGAAGGCCATGGACGAGGGCGCGGACCTGTCCAGCCTGCGTGCCGCCGTCTCGGCCGGCGAAACGCTGCCGGCGCCGGTCTACGAGGAGTGGATGGCCAAGACCGGCAAGCCGATGCTGGACGGCATCGGCGCAACGGAAATGCTGCATATCTTCATTTCCAACCGCTTCGGCGACAGCCACCCGGCCTGCACCGGCCGCCCCGTCACCGGCTACGAGGCGCGGATCGTTGATGATCTGGGCCGTGAGATGCCGCGCGGCGAGGTGGGGCGTCTGGCCGTGCGCGGGCCGACCGGCTGCCGCTATCTCTCCGACAGCCGCCAGACCGGCTATGTGCACGAGGGCTGGAACATCACCGGCGATGCCTTCTGGCAGGACGAGCAGGGCTACTTCCACTTTGCCGCCCGCAACGACGACATGATCATTTCCGCCGGTTACAACATCGCAGGTCCCGATGTGGAAGCCGCGCTTCTGGCTCATCCCGATGTGCTGGAATGCGCCGTCATCGGCGCACCGGACGAGGAGCGCGGGCAGATCGTGGAAGCCCATGTGGTACTGAGCGCCGGCGTCGAGCCGGACGCCGCCACCATCAAGCGCCTGCAGGACCACGTGAAGGCAACCATCGCGCCCTACAAATACCCGCGCCGTATCCTCTTCACCGATGCCCTGCCCAAGACGCAGACCGGCAAGATCCAGCGGTTCCGGCTGAAGGAGGCGAGCTGAAGGGAAGGGGCTGAGTCCGGCCCCTTATACCGCCGCCAGCCGTCTGAGGGCGCGGGTCAGGTGCTCGATGAAGGCCTGTGCGGCAGGGGTGGGCATGCGGTCGCGGGATTTCAGCAGCATGATCTCGCGGGTGATGACCGGCTCTTCCAGGGGCAGCGCGCGAATGCCGGGCCCGCGCACGGCGGCGCGCGCATAGGCGGGCAGGACGGCAACGCCAAGCCCTGCCTCCACCAGCGCTAGGGCGGTGGTGATCTGCGTCACCTCGAAGCTGATCCGGGGCTCGATCCGCACGCTTTCAAAGCCCACTTCCACCAGCAGGCGGATGCCGGAGTCCCGCGTCAGCGTCACCAGCGGCGCCTCGGCAAGGCCGGACCAGACCGCGCTGTCCCTTGCGGCAAAAGCACTGTCCTCCCGGCAGAACAGCATCAGGCTGTCCCGCACCAGCGGCTGGCGCTCGATGTCATCGCCCGCCGGGGGAAAGGTGCCGACGGCGCAGTCGGCCCTGCCGCTGCGCACGGCCTCCAGGATCTGCTCGGTGCCCACATCGGACAATTGCACGGCAATGCCGGGTGAAGATGCCTGAAAGCTGGCGATCACCTGCGGCAGCACGAAGCTGGCGAGAAGCGGCGGGGCCGCCACGCGCAGCTTGCCGCGCCGCCGGTCTGCCAGCATGTGCAGGCCTTCCACTGCATGTTCCAGATCTTCCAGCACCTTGGCGGAGGAGTGGCGGAACTCTTCGCCTGCCGCCGTCAGCTCCCCCCGCCGGGTCGTGCGGTCGAACAGGCGCACTCCAAGATCAGTCTCCAGATCCTTGACGGACTGAGACAATGCCGGCTGGGCGGTGTTGAGGCGCTTGGCGGCGAGAGAAAAGCTGCCAGCCTCCGCCACGGCGAGAAAGCTCTGGATCTGCTTCAGGGTGATTTTCATGGGGCACTCCGCCACCGGTCTGATTGATATGAAATGAAGTATAAATTTATCAGATAAATCTGTCTTGTCGATAATTCAGCTTTCGCCGATCCTGCCTTCAACACGCTTCGCCCTGCGGCTTCACAGGCTGCTGGCGAGGGCGAAAGAGCCAAGGAACAGAAGGCCCCATCATGCACGACTATCCGGACCTCCAGCTCTACATCGGCGGCGCATGGCGCAAGACCGGCGAGACCTTGCGCGTGATCAACCCGGCCACCGAACAAGAGACCGGCAGGCTGCCCGTTGCGGCCACGGCGGATCTGGATGACGCGCTGGAGGCGGCAGCAAAGGGCTTTGCCGTGTGGCGGCGCACCGCGCCGATGGAGCGGGCGCGGATCATCCGCACGGCGGCCTCCCTGCTGCGCGAGCGGATCGGGACAATCGCCGCCGATATCACCCGCGAACATGGCAAGCCGTTGCAGCAGGCGAGGCTGGAGGTGATCCGCGGCGCGGAGTTCTTCGAGTGGGATGCCGGCGAGGCCGAACGGCTCTATGGCCGGGTGATCCCGAGTGAACCGGGCATCCGCTATATCGTCCACCACCAGCCCATCGGCACGGTGGCGGCCTTCTCGCCCTGGAATTTTCCGCTCAGCCAGCCCGCACGCAAGGTGGCAGGGGCGCTCGCGTCCGGCAGCTCCATCATCCTGAAGGCGGCAGAGGAAACGCCCGCCGGTGCCTGGCACATTGCCCGCGCCTTCCACGATGCTGGCCTGCCAGCGGGTGTGCTGAACCTTGTGTTCGGCGTTCCGGCGCAGATCTCCGAGTATCTCATCCCCAAGCCGCTGGTGCGCCTTGTTGCCTTCACCGGCTCCACGGTGGTGGGCAAGCATCTGACGGGCATCGCCGCCCGCCACGCCAAGCCGGTGCTGATGGAACTGGGCGGCCATGCGCCGGTGATCATCTGCGAGGATGCGGATGCGCAGAAGGCAGGCACCGTCTCCGCCATCCGCAAGGCCCGCAATGCCGGTCAGGTCTGCACCTCGCCCACCCGTTTCTTTGCGCATGAAGCCGTCTTCGGCGCCTATCGGGACACCTTCGTTGCCCGCGCCAGGGCGGTGAAGATGGGCAATGGCCTTGCTTCGGACACCGAGATGGGGCCGACCGCCAATCATCGCCGGGTGGAGGCGATGGAAATGCTGGTGGCCGATGCGCTGGCCAAGGGGGCAAAGCTCCTGTGCGGCGGAGAGCGGCCCAAGGGGCCGGGCTATTTCTACCCCGTGACAGTTCTGTCGGAGGTGCCCGATGATGCCCGTGTCATGCAGGAAGAGCCCTTCGGCCCGCTGGCGGTGATCAATCCCGTCCGCTCGCTGGATGAGGCGATTGCCCGGGCAAACAGCGTGCCCTACGGCCTTGCTGCCTATGCCTTCACCCACTCCGCCGCCAACGTGGACCGCATCACCGACGAGGTGGAGGCGGGCAATGTCTCCATCAACACGCTGGAAGCCTCGGTGGCAGCGACGCCCTTCGGCGGCGTCAAGGAAAGCGGCTTTGGCCGTGAGGGCGGGGCGGAAGGCATCCTGCATTACACGGTGGTGAAGACCGTTTCCCACCGCATGGAAATCTGACGGCCAAAGCAGCCGTCCTGCGCAACTTTGCCCCTCGGAGGGCACCTGCCCGAAAGGCAATGAGGATGAAATACACACGCAAGGACGCCAAGGCGCATGCTTTTGCCACCATGCGCGGCATCTGGGCAGCGGCCCTGATGCCGTTCCGGGCGGATCTGTCCATCGATGAGGACGGCTTCCGCGCCAACATGAACCACTGGATCGATGACCTTGGCATCGATGGCTTTTTCATTGCCGGAAAGCAGGGCGAGTTCTTCTCCATGTCCGTGGACGAGCGCAAGCGCTGCTTTGATCTGGCGGTCGAGACGGCGGGCGGGCGGGCGCAGACGATCATGTCCTGCTCGGACCAGAACATGGATGTGGTGATTGATCTTGCCCGCCACGCGCAGGCCTGCGGCGCGGACTATATCGTCGTCCACGCGCCCATCCTGCATTTCTTCAAGGCGCAGGACGAGACGCTGCTGCGCTATTACGAAACCATCGCCTCGAAGGTGGATATCGGCATCGCGCTGTGGTCCCACCCGGACAGCGGCTATCTGATGAGCCCGGAACTGTGCAACCGGCTGGCGGATATCGAGACGGTGGTGGCGATCAAATATTCCGTGCCGCGCGAGATGTACAAAAAGCTGACCGCGCTCGCCGGAGACCGGATCCTCGTCTCCACCGCCTCGGAGGAGGAGTGGCTCGACAACATTCTGGAGCTGAACTGGCAGCTCTATCTCTGCTCGTCACCGCCCTATCTGCTGCAGACCGCCGCTGACAGGCGGATGCGTGCCTACACGGATCTGGCCTTTGCGGGCAGGGCGGAAGAGGCGCGGGCGCTGCGCGATTCCCTTGAGCCGGTCCGCCGGGCGCTCAAGGACACGCGTCCTGCCGAAAAGCCCCATGCCCACCAGAAATACTGGCAGGACCTGCTGGGCCAGACCGGCGGACGGGTGCGCCCGCCCATGCTGGAACTGACCGAAGACGAGAAGGCCCGTACACGGGCGGCATTTGACGCTTGCGGGCTCAGGCTGGATGATGGCGCCCGCAAGGCCTCCTGATCCCGCGTTCCGCTACCCCAAAATGACAAGAGCGGTCTGAAGACCCTGAGGAGAACGGCAATGGCCAGATTGAAAGCCTTCAATTTCCAGAAGTGGATCGACGAGCACAAGCACCTGCTGAAGCCGCCGGTCGGCAACCAGATGGTGTTCAAGGACGCGGACCTGATGGTCACGGTCGTCGGCGGGCCGAACAAGCGCACCGACTATCATGATGATCCGGTTGAGGAGTTTTTCTATCAGCTGAAGGGCGACATGCTGCTGAAGCTCTATGATGGGGAAGAGTTCTACGACGTGCCGATCCGGGAAGGGGATGTGTTCCTGCTGCCGCCGCATGTGCGCCACTCGCCCCAGCGCCCGCAGGAAGGCTCCATCGGCCTCGTCATCGAACCGGCCCGCCCGGAAGGCGCGCTGGATGCGGTGGAGTGGTACTGTTTCGAGTGCAAGGCGCTGGTGCATAGGGCCGAGGTGGATCTTGAGTCGATCGTTGACGACCTGCCGCCGATCTACAAGGCCTTCTACGCGGACGAGGCCAAGCGCACCTGCCCGAAATGCGGCACCATCCACCCCGGCAAGGAGCCGCCTGCAGGTTGGGTCAATCTGTAAATGTTTTAGGCTTGAAATATTTCTGGACCCTGTGCAAGCTGGGCCCCGGAAAAAAGATCAAGACTGGAGCTGACCAAAGATGGCAGCATCCGGCTGGCTGCCGCAAGGCGACAACAGAGGGTGAAGAGATGAAGAAGAGACTGTTTCTGGCCGCAGCGGGCATCGCTGCGCTGATGAGCGGCACTGCCCTGGCGCAGGATCCGTTGAAGATCGGCATGATCACGACCCTGTCCGGCCCCGGCGGCTATCTCGGTCAGGACATCCGCGACGGCATGCTGCTGGCCATCGAAATGGAAGGCGGCAAGCTGGGCGGCGTTCCGGTCGAGCTGGTTGTCGAGGATGATGGTCTGAAGCCGGGCAACGGCCGCCAGATCGCCGAAAAGTTCATGAACGACGACGGCATGAAGCTGCTCACCGGCATTGTCTTCTCCAACGTTGCCGGCGCCACGGTTCCCGATATCGTCAACAATGACGTGATCTATATTTCCCCGAACGCCGGCCCGTCCAACCTCGCCGGTTCCGAGTGCCACGAGAATTATTTCGTCGTGTCCTGGCAGAATGATGCCCTGCACGAGGCAGCCGGTGCCGCCGCCAAGAAGCTCGGCTTCAACAAGGCTTTCGTGCTGGCGCCGAACTATCAGGCCGGCAAGGACGCCATCAACGGCTTCAAGCGCACCTTCGGCGGTGAAATCGTCGGTGAGCTTTACACCCAGCTCGACCAGACCGATTTTGCCTCGGAAATGGCCCAGATCCGCGCGGCCGATCCGGAAGTGGTGTTCCAGTTCCACCCGGGCGGCCTCGGCATCGCCTTCCTGAAGCAGTATGCGCAGGCTGGCCTGAACGGCAACATTCCGATGGTTCTGTCCGAGCCCTCCACCGATGCGGTGGTGCTTAACGCCGTTGGCGACGCTGCCGTTGGCATCTTTGCCACCGCCCACTGGAACCGTGACTTCACCAACGACGCGAACCTTGAGTTCGTTGAGGCCTGGGACAAGAAATACAACCGCCCCATCACCTATTACGCCTCTCAGGGCTATGACACGGCCAAGCTGATCTCCTCCGCTCTGGCCAAGACCGGCGGCCTGGACGATATCGCCAAGTTCCGCGAAGCTGTCCGCGCTGCGGACTTCAACAGCGTGCGCGGCGAGTTCAAGTTCGGCCCGAACCAGCATCCGGTGCATGACTGGTATCTGCTGGATATCATCGCCGGTCCCGATGGCAAGCCGGTGGCCGTCACCAAGGACAAGCTCCTTGAAGACTATGGCGACGCCTACGCCGATCAGTGCAAGATGTAAGCTGACAGATACGGCGTGGCGGGGGGCTCCGCTGCGCCGGACCTGTCTCACGGCGCAAGGGCGCATCCGATTGCCGGCCTGACCCTCAGGCCTGCCGGATGCGGCCAGCCGGACGTCCGCCACGGGCGCGCCGGACTGCACCTCTGTGCCTTGCCAGTCATAGTTCTGATAATTACCGGACGGGCGGATGATCCTAGTACTCGAGCAATTGCTGAACGGCCTTCAGTACGGCGTCATGCTGTTTCTGCTGGCGGCCGGGCTGACGCTGATTTTCGGCATCATGGGGGTGATCAACCTCGCCCATGGGTCGCTCTACATGGTGGGCGCCTATGCGGGCACCTGGGTAGCAGGGGAGACGGGCAGCTTCTGGCTCGGCATTCCCGCAGCCCTTGGCGCCGCTGCCCTCACCGGCCTTGCCATCGAGGCGCTGGTGATCCGCAAGCTCTACAGCCGCGATCATCTGGACCAGGTGCTGGCGACCTTCGCGCTCATCCTGATGTTCAACCAGATCATCGTCATGCTGTTCGGCCGCTCGCCGGTCTTCACGCTGCTTCCCTCCGGCTTCGAAGGCTCGGTGGAACTGCTGCCGGGGCTTTACTATCCGCCCTACCGGCTGCTGATCATCGGCACGGGACTGCTGGTGGCGGTGGGGCTCTATTTCCTCATCAACCGCACCCGCATCGGCATGCTGGTCCGGGCAGGCTCGACGAACCGGGAGATGGTGCGGGCGCTCGGCGTTGATATCCGCCTGCTCTACACGGTGGTCTTCGGCCTTGGTGCGCTGCTGGCGGGGCTCGCCGGCTACATGGCCGGTCCGATCCTTGCCGTGCAGGTGGGGATGGGTGAGCAGATCCTGCTGGCGACCTTTGTTGTGGTCGTCATCGGCGGGGTCGGTTCGATCCGGGGCGCATTCGTGGCGGGCATCGGCCTTGGTGTCATCGACACCTGCCTGCGCGCCTTCCTGCCGGGCCTTCTGCGCAATTTCATGGCCGGGCCGGAAGCCGATGCGCTCGGCACCGGCATCTCGTCGATGGGGATCTACCTGCTGATGGCCCTTGTCCTTCTTGTCCGGCCCAAGGGCCTGTTTGCAGCGGGGTCGTGATGCGCAAGCCTATCCTTGCCCTTCTGCTCATCGTCTTTCTCGCCGCCATTCCCACGCTCACGGCCGAATTCGGCCAGGCCTCGCTGCTGGCGCTGGCAACACGCATTCTCATCTATGGCATGGCCGCTGCCAGCCTCAACTTCGTGCTCGGCTATGGTGGCATGGTCAGTTTCGGACATGCCGCTTTCTTCGGGATCGGCGCCTATGTGGTGGGCATTCTCGCCACCCACCATTCCAGCGGCGAGCCGCTGTTCGGCTTCATTCCCGGCACGGATCAGATGCTGATCACCCTGCCTCTGGCGGTTCTGGTGGCCGGGCTCTTCGCGGCGGTCATCGGCTCGCTGTCGCTGCGCACCGGCGGCGTGCAGTTCATCATGATCACGCTCGCCTTTGCGCAGATGCTGTTCTTCCTGTTCGTTTCGCTGAAGGCCTATGGCGGCGAGGACGGCATCATCATCCGCCGCAGCAACGAGCTGCCGGGGCTCAACATGCGCGACAGGGCCACCTTCTATTACGTGGTGCTGGCCATAACCGTCCTGTTCTTCTTCGGCCTGCGCCGCCTGACGCAGTCGAGCTTCGGTGCGGTGATTTCCGGCATCCGCCAGAACGAGCGGCGCATGGCGGCCCTCGGCATCCCGGCCTACCGCTACAAGCTCTACGCCTTCGTGCTGTCGGGCATGGGCGCGGGGCTTGCCGGGGCGCTGATGGCCAATTTCCTGCGCTTTGCCTCGCCGGACATGATGCACTGGACCAAATCGGGCGAGCTGATGATCATGGTCATCCTCGGCGGTGTCGGCACCCTGTTCGGGCCCTTCCTCGGCGCAGGCGCCTTCCTGGTGCTGGAAACATTCCTCGCGCAATGGTCCGAGCACTGGCCTCTGGCGCTCGGCCTGATCCTGCTGCTGCTGGTGCTGGGCACTCGCGGCGGCCTGCAGGCCCTCATCGCCCGCGTGTCACGTCTTGTCAGGGGAGGCGGCCAATGAGCGTCATCCTGTCCATCGAGGGGCTGGTGAAAACCTTCGGCGGCCTCATTGCCACCGATCACGTCAGCCTTGATGTGCGTGAGGGCGAGATCCACGCCCTCATCGGCCCGAACGGCGCTGGCAAGTCCACCCTGATCAACCAGCTCTGCGGCGAACTTGTCTCTGATGAAGGCTCCATCAGGCTGGCCGGTCAGGAGATCTCCGGTCTCAAGGTGCCGGAGCGCGTGGCGCTCGGCCTTGGGCGCACCTTCCAGATCACCAGCCTGCTCGACGAGATGACCGTGCTCGAGAACATCGGCATGGCGATCCAGGTGCGCGAGGGCCACAATTTCCGCATCTTCGATCTCGTCCGCGGCCGCCGTTCCGTCTGGGCCGAGGCGGAGGAGCGGGTGGCATCCAGCGGCCTTGCCGGGCGGGGTGGTGTGCGTGTGTCGGACCTCTCCCATGGCGAGAAGAAGCAGCTGGAACTGCTGGTGGCCCTTGCCATGAAGCCGCGCCTGCTGCTGCTGGACGAACCCATGGCTGGTCTCGGCCATGTGGAAAGCCAGGCGATGATCGGCATGCTGAACGAGACGCGCAAGAGCGCTGCGATGCTGCTGGTGGAGCATGACATGGAGGCGGTCTTTGCGCTTGCCGACCGTATCTCTGTGCTCGTCTATGGCCGCATCATCGCCAGCGGCACGGTGGACGAGATCCGCAACAATCCGGCCGTGCGTGAGGCCTATCTCGGAGCGGAGGACGAACTGTGCTGAGCGTCTCCAACCTTCAGGCCGCCTATGGCAAGAGCCAGGTTCTGTTCGACATCAACCTTGAGATCCGCGAGGGCGAGGTGGTGACGCTCATGGGCCGCAACGGCATGGGCAAGACCACCACCGTCCGCTGCATCATGGGGCTTCTGGCCCCGCGCGGCGGCGCCATCGAGTTCGAGGGCGTGGCCACCGCAGGCCTTGCGCCGGAGCGCATTGCCCGGCTGGGGGCAGGGCTGGTGCCGGAAGGGCGCCAGATCTTCCCCACGCTGAATGTGCGCGAGAACCTTGTCGCCACCGCCTCCAACCGGCTGAAGCGCAAGGACCCCTGGACGCTGGAGCGGGTCTATGACCTGTTTCCCCGCCTCAGGGAGCGGGCGCACCAGATGGCGGCCACCCTGTCGGGCGGCGAGCAGCAGATGCTGGCCGTGGGCCGCGCGCTGATGACCAACCCGCGCCTGCTGATCCTTGACGAGGCGACCGAAGGGCTTGCCCCGGTCATCCGCACGGAAATCTGGCACTGCATCGAGCACCTGAAGCGCGAGGGTCAGTCAATCCTGCTGATCGACAAGAACCTGTCGGTTCTCAAGCGCCTTGCCGACCGGCACTATGTGGTCGAGAAAGGCCGTACGGTCTGGAGCGGTACGGGTGAGGACATGGACCGGGACGCAGAACAGGTGCAGGCCTATGCAGGGCTCTGAGCTGGCCGTCGCCCTCATCGGCTGGGGCGCCATCGCCCGCCGGGTGGCGGCGGTTCTGGCTGAGCGCAAGGCGCCGGTCCGTATTGTTGCGGTTGCCACCCGTGATGCGGCTGCAGATCTTGGGGGGTTGCCGGACGCGTGCCGCCACATCAGTTCTCCGGAAGAGCTGACGGAGGGGGCAGGGCAGAGGCCGGGCCTCGTGCTGGAAGCCGCAGGGCGGGAGAGCGTCGCCCCGTTTGGCCGCGCTGCCCTTGCGGCCGGAATGGACTTTGCCGTGTCCTCCACATCGGCTTTCGCGGAAGGGGATCTGCTGGACGAACTGCTGGCGCTGGCCGCAGGCACCGGCGCCCAGATCCTCGTGCCCCCCGGCGCCCTCGGCGGCATTGATGCGCTGGCCGCAGCTTCCCGGCTGGGGCTCGATCATGTGCGCCACGAGATCATCAAACCGCCCGCCGCATGGCAGGGCACACCGGCCATGGCGGCCTGTGATCTGGACCATCTCACCTCGGCCCATACCTTTTTCACCGGCACCGCCCGGCAAGCGGCTGCCGCCTACCCGCAAAATGCCAATGTTGCCGTCATCTCCGCCATGGCCGGGCTCGGTCTCGACCGGACGGAAGTGGCGCTGGTGGCGGACCCGGCGGCTGCCGGCAATGCTCACCGCCTCACGGCCAGCGGTGCCTTCGGCAGCATGGAGCTGATGCTGACCAACAAGCCGCTCGCCTCCAATCCGAAATCCTCCGAAATGACCGCCCTGTCGCTGGTGCGCCTGATCGAGAACCGCGCGGGCGCGCTGGTGCTCTGACGCGGGCAGTGCCGCAGCTTCTGCTTGAAGGAATTGAGCCATGTCCGACGTTCCTGCCACTGTCACGACTTTGATTGCCGAAGGCGCCTGGCCACGCGACCGGCTGGACGCGGATTACACCGCGAAGAACTGTGTGACGCCCGAGCAGTTTGCGCAGATCATCGCGGAGTACGGTAGCCGCTCCCGCCCGGCCAAGGCGATGGCCGGGGCAAAGCTCGATCTGGTCTATGACGCGGCGAGCGGGGAAAAGCTTGATCTTTACGGCACCCGCGCGGGCGAGCTGCGGCCTCTGCTGGTCTTCATCCATGGCGGTTACTGGCGGGCGCTGTCGAAGGATCAGTCGGCCTTCATGGCGCCGCTGCTGGCCGACCTTGGCATTGCCACCGCCGTGCCGGATTACACACTCGCTCCCGCCGTTTCGCTCACCGAAATCACCCGCCAGATGCGCGCGGCCCTTGCCTGGCTCTGGCATCAGGCGGAAAGTCTCGGCATCGACCGCAACCGCATTGTGGTCACCGGCAGCTCCGCCGGCGGGCATCTGGCCGGAACACTCATGATGAACGGCTGGCAGCAGGACTTTGATCTGCCGGGGCAGGTGCTGAAAGGCGCGCTGCCGCTCAGCGGCCTGTTCGAGCTGGCGCCCATTGCCGGAAGCCATGTGCAGGACTGGATGAGCCTGACGCCGCAGGAGGTTGAAGCCCTCAGCCCTTTGCGTGCTCCCTCGGGAGCGCCTGCCTCGGTGATTGCGGTCGCAGAGCATGAGGTTTCCGGGTTCCACCGCCAGACCCGCGCCTATGCCACGGCGCTCGGTGCTCCGGAACTGGTGGTGCCCGGCCGCAACCATTTCGACATCGTCTTCGATCTGTGCGATCCGGCGAGCGGCCTTTCCGCCGCATTGATGCGCCTGCTGCGGTAGCCTCTACTTCTTTTGGCCAATTTGCACCGCAGCATCTCACGAAGCCGCCACAAATCCGCTACAGTTTGCAATTGCAGGTGATGCGGGCAGGTGATTTGCGGCACGGCGCAGGGTGGGGGCATCCGGCGTCAGGCGAGGAGAATGACGGTGCGGCTGAGGCAGATTCTGGCGGGTGAATTTCTGAAAAGCGGATTTCTGGCGGGGACAGGGCGTGCGGCCTGCGGCGCCGTTGCGGCTGCGATGCTCGGCGGCTTTGCCGGCATGGGCGAAGCCCGCGCGCTCGGCAGCTGTCTGGAGCGGCTGAAGAGTGATGCAGTGGCAGCCGGCGTGCGCCCCGAGATCGCCTCCCGCATGCTCGACGGAGCCAAGACGGACGAGCGCGTCCTGCGCTTCTCCACCAGCCAGCCGGAATATGAAACGCCGATCTGGGACTATATGGCGACCTTGGTGGATGAAGAGCGCATCCGCGACGGCAAGGCCCTGCTGCAGCAGCACAAGACGGTGCTGGCTGCCGTTGAAAAGGCCTATGGCGTCGAGGCGCATGTGGTCGTCGCCGTCTGGGGCATCGAGAGCGACTTCGGCAAGTCCATGGGCGATTTCTACACGCCTCACGCCCTGGCGAACCTTGCCTGTGCCGGCAGCCGCCGCTCCAAATATTTCCGCGACGAGCTGATCAAGACGCTGCAGATTGCCAGCCGGGGCGATGTGCCGCCGGAGAAGTTCATCGGCTCCTGGGCCGGGGCCTTCGGCCAGACCCAGTTCATGCCCACCACCTATATCCGCCTTGCCGTGGATTTTGACGGCGATGGCCGCAAGGATCTGGTCGGCACGACCGCCGATGCGCTGGCGTCCACCGCCAATTTTCTCAAGGATGCGGGCTGGCAGCAGGGACGGCCCTGGGGCTATGAGGTGCGCCTGCCGAAGGACTACAAGGGACCCGTTGGCCGCCGGGAAAAGGCGAGCCTCGACAACTGGGCCCGGCGCGGCATCCGCCGCCTCGATGGCAAGCCGCTGTCCGGCAGCACGGAGGCGGGGCTGATCCGGCCCGCGGGTGCCAATGGCCCGGCCTTCCTCGTCACCCGCAACTTTGATGCGCTGTTCTCCTACAACGCCTCGCAGTCCTATGGCCTTGCGATTGCGCTTTTGTCGCAGCTGATTTCGAGTGGAGAGCCTTTTGCGGCAGCCTGGCCAACGGATGATCCCGGTCTTTCACGGGCCAAGCGATTGGAATTGCAGAAGCTTCTTGCTCGCGGCGGGTTCTATGACGGCGAAGTTGACGGCCGCGTCGGTCCGGCAACCCGTGAGAGCATCAAGAAAGCGGAACAAAACTTTGGCTTGCCTGTAACGGGCAGACCGGGTTACCGCATCTATCAGGCGCTTGGCGGCCAGTAGGCTGCTGCAGATTGCTTGCGCGGGGGCAGGAATGACGGGACATATTCTGACAGTCGCCCAGCAGAAGGGTGGATCGGGTAAGACCACCCTGACCGCGCATGTGGCATCCGGGTTCCTGAACGGCATCGTGACGGGACTGCCCAAGGGGCTGAGGGTCGCCATTCTGGATGTGGACCCGCAAGGCTCGCTCGGAACCTGGTATGAAGCGCGTGAGCGCAAGCTGGGTGAGGAGACGACCGGCATCACCCTGCGCACCGCCAGCGGCTGGGGCGCGCGGCGTGAGGCCAAGGCGCTCGCCCGCGACCATGATTTCGTCATCATCGACACCCCGCCGAAGACGGATGTGGACGCAAGGCCGGCCATCGATGCGGCCGAACTGGTGCTGGTGCCGGTGCAGCCGACCCCGGTGGACCTGTGGGCCACGGGCCAGACCTTCCAGATGGCAAAGCGTGAGGACACACCCGCATTCCTAATCCTCAACCGGGTGCCGCCGCGTGCGGCCCTGACGGTGGATGTGGAAGAAGCCATCCGGGCGCAGGGGCTGGAGCGGCTGGCGCCGATGCTCGGCAACCGCACCGGTTTTGCCGCTTCCATGGGCGAGGGGCTGACCGTGTTCGAGACCGATCCGCGCGGCAAGGCGGCGGCGGAAGCTGCGAGCCTGATGCAGGCCATCGCTGCGCTGCTTGGTCCGAAGGCCGAATAACGGACGGACCCGTTCAGCCGGGCTCTTCGAGTGTCTCGCATCAGCCATGCCATCGCCCAAAATGTGATCTGCATCGCTTGACGCGGAGGGTGTCCTGCCGCGATGCTCCCGATGGATTTTTTGAGGTCATTTTGCCCCGCCTGGGGCGTCTGAGGTTTTGCTGTGCCGGCAGTTTTTTGCCGGCAGGCAATGTTGCGGCGGTTCGAATGGCCTGAAACCGTCAGAAACCGCCCGGGAGGCACTATCATGCGGATTTTGAAGCGGATGTTCACGCCGGAGGGATGGAGCGCGGCTCCGGTTCCGGCCTTCGTGCGGCACGGCTTCGCGGCCCTTCTGGCGGCATCGGTGATTCTGCCGCTGGCCGGAGTGGCCCCGGCGGCAGCCCAGCAGAAGCGCATCGTGCAGGTGCCCAATGCCGATTACTTCGGCGGCGACTACCGCACGGTCAAGGATGTGGACATCGCCACCTGCGAAAGTGCCTGCCTTGATGACCGCCAGTGCAAGGCCTTCACCTACAACACCTCCGCCCGCTGGTGCTTCCTGAAGAATGCACAGGGCGAGCTTCAGGCCTTCAACGGTGCCGTTGCCGGCCGTGTGGTCGAGGT
The DNA here is from genome assembly GCF_900185665.1 of Pannonibacter sp. I15F10I1. Classification (NCBI taxonomy): domain Bacteria; kingdom Pseudomonadati; phylum Pseudomonadota; class Alphaproteobacteria; order Hyphomicrobiales; family Stappiaceae; genus Pannonibacter; species Pannonibacter sp. I15F10I1. The sequence goes on from NZ_FYAN01000007.1 coordinate 316,111, forward strand.
CAGGGCCTCTTCCAAGGCCACCGTTGCCGAGCGGCGGGCCGAGCTGAGCTTCGTTTCCAACTACTACATGGAAGAAGCCCAGCGTTATGCCTCGCAGGTGACGCGGACCAGCAGCCCGGCCAGCACCCCTGTCGAGACCCAGTTGCAGCAGGCCGAACAGGACCTGTTGATGAGCTCCTATACCCAGGCGCAGGCGGCCTTCAGCTCGCTTCTGGCCGTGGATGCGGCCAACAGTGCCGCATGGACCGGTCTGTCTCTGGCGCAGGTCAACCAGCAGCCGGACGACTGGGAGCAGCGCATGGCCCTGCGCCGCAACAGCATTTCGGCGGCGGTCAATGGTTACCTCAACGCCGCTGACGGCGGCCAGCAGGGCGCCGCGCTTGACGCGCTGTCAAAAGCCTTTGCCCTGTCGCAGGAGTGGAAGCCTGCGATCCGCAGCCTGCGCAAGGCGCGCGATCTCAATCCGTCCGATCCATCCCTGACACAGCGCTATGAAAAGATGGTCGCGGACCACGGCTTCCGCATTCTCGATCACCGGGTGGACGCGGATGCGGCCGAACCGCGTATCTGCGTCATCTTCTCCGATGAGCTGGAAAAGAACAGGGATTTCTCTGACTTCGTGAAAGTGCAGGGCGGTAACGGTACGGCGGTTACCTCCGAAGGCTCGCAGCTTTGCGTCACCGGTGTGCGCCATGGCCAGCGCTATGACATGCAACTGCGCGCCGGTGTGCCCGCCAACGATGGCGAAAAGCTGGAGAAGACCGCCAATCTGACGCTTTACATCCGCGACCGCGCGCCGTCCGTCCACTTCCTCGGCCGGGCCTATGTGCTGCCGAAGGGCAAGGATGCGACGATCCCGGTTGTTTCCGTCAACAGCAAGGAAGTGGCGCTGGAAATCTTCCGCGTCGGCGACCGCGGCCTTGTGGACGTGGTGCGCGACGAGCGTTTCATGCGCCAGCTGTCCTACTATGACAGCAAGCAGCTTGAGGAACAGCTTGGCGAGAAGGTCTGGTCCGGCGTCGTGGAGACGGCCAGCCCGCTGAACGAGGACGTGACGACGGCGATCCCGCTGGAGGACATGGGTCTTGAGCTGAAGCCGGGCGTCTATGCCATGTCGGCCAAGTCGAAGCTCGACAACACCGACGAGTGGAGCAGCAAGGCCACCCAGTGGTTCATCGTCTCCGAAATTGGCCTCAGCTCCTATTCGGGCACGGAAGGGGTGATTGCCTCGCTGCGCTCGCTCTCCGATGCCAAACCGATGGCAGGCGTGAAAGTGCGCCTCGTTGCCGTCAACAATGAGGTGCTGGGCGAGACCGTCTCCGATGCCAACGGCCTTGCCAGTTTTGCGGCCGGCCTGTCGCGTGGCCGTGGCGGCCGGGCTCCGGCGCTGGTCGTTGCTGAAACAGAGCAGGGCGACTACTCCTTCCTCGATCTGCGTAAGCCGGCCTTCGATCTGTCCGACCGTGGCGTCGAGGGCCGTCCGGCTCCCGGGCCGCTGGACGTGTTCAGCTGGACCGACAAGGGCATTTACCGCTCGGGTGAGACGGTGCACGCCCAGGCGCTGCTGCGCACGGCCAAGGCTGAGGCGCAGACGGATCTGCCGCTGACCTTCATCTTCATCCGCCCCGATGGCGTCGAATATTCCCGTACCGTGATCAATGACGGCGGTCTGGGCGGCTATCTTCAGGACCTGTCCCTGCCGGCCGGTGTGCAGCAGGGCTCCTGGACGCTGCGGGTTTATCTGGACCCCAAAGGCAACGCGCTGGCCGAAAAGACCTTCCTCGTGGAGGACTATCAGCCGGAACGCGTAGACTACACGCTGAAGGCATCGGCCGATGCCCTGAGCCTTGCCCGCCCGGTGGACGTGACGGTGGAAGGGCGGTTCCTCTATGGCGCCCCGGCGGCCAACCAGACGCTTGAGGGCGAGATCATCGCTGCCCCGGTCCGCAACCTTGCGGGCTTCCCCGGCTATGTCTTCGGCCTTGCGGACGAGGGTATCTATCCGGAACGCGCCAGCCTGCCCGAGGGCCTTGCGACCGATGAAAATGGTGTGGTGACGTTCCCGCTCTCCCTGCCGCAGCTGCAACCCACGTCGGGGCTTTACACCTCGACGCTGATCACCCGTCTGGTGGAAACCGGTGGGCGCTATGTGGAGCGCAGCCTTGACCTGCCGGTTCTGCCCGGCGGTCCGCGTATCGGCGTGAAGCCGCTGTTCTCAGGCGGTGTCGATGAAGGCGGCCCGGCGGATTACGAGATCGTGCTCGTCGATGAAAACGGCAAGCAGATTGCAGGCAAGGGTATCACCTGGACCTTGTCGCGCATCGACCGCCGCTATCAGTGGTACCGCAGCGACGGCCAGTGGAACTTCGAACCGGTGACCTCCAGCGAACGGGTGTCCTCCGGCAAGATCGACATTCCCTCCGATGGTCCGGCGCGGCTCTCCCTGCCGGTGAACTGGGGTGAGTACAAGCTGGAAGTCTCGCTCGGCGGCAGTCAGCCGGCTGAGACCAGCGATACATTCTCGGCCGGCTGGTACTCGGCCGGCGGCTCTTCCGATACGCCGGACCGGCTGGAAGTGGGCCTCGACAAGTCCGCCTACCGCCCCGGTGAAACGGCCATCCTGCGCCTGAAGCCGAAGACGGAAGGCGTTGCCGTGATCAACGTCTTTGGCGATGGCCTGCTGGAAACCAAAACCGTCGAGGTGGATGGTTCGGAAACCGAAGTCAGCCTGATGGTGACTGATGACTGGGGGGCAGGGGCCTATGTGATGGCGACCCTGCTGCGGCCGATGGACATCGACGCCAAGCGCATGCCCGCCCGCAGCATCGGCCTTGCCTGGGGCAAGGTGGAGCCGGGCGAGCGCAAGCTGGCGGTGGAGATCACCGCGCCGGACACCATGCGCCCGCGTCAGGAGCTGACCGCAACCCTGAAGCTTGCCAACCTGCCTGCGGGCGACAAGGCCTATGTGACGCTGGCTGCCGTGGATGTGGGCATCCTCAATCTCACGGGCTACAAGGCACCGGAGCCCAGTTCCTGGTACTTCGGCCAGCGCCGCCTCGGCATCGAGATCCGTGACCTTTACGGCCAGCTGATTGACCGCACGGCCGGCACACGCGGCACGGTGCGCTCCGGCGGTGACGGCGGCTCCGGCCTCAAGGCCCCGCCGCCCGACGAGGAGCCGGTGGCCCTGTTCTCCGGCATCGTTGAAGTCAGCGATGACGGCACGGCGGCTGTTACCTTCAACGTGCCGGACTTCAACGGAACCCTGAAGCTGATGGCCGTTGCCTGGTCCGCCAGCGGCGTGGGCGAAGCCAGCCGCGACGTGCAGGTGCGCGATCCGGTGGTGATGAGCACCAGCCTGCCGGCCTTCATGGCGCCGGGCGATACCTCGCGCATCCTGATCGAGATCGACAATGTGGATGGTCCCGCCGGTTCCTATGAGCTGGTGACCAGCATCGATGGGCCGGTGGAGCTGGAAGACGGCCAGACCACCCGCACGCTGGACCTCGCCAAGGGCGGCAAGCTGGAACTGCGCCTGCCGGTGAAGGCCATGGAGGCGGTGGGTGATGCGGCCATTGATCTGGCCATGTCCGGGCCGGAAGGCACCACGGCGTCCAAATCCCTGAAGCTTGGCGTGCGCGATACCCAGCCCTATTCCACCCAGACAGAGACGTTCGAACTGGGGGCAGGCGAGGAACTGGTGCTGGACAGCTCCACCCTCGATGGCTTCCATGCGGACACGGCATCCGTCAGCCTTGCCATCGGCGGCAAGGCGGATATTGACGTGCCCGGCCTTCTGGATGCGCTGGACCGCTATCCCTATGGCTGCACCGAGCAGACGACGAGCCGCGCCCTGCCGCTGCTGTATCTGAACGAAGTGGCGGCAGATGCCGGGCTCGGCACGGATCCGGAACTGCGTGAGCGGGTCGTCAACGCCATCGCCCGCGTGCTGGCGAATCAGAACTATTCCGGTTCCTTCGGCATGTGGAACAGCTATGGCGAAAGCGACACTTGGCTCGACGCCTATGTGACGGACTTCCTCGTGCGTGCCCGTGAAAAGGGCTATGACGTGCCGGATGTGGCCTATACCGCGGCGCTCGACAGCCTGCAGAACCGTGTCTCCTACGCCAATGACTTCTCGTCGGGCGGGGAGGGCATTGCCTATGCGCTTTATGTCCTGTCACGGACGGGCCGGGCCTCCATCGGCGACCTGCGCTACTATATGGATGTGAAGTTCGAGGATTTCTCGACCCCGCTTGCCAAGGCACAGGTCTCCGCTGCTCTCGCCCTTTACGGTGAACAGCAGCGCTCGGCCCGCGGCTTTGAAAAGGCTGCCGATGCCCTGCCGCTGGAGCGGGCCGGCATCTTCCGCGCGGACTATGGCTCGCCGGTGCGCGATGCTGCGGGCATTCTGACCTATATGTCGGAAGCCGGGCAGAGCAAGGCGAGCGGCCCGGTGGCGGACTTCATCGCCGCCAAGCAGGACGTGACCGCCTATAACTCCACCCAGGAAATGGCCTGGATGCTGATGGCTGCCCGTCAGGCGAATGAAGAGGCCCGCAAGGCCACCTTCACCGTGGACGGTCAGGAGCAGACGGACCGTCTGGGCTGGCGTTTCTCCGGCGAGGATGTCTCGGATGATGCTGTCACCTTCGTGAACACGAGCGGCAAGCCGCAGCGCGTCATGCTGACCGTGACCGGCCAGACAACCGAGCCGCTGCCGGAAGGCGGAGAGGGCTTTGCCATCTCCCGCAAGATCTATGATCTGGACGGGACTGAGGTTGCCCCCGCCGCGGTGCCCTACAACAGCCGCCTGGTGGTGGTGATCGAAGTGGAGCCGCTGACGGAAAACAACGGCCGGCTGATCGTGGTGGACCGCCTGCCCGGCGGCCTTGTCATCGACAATCCGCGCCTTGTCCGCTCCGGCGATCTGGGCGCGCTGTCCTGGCTCAACACCATCGACATGCCCGACCATGTGGAGTTCCGTCAGGACCGCTTCGTGGTCTCCGTCGACCAGCGCCGCTTCGGCGATCCGGTGCTGACCTTCGCCTATCTGGCGCGGGCAGTGACCCCAGGCTCCTATGCCCATCCGCCCGCCACGGTGGAGGACATGTATGTCACCAGCCGCTACGGCGTGACGGCCACAAGCCGGTTCGAGATCCTCGGGCCGGTGCGCTGAGCGGGGGAGGGGAGGCCTGCCCCCGTCTTGGCACAAGGTGGCAGTCTGGCTTCCACGGCACAGCTTTTCTACCCCCTCCCCCTTGAGGCAGGGCTATCGCATATGGCTGATGAGCGATGTGAGGAAGTCCTCGTCCCATCCAGCTTTTTTGATTTTCCGCCTGATTGAGGCCTTGTCAGGATGGGAGCGGATGACGTTGAGGGCGATCTTTCGCAGGAGGGCGATGTTCTGCGGGCCGTTGTCCTTGCGGTTTCTGGCGGCGTCCTCGCAGAAGTGGACGTCGAGGACCCAGTGCAGTTTGTTTTCGATGTGCCAATGGGTTCTGACGGTTTCGATGAGGGCGTTTGGTGACATGATCCTGGACAGGAGGAAGAAGCGGACATGACTGGTCTGGGTGCCATCTGCATGAAGGCGGAAGGTCTCGACGGAGCCGACGGCCTGCAGCCCGGGGAAGCCGATATCCGTGGCGGCCACAACG
>NZ_FYAN01000006.1:0-887 GCF_900185665.1 Pannonibacter sp. I15F10I1
TATGTCGAATAAGGGGTTGTTTTACTGAGGCAAATCGATTCATGAGTTCTCCGTCCCGGGAGGTTGCGATGAGTAGATTTGCCGCTTGTTTTGAAGCTTTGCCTGATCCGCGCAGCAGCAACGTGCGCCATCCGTTGACGTCGATCCTGTTCATCGCCATCGCGGCGATCATCTGCGGGGCCGAAAGCTGTACCGACATGGAGGACTTCGGCCATTCGAAGCGCAGATGGCTGAAGTCGATCGTGCCGCTGCCCCATGGCATTCCCAGCCACGACACCTTCTCCACTGTCTTCCGCCACCTTGACACCGAGGCCTTCGAGGCGGCCTTCCGACGTCTCACGGCCAGCTTTGCCAAAGGGATCGAAGGGGTGGTGGCGATTGATGGCAAGGCCGTGCGCGGCGCCTACCGCCGCGGGGCCAAGGCAACGCCGCTGCACCTCGTCAACGTCTGGGCCGCCGGTGCCGGCCTGGTCATCGGCCAGAAGACCGCGCCAAACCGCAATGAAGTGCAAGGCGTTCTCGACGCGCTCGCGCTGCTGACGCTCGACGGTGCCACCGTCACCGCCGATGCCCTCCACTGCAGGGCTGACACGGCACGGGCCATTCTGGCCACCGGCGGTGACTATGTTCTGGCCCTCAAGGACAACCAGCCCAGCCTCCTGAAGCAGGCCAAAGCCCTTATCGAAGACGGGGACCGGATCGACAGCATCCTGCTCGCCCCGAAAGCCGCCCATGACCGGACCGAGACGCGCCGGGCCAGCGTTGTGGCCGCCACGGATATCGGCTTCCCCGGGCTGCAGGCCGTCGGCTCCGTCGAGACCTTCCGCCTTCATGCAGATGGCACCCAGACCAGTCATGTCCGCTTCTTCCTCCTGTCCAGGATCATG
>NZ_FYAN01000017.1:0-67743 GCF_900185665.1 Pannonibacter sp. I15F10I1
GTTCTGAGCCAGGATCAAACTCTCAGGTTAAACAAAAGTTCAATCACAGGCACCAATTCTCAATCGCTGCATAAAGCACTCAAAGTTCCCTGACACTTCTCAGCGCCAGAAACTCGACAGAGACCATTTCAATCTCACGACCAAAATGTGTCTTCCTTGCTTCTTTTCCGAAAAAGAAACGTACCTGTCCGTAACCCTTGCTTCTTAGCAAATCCGTCGCCAGATCCGCCGAAGCGCAAAGTCAACGCCGGCCGCGTTTCCCTTCCTTCAAATATCTAATTGTCAAAGAACTGAACACATAAGCGTTCATCACCCAACAGAAACCCGCTGCCGAACTCTCATCCGGCCACCAAAGCCACCCTGTCGGGAAGTCTCGGGAACAGCGTCCCCGCCGCCAGCGACGTTGCCGCCGTCGATGAACAGGCTTATACGCAGCTCCCCTGCCCCCGTCAACAACCTTCTGTCCGATTTTTTTGCAGCCGCTGATTATTTTTGCGGCTCCCGTGTGGATAAGCTGGCTTACAGGCCCGCAAAAGCCGCAGAAATCAGCCGTGAAACGGGAAAAATGTTTATCAACAGGCACTTGCCGCGCCGCGAAAAATTCTTCGCAGGCGCACTCAGCCCCGTGTGGACTGCAGAAACAACGCCGTTCCGAGCCCTCCGGCGGCGGCAATCGCAGCCAATCCGATGCCCTTGCGCGGCCCCCTGGCGAGGATATGGGCGAGCCGGACCGCCAGGATGGCGCCGGATGCGCCAATGGGATGGCCACGTGCGAGCGCCCCGCCGCCCTGATTGACGCGCAGATCATCAAGGCCAAGGCCGAGCGCCCTGCGGCCCGCCATCGCCTGAACGGCGAAGGCCTCCATCAGCTCCACAACAGAGATGTCTTCAAGGCCCATGCCGGTGCGGCGGAAGAGCTCCAGCGCCGCCTCATGCGCCCCCGCAGCCGGATTGGCCGGATCGCCGCCGGTCATAACGCCCTGCCCCACTGCGGCCAGAGGCATCAAACCCCGGTGCTCAGCTTCCTTGCGGCGCATGATCACAAGGATCGCAGCTGCATCGGCTTCCACGGCGATGGTCGATGCTGTCAGCCCATAGGTGTTCCCACCCGCAAGCACGGGAAGCCGGGACTGCAGCCTTGCATCAAGCGGACGTGTGAAGGCATCGGCGGCAAGCCCAGCCAGCGGAACGGTCTCTGTTGCAAGGTCTCCGGCCGCCTGAGCCCGCAAGGCGGCCGCATGGCTGGCACGGGCATAGGCTTCCTGTGCCTCACGGCTGATTTGCATATGCAGCGCCAGCCTGGCTGCGGCCTCTGCCGGGTCCGGATCCGGAAACGGCGGTGGCGCAAAGGCCGGGCGGTCATAGGCAACAGGCACGGCGCCCTTCTGCAGCGGGCGGTGCATGCGGACCGGCGCGCGGGAGAAACTTTCAACGCCGCCCGCAATGACCACATCCGCCTCCCCGGCCCGGATGGCGCGGGCCGCGAGGATCACCGCATCAAGGCCGGAGCAGCATTGCCGGTCGACGGTCATGGCGCTGACGGTGTGCGGCAGCCCCGCGGCCAGGGCCACCAGCCGGGCAGGATTGCCGCCCGCGCCGAGCGCATTGCCAAGGATCACCTCATCCACCGCCTCCACGGGCAGCCCGGCATCCACGAGGGCTGCCTGCAGCACGGGCGCGCCCAGTTGCGCCAGGTCCAGCCGCGCAAGGGCGCCGCCGCGCGGGGCCACGGGCGAGCGCCGGGCAGCCACAATCACGGGGTCATGCGCCGTTGTGCCGGTCATGGCCTCACCTCGTCTGCAGCCGGGCGTCGACAGCCCGTTCCAGCGCCGGAAGATCCGTCTTGCCGCCCGGCGTCAGGGGGAAGGCCTCGAACAGGAGAAAGGCACGCGGACAACGGGCACGGCCGAGGGCCGTCAGCACGGCGCGCCGCAGCAGGCTGCCGTCCTTCAGGCGGTCAGCGGCCTCCGGTTCCGGCCAGATGGCGGCCACCAGTCTTTGCCCGCGCAGGCGGTCCGGCGCGCCGAAGACTGCGGCAGCCGTCACGCCGGGCACGGCGCGCAGCACCTTCTCCACCTCTTCGGGAAAGATATTGAGGCCGGAGCTGTTGATCATCCGCTTGTCGCGGCCGGCGAGATAGAGAAAGCCCGTCTCATCAAGCCAGCCCCGGTCGCCGATGGTCAGCCAGCCGTTCTGCCAGCGCACTTCTTCCCCGCCGCCGCAGATATAGCGGTCGAACAGCAGCGGGCTGCGCACCCACAGATGCCCGGTCTCTCCTTGTGGCAGGACGCGGCCCTGCCCATCGCGGATCTCGACCTCCACTCCGGGAAAGAGGCGCCCGACGGACGCTTCCGGCGCCGTGCCCTCCTGCAGGGAGATGAAGCTCATTTCGGAGGCGCCGTAGAACTCACAAGTCCGCACGCCGGGCAGACGGCGGGTCAGCATCTGCCGGTCCTCCGGCTGCAGCTTGGCGCCGCTCGACAGGACAAGCCGCAAGGACGGCGCGGCCTCCACTTCGCGCAAGATCAGCTGCAGCTGGGTCGGCGTCGCATAGAGTATGGTGGTGCCGCCTTGCGCCAGGCGGCGGGCCACGACCCTCGGCTGGAAGCGCGGCATGACCTCAACGCCCGCTCCGGCGCACAGCCCTTCGACCGCCGCATAGAGATGCAGCGAATGCACCAGCCCGCCGCAGACCAGCACCTTGTCTTGAGGTGAGGTGCCGAAGGCAGCAGCGCTCAGGCGGAAACTTTCTGTCCAGGAGCGGTGGGTGCGGGCAAAGCCCTTGGGCACACCCGTCGAGCCGGAGGTGAAGCCGGCGTAGAAAAGATCTTCCGGCGCGGGAAAGGGCAGCAAGGATGAAGCGGCTTCCTCCGCCCCTGCCGTCAGCGCCGGAAAAGCGGCAGCATCAGTGACAAGATCAGGCGCAGAGGCGGCAAGGATCTGATCGCACAGGGCACCGGGCCATGTGGTGTCGAGCATGAGGGCAATGCCCCCGGCGCGGCCTGCAGCGAAGAAGGCCAGCAGGGCCTGCAAGGGATCTTCCAGAAAGATACCAATGCGCGGCTGACGGGAGGATGCAGCAGGCAGGCGCCGGTGCAGCTGAAGGGCCAGCGCTTCGACCCGGGCTTGCAGCGCGGCGAAAGTGAGACTTGCCCCGCCGCAGACAAGCGCGGTCTGGCCGGGGCGGGTGGCCGCGTGATGCGCCAGCGCCGCCCCGGTGAAACTCATGGCCGGCTCAACAGAGCGCGCGGCAGGCCGCGGGCAACCGTCTGCGCCACCACGGCGGTGATCGCGACCTTGATGAGGTCACCCGGCAGATAGATGGCGGTGCCGGCCAAGGCCTTGGCGAAGGGCAGATCGGCCAGGATCATCAGGCCCGGGATACCGAAGAGATAGACAACGCCAACGCCGCCCACAGCTGCCGAGAGGGCAGCGGCGGCAAGCACCGGCAGATTGCGGCTGCGCTCCATGATGAAGCCGGCCACGAAAGCGCCGATGGGCCAGCCGATGAGGAAGCCTGCGGAAGGTCCGGCAAAGACGGCAAGCCCGCCGCGCCCGCCAGCCAAAAGCGGTGCGCCCAGCGCCACGACGAAGAGGAAGAGCAGCATGGACAGGCCGCCGCGCACGGAGCCCAGCATCACGCCGGCCAGCATCACGCCAAGGGTCTGCGCGGTGATGGGCACACCTGCCAGGAACGGAATGGCGAAGGGCGGAAACTGCCCCAGCACCGCAATCAGCGCCGCATAAAAGGCGATCTGCACCAATGCATAGTCTTTGCTTGCCATGATCCTGGCTCCTCTGCCCGTCAAAACTGCTTATTCACTCACCACCCAGTGACGGGCTTTTTAATGCGGCGGCGGCGCCAGCGCAAATCCGCAGAAGAGAGGATTGCATGCCGGAGGATGAGGAATGCTCACAAAAAAGCCCGGGGCACGTGCCCCGGGCTTGAGGTTTGGCCATATGGCCTGCTCCTGGGAGAGCTGGTCCGGATCAGAGGCGCTGGGAGCCCTGACCGAATTCCGGATAGGCTTCGACGCCGATTTCCACCTTGTCGAGGCCAAGAGCCTCTTCCTCGGGGCTGACGCGGATGCCGACGGTGGCCTTGAGGATCACCCACAGGACCAGCGAGGCAACGAAGGCGAAGGCACCGTAGGCGGCAACGCCGATCAGCTGCGTCACATAGGAGGTCTCGCCATTGGACAGCGGCACAACGAGAGTGCCCCAGATGCCGCAGACGAGGTGGACCGGGATGGCGCCGACAACGTCGTCGATCTTCAGCTTGTCGAGCAGCGGCACCACGAAGACGACCAGCGCCCCGCCAACGGCACCGATGAAGATCGCCTGTGCAACAGTCGGGTTCAGCGGCTCGGCGGTGATGGACACGAGACCGGCCAGCGCACCGTTGAGGGCCATGGTGACGTCGACCTTCTTGTAGAGGATCTGGGTCAGGGCCATGGCGGCGACCACACCACCGGCAGCAGCCATGTTGGTGTTGGCGAAGATGCGGGAGATGTCGGTCACGTCACCGATGGTGCCCATGGCGAGCTGCGAAGCACCGTTGAAGCCGAACCAGCCGAGCCACAGGATGAAGGTGCCGAGGGTGGCCAGCGGAATGGACGAGCCCGGCATTGGGATGACCTGGCCGCTGGAGGTGTACTTGCCCTTGCGTGCGCCGAGGACGATGGCACCGGCGAGAGCCGCCCAGCCGCCGACGGAATGCACCAGCGTGGAACCGGCGAAGTCGGAGAAGCCCATCACCGACAGCCAGCCGCCGCCCCACTGCCAGGATCCGGCAATCGGATAGATCAGGCCGGTCAGGACGACCGTGAACAGCAGGAAGGGCCACAGCTTGATGCGTTCGGCCAGGGTGCCGGAGACGATCGAGGCAGCGGTGGCGACGAAGACCATCTGGAAGAACCAGTCGGAGGCCGTCGAATAACCGGTGTCCAGCGCATTGCCGCCGACCGGATCGAAGGAATAGGGGCCGAAGGAACCCATGAAACCGCCGTCGACGCCGGTGTACATGAGGTTGTAGCCGGTGAGCCAGAACAGGATGCCGGCGATGGAATAGAGCGCAATGTTCTTCAGGCACTGCATCGACACGTTCTTGGACCGCACGAGGCCCGCTTCCAGCATGGCAAAGCCGGCCGCCATCCACATGACGAGGAAGCCGCCCAGAAGGAACAGCAGCGTGTTGAAGATATAGGCCGTGTCGGCGGCCAGGGCATAAGCCGGCGCCTCGGCGGCAGCAGCGGCGGTTTCAGTGGCAGCTTCTGCAGCCGGTGCAGCGGTCTGGGCAAGGCCCGGATCGGCCATCAGACCGAGGACCGCCATGCCGATTGCGGCATAAGCGAAAGACTTCTTCATGTTACTCACCCCTCAAAGCGCTTCTGTGTCGGTTTCGCCGGTGCGGATGCGAACCACCTGATCGATCGAATAGACGAAGATCTTGCCGTCGCCGATCTGGCCGGTCTTGGCGGCGCCGGAGATGACTTCCACGACCTTGTCGACGGACTCGCTGGAAACAGCGACTTCGATCTTGAGCTTCGGCAGGAAGCTCACCGCATATTCGGTGCCGCGGTAGATCTCGGTGTGGCCCTTCTGGCGGCCGTAGCCCTTGACCTCGGTGACGGTGAGTCCCTGGATGCCGATGCTCGTGAGGGCGTCACGCACCTCGTCGAGCTTGAACGGCTTGATGATGGCCATCACAATTTTCATGCTCGTTACCCGTTTCCCCTGCTTGTCACCGGTCCGGGGCTGGACCGGTCTGGCCACCTGGTCCGCATCCTCTGCGCTTCAGGTGGAACCTGCGCTGAGGGCGGACCGGGCCGGCTTTCCCCTTCTCTTAAACAAGGACCGTGCCAACTTTGGCCGGGGGCAGGAAAATGCCCGATTTCCGCCAGATTCATGGAAGGGGACGCGGGGGAGACGGGCAGTTGACCGTTCAGGAGGCAAATGCGGAGCAGCAGAGATGCCTATTTTCTATTCAAATCTCAAAATTTGCACACAACGTAAGCAAAACTGAAAAACAGAAACGCCACCGCTGCTTTTTAAGGCAGCGGTGGCGTCCTGTTTGAGGAGAGAACTCCTGGATGGAAGCAGAAAGGCGGGCCCTGATCTCAGGCCGAGAAGCCGCCATCGGCCAGATAGGCCGCCTCTTCCGCTGTCGTCTCGCGCTCGAGCACATGGTTGCGGTGCGGGAAGCGGCCAAAGCGGCGGATCACGTCGAGATGGACGAGGGCATAGAGATAGAACTCCTTGTCCCCGAGGCGGCGGAACAGATCGACAGATTTCTCCTGCTCGGCCATATCTTCCGCATGTTCGAACGGCAGGTAGAAGAAGGCCCGGGCATCCTTGGGAAAGGCTTTGTCGAAGCCCCTGGCCAGTGCGGCCGTGGCGATGATCCGGGCTTTTGCGTCCGTTGCGAAGGCGCGCTTGTCCTGCCGGTAGACATTGCGGGGGAACTGGTCGAGCAGCAGCAGCAGGGCCAGCGTGCCATGCGGTGTTTCCTGCCAGTGATCCAGTGCGCCCGAGGCCGCATCATCCATCAGCGGCACGAAATGGCTGCGTATCTCCGCGTCAAAAGCATCACTGCGGGTGAACCAGGCCTCGCTGCCGGCCTCCCACCAGAAGTCAAGAATGGTAACGGGATCAGCGGCGGAGGCTTGGGTGGGAGTGGGGGCGCCGGTCACGGGTGGTTTCCTTCTTGTTTGCAATCTTTCAGGTCTCTTCCAATGTCGGCCATTTCGGCGGTGTTTCAAGCCTTTGCGGCTTGACGCAGTGTTCACGGCGGGACAAGAGCTGAAGCCGGACAAAAAACCGCGCAGGGCATCATGACGGCACCAGACACATCGGAACCGGAACAGCATCTCGACCTGAAGGGCCTCAAGTGCCCGCTGCCGGTGCTGCGCAGCCGCAAGGTGCTGGCGGGTCTGAAGCCCGGTGCAGTGCTTGTGGTCGAGGCAAGCGACCCGATGTCGGTGATCGATATTCCGCATATGTGCAACGAGGATGGGCACTCGCTGCTGGCCCAGGAAAAGCATGATGACGCCCTGCGCTTCACCATCCGCCGGGGCGCACAGAAAAACGCCGGCTGATCAGGTCATCCGCGCGGCGATACGGTCCATTTCCGTGGCCAGCGCAATGTCGAGAGCCGTCAGCCCGCCTGCATCGTGGGTGGACAGCGTCACCTCCACCGTGCGGTAGACGTTCGACCATTCCGGGTGATGGTTCATCCGCTCCGCCACCAGCGCCACCTGCGCCATGAAGCCGAAAGCCTCGACGAAACCGGCAAAGACAAAGCGGCGGGTGATGGCGTCGCGCCCCTCCACCAGCCGCCACCCGGTGAGCTGGTCCAGCGCTTTCCCGCGCTCGTCGTCCGTCAGACGTGCCGCCATCTGCATCTCCCGTCTTGAAATCCGCCGCGTCACGGGCATTTTCTCCCGCGTCCAACCGAATATAGGCCGGACAGCAACTCTGGCCAGCATTGCATCATACCAAGGCTCAGACGCCGCACGGGCTTGACCGGATCCCGGTCTGTCAGGCTCATCAGAATCTGGATCACACAGGAGCCCAGCCATGACCTCTGTCCTCTTCGTCTGCCTTGGCAACATCTGCCGCTCACCGCTGGCAGAAGGCGCGTTCCGCAAGGCGGTGGAAGACTTGGGTGCGGGCAGCCGGGTGCTGATCGATTCGGCCGGAACCGGCGGCTGGCATCAGGGCGAGGCGCCGGACCCGCGCTCCATCGCCGTGGCGGCCCGCAACGGCATCGACATTTCCGCCCAGCGCGCAAGGCAGGTGGTGAAGGCCGATTTCAGCCGCTTCGAGCACATCCTGGCCATGGACAGCAGCAATCTCACCAATCTGCGCAAGCTGAGCCCGGCAGAGGCCCCAGCCCGCCTCCGGCTGTTTCTGGAAGCAGAGGGAATGGATGTGCCCGATCCCTATTACGGCGGTCAGGCCGGATTCGAGACCGTCTTCCGCATGGTGATGAGAGGCGCGGAGGATCTTGCGGCAGAACTGGGGCTTGGGCGCAGGCGCTGACGCGCGTCAGCGGAACTTCGCCACAAAAGCCCGCAGCGCCCGGCCGATTGCAGCCAGAAGCGGCGGCACGGCGCGGCGCAGGCGCAAGCCCGCCGCAGACAGTCCGGCATCAAGCTGTGCGTCGCCCGCCCAGCGCGGCGTCTTCACATAGAGCAGCCAGTAGACCGACAGGAGCACCAGGAAGGTCAGTCCCCAGGCCAGCAGCGTGTCGGAGAGAAAGTGACCGCCGAAGGCCACCCGGTTCACCGACAACGCCAGCATCAGCGGCAGAATGGTCAAAACCACCGCCGGGCGCCAGCTTTTCGGCACCACGAAGGCCAGTGCCATCAGCCACATGCTGGCCGAGCCCTCGCCCGAGACAAAGGAACAGTTGGTGCTGCACCAGTCCGTCTTGAGCCACACCGGCATGAAGGGCAGATCTCCGCCGAACTGCTCCACCATCACCGGGCGCGGACGGCCCCAGTTGTTCTTCAGGATGGTGTTGACCAGGATGCCCGGGCCCAGCACCAGCGTGGAGAGCAGGAACACCGGCTTGCGCAGCGGCACCAGCGGCGGCAGCTCCGGCAGCAGCAGCTTGAGAAGCAGCACAAACCCGCAGATGACGGCCACCGTCTGCACCAGATAGGGGCCGAGATAGCGCAGCTTCTGCAGGAAGGGCGAGGACGCCGCCATAAAGCCTTCGCCGGGCGTGTAGAACAGGCCGCTGGCCAGAAGATCGAGCCCCGGCACGGCCAGAAACACCAGCGACACCACACCAATGAACGTGAAGGCTGCTCCGAACGGATGAGCGCGGCACCAGCGCACACTGGTGCAGATCAGAGTGCGGGAACGGGAGAGGGCGGAAGGAGCTGCGTGATCAGTCATTCGGGCTCTCTAGCCTATTTTCTCAAGCTCGGCCAATATCTGCGTAACGGCGGGCGCTGTGAACGGACCAGATGTCATACCAACTCTCGATGAGCTTGCCTCATCAAGAGTTGGTCAAGCCTGTGCGGCGCCTGAGCAATTTCAAGGCGTGATACGTCAGCATCTCAACGCCTTGATATAAGAGGAATTTTCCATGCAGCAACGGCCGAGGCTCGATTTCTGGTTCGAATTTGCCTCCACCTACAGCTACCTCACCGCCATGCGCATCGAGACCGTCGCCAAGGACCGGGGCATCGATCTGGTCTGGCGGCCATTTCTGCTCGGCCCCATCTTCGCCCGGCAGGGCTGGGACACCTCGCCCTTCAACCTGTTTCCGGCCAAGGGCCGCTACATGTGGCGCGAGATGGAGCGCCTGTGCGAGGACATGGGCCTGCCGCTGACCGTGCCCGATCCCTTTCCGCAGAACGGCCTGATGGCGGCGCGCATTGCCCATGCCGGACGGCTGGAACCCTGGATCGGCAGCTTCGTGCGCGCTGTTTACATGGCGGAATTTGGCGAGGGGCGCGACATAAGCGACACCGGGCTTCTGGCCGGTATCCTGCTGGAGCTGGGGCTGGATGCCAAGGCGCTGCTTGCCAAAGCGGAAAGCATCGAAGTGAAGATCGGCCTGCGTGCAGCGGTCGCAGAAGCGGAAGCTGCCGGAGTTTTCGGAGCACCCAGCTTTGTGACGGAAGACGGAGAGCTTTACTGGGGCAACGACCGGCTGGAAGATGCCGTCGAATGCGCCCTGCGCCTCACCCGCTAACCTTCAGAGAACCACGATGCCCGAGTGCTTGGCCTTGTGCTCGGGCTCCACATGGATCGTCACCCTGGCGCCGGGCAGCGACTTGCCGATGGCCTGTTCGATCCGGTCACAGATGTCATGGGCGGCATCGACGCTCATTTCCCCCGGCACCACCAGATGGAAATCCACGAAGGTCAGCCGCCCCGCCAGCCGGGTGCGCAGGTCATGGGCCTCGATGGCCCCTTCCCCGTGTTCGGAGATCAGCCCGCGCAGCATGTCCTGCACATCGGTGGAGGCCGCTTCATCCATCAGGCCGCTGACGGAGGCTTTCATCAGGGTCCAGCCGGACCACAGCACGTTGAGACCGACAAGCCCCGCCAGCAGCGAATCCAGCTGCCGCCAGCCGGTCAGAAACACGAGAATCACGCCTACGAGAACGCCCACGGATGTCACCACATCCGTCATCAGATGCTGGCCATCAGCCTCAAGCGCCGGGGAGCCGTTCTTGCGGCCAAAACGGATCAGCAGCACGGCCCAGCCGCAGTTGAGCACGCTGGCAAGACCGTTCACGGCCAGGCCCTTCACCGTGTAATCGGGCATTTCTGTCGCGTGATAGCCTTCCCAGGCCGCATTGAAGATCGACAGCGCCGCCAGCACGATCATCACGCCCACAAGAACCGCAGCGAAATACTCCGCCTTGTCATGGCCATAGGGGTGATTGGAATCGGCCGGCTTGGACGCATACCAGACGGCCAGAAGGGTGGCGAAGGAGGAGGCCACATTGACGATGGATTCCAGCGCATCCGAATAGAGCGCCACGGACCCGGTCAGCACAAAGGCCAGATACTTCAGCCCCAGAACGGCGGCCCCAACGATGACGCTGCCGAAGGCAACGCGCAGACGCAGGCTCATGGCTACCTCACGGATTGAGGGCGCGGCACTCCGCACGCCCGGTCAGGAGGCGGCCTTGCTGGCGCGCCGTCCCGTTCGGGCAAGGCCTTAGGCATGTTTCAGGCTGAACGCAAGGGCGGTGCGCGAGGAGAAGCGCTAGATTCCCGTATCCCACAGGTTGGAGGCGGCGCCGATGATGCGCCCCGGCCCGCTGTCATCCTCCAGCTGGACAATGACCGCGCAGCGCTTTCCGCCCTTTTTCATCGGATGCTGCGGCAGGTTCAGCTCCAGCTGTCCGCCGGACCACATGCCCACCGCTTCCAGCCGCTTCACCACATTGACATAGGTGACCTGCCGCCCCTCATTCTCACCGCGGCCGACCTCCACTGTCTTGGAAGGCATGACATGGAGCAGGTAGACGGTCGCCATCTTCGCCCCTTCGGGCAATGCTCCGTCGATGGTGACTTCCAGCATGTCCGGCGTGGAATGAAGCGTCACCGAGGCCGTCATCTTCGTGGCACGGCCAAGGGCGGCCTTCACCGCCGGCTCGTCGCCCCCCACCACATGCTCGCCACCATTGATGATGATCTGCGGTGTATAGACCGATCTGTCGCCGCGGCGGGCCGAGTACAGCCGCTGGCGCTCGGAGTTTTCCGGAGTGGCAAGCGTGTCCTTCCAGCCCAGGTAATCCCAGTAGTCGACCGGCAGGGAAAGCGCGAGGACGCCGGCGTCTTTGGAAAGATTCTGCAGCAGCTTGTCGGCTGGCGGACAGGATGAGCAGCCCTGACTGGTAAAGAGCTCCACCACGACCGGCGGCGCCTTGCCATCCCTGGCAGCCGCTGCCACCGGCAGAGCCATGACGGCAAGGCAAACCGCAGCCGCCAGCCGTGAAATCAGCATTCGCACAGGGCCCATGGCCGGGGAACTCACTCTTGTCTTCCGGATCTTGCTCTCGTCCAAAATACATATTCTGCGCCGCCGCGCGAGTCACGTCGCGGTGAGACAGAGCAACTGCGGAACGTGTCCTCAGCCGGAAAATGATGCCAATTGGCTTTGACCGGCAGGAAACAATGCCATTTTGACAGATGATGGCACGCAGCTATAAAATATCACGACATTTCATGAAGAGCAGAACATGCGCGGACAGCGTGCACCGCTGCCGAAAGAGGAAACGTCGGAAGATGGCGCGTGCACCCAAAGGCTCCGGACAGACCGGTGACGTGGAGCCCGATCAGGCGAAGCGGCGCAATTCGGTCAATCTGTTTGAACTGGCCTATGAGCGGCTGGAAGACCTGATCGTCAGATGCGAACTGAGCCCCGGCCGGTTCCTGTCGATCCAGGACCTGCAGACCCTGACGGGCATCAGCCGGACACCCGTGCATCAGGCTGTAGGCCGCCTGGCCGAAGATACGCTGATCCATATCCGCCCGCGCCATGGTCTTCAGATTGCGCCCATTGATCTGGCCCGCGAGCGGGTGCTTCTCCGGCTGCGGCGGGATCTGGAGCGGTTCGTCATCAAGCTTGCGGCAGAGAATGCCTCCCCGGCACAGCGAAACCAGATGCTGCATCTGGCCAAGGTCATCCGGGAGCGCCGTGCGACGATTTCGATCGACGACTTCAACACATTCGACCGGCGCATCGACACGCTCATTCTGGCCGCCGGCAACGAGCCTTTTCTCGTCCACACCTTGAGGCCCCTGCATACGATCTTCCGGCGGATCGGCTGGATTCATCACAATCACACCTCAGGCAGCCTTAGTCTCGATGGAACGGTTGACCACCATCTTGCGGTGCTCAATGCCGTGGCAAACCGCCATGTCGAACAGGCGGTGGCCGCCTCTGACGCGCTCATCGAATTCGTCAATTCGATGTTTGACGTGATGGAAAAGGAAATTGATCCCACCCTGCTCGACTGCAGCATCGAGCCGCTCATACCTGCGTAATATCAAGGCACTGAGACACCGGCGCACCACGCCTTGAAAAGGCCCAGACCCCGCATGGGATTTGGCATAAGACAACTACCCCCTTTCCTTCGCCCCGCCTTCCCGGCCATCTCTGGCGCTGGATGCCGGTCACTGCGGCGCGCAGATGGCAGAGCCTTTCCAGACGCGGCAGCCCTGCAGCAGGAAGAAGACATAGCTTAATATTTTCAATCACTTGAACCGGTCTCGGGATGCAGTTTGGCCGGAACCGGATCTGCAGATTGCAGCATTTGAAATTTTGTGATATTTCACGACATATCAATCAGGCCTCCGGGAGGGAGGTCTTGTTGAAATGGGAGGAAATCAAATGACTATTTTCCGCACCGGTCTTGCCGGAGCAGTTGCGCTTGGCCTCACCGTAATAGCGCCAGCAGCCAGCCAGGCCGCAGACGCCACGACACTGCAATTCCAGACGCACCACAGTGCATCATCGCTTCAGGGCCAGGCGCTGCTGCGCTTCGCCGACCTTGCAAACAAGATGTCCGGCGGCACACTGCAGGTTAACATGCTCACGGACTCCTCCGTGGTGAAGGCATCGGAAGCCTTCGAGGCAGCGGCAACCGGCATTATCGACGGAGATGCAACCGGCGCCGGCTATGTCACCGGCAAGAACCCCGCATTCCAGTTTTATGGCGACGTGATGGGCGGCTATTCCACGCCCTACCAGATCCTCGGCTGGTACAAGAATGCCGGCGGGCTGGAGCTTGCCAACGAGCTCTACGAACAGTTCAACATGCATCTGATCGGCACCTTCGTCGCCACGCCGGAGTCGCTGGGCTCGACCACATCGCTCGCCGGCATTGAAGATCTGAAGGGCTGGAAGTTCCGCTCGCCCCCGGGCATGGAATCGGAAATCTTCCAGAAGCTGGGCGCCGCTCCCGTGGTCATGCCATTCGGTGAAGTGTTCACCGCCATGACCTCGGGCACCGTGTCCGGTGCCGATGCCTCGACCCTGGCCGTCAACAAGGGGCTCGGCCTCTATGATGTCGGCAAGTTCGCAACCTACCCCGGCTTCCATTCCATGCCGATCGAGCATGTGACGATCAATCTCGACAAGTGGAACTCCCTGACGGACGAGCAGAAGCAGATCCTGCAGTCGGCAATCGACACGATTGCCATCGAGGTGGCCACCCAGTCGGAAATCAATGACAAGAAGGCCGCTGCCGAACTCACCGCCGCCGGGGTCACCCTTCAGGACTGGAGCGAAGCCGACCGCCTGGCCTTCCGCAAGGTGGCTCAGGAAGTCTGGGCAGACTGGGCAACCCGCAGTCCCGAAGCTCAGGCTGCATATGATTCCCACGTGGCCTACATGAAGTCGCTCGGCATCCTCGACTGATCCGCCGCTGACTGCCTCAGAAGAAGCGGGCTGGCGGTTTCACAGTTGCCGCCCAGCCCGCCTCATCCGGTTCTGCCCAGGCCTTGCACAGGCTCAGGCAGACCTTTGCGGCCGCTCTTTGCCTTCAGCCAGACGAGGATATCATGCCGGCTCCATCCGAAAATCCTGATCCAAAGTTCTCCCCGAAGGCGGCGCTGCTGGCCTCTCCCCTGCTCGTGATCGTTGCCATCACGCTTTACGAGGTGGCGGCGCGCTATCTCTTCGGCAGTCCCACGGCCTGGGTCAATGAAATGGCCCTGTTCCTGTCCGCGCTCGTCTATCTGGTGGCGGGCGTCTACGTCATGGCGCTGGATGACCATTTGCGGATCTCGGTCATCTATGACGCTGTTCCGCGCCCCGTCCGCCGCGTCTTCGATGTCATAACCCTGGCCGCAACTCTGGTCTTCTGCGGTGGCCTTGCCTATTTCGGCGCACCGACGGCCTGGCGGGCCCTCGTCACCTTCGAGCGGTTCGGCACCGCCTGGAACCCGCCCATTCCGGCCATCGTCAAACCCTTTGTCGTCGTCGCGGCGGCCCTGATGGCTGTCCTTGCAATCATCAACTTCCTGCGCGCCAGCCGGCACCCCCGGCCCGGCAGCGGCCGGATCGATTGAGGCTGCCATGACCATTCTGACAATCTCGATCATCCTGCTCCTTGGCATCTTCGCTCTGATGGCCGTGGGTGTGCCGCTGGCCTTTGCCGCCGGCTCGCTGGCCATGGTGGTTGCCTATCTCAAGTTCGGCCTGCCGGTGCTCGCCATTGCGCACAAGACCGTCTACGGCCTTGCGACCGAATACAGTTTCCTCTCCGTGCCGATGTTCATCCTGATGGCATCGCTGCTGGAACGGTCCCGGCTGGCGCGCGATCTCTATGATGCGCTGAACAGTATTTTCGGCCGGATCCGCGGCGGCATCGGCTATGTCACTCTGGTGATTTCCGTCCTTCTGGCGGCGATCAGCGGCATCATCGGTGGCGAGATCGTGCTGCTCGGGCTTGTTGCCCTGCCGCAGATGCTGCGCCTCAAATACGACCGCAACCTTGCCATCGGCATCGTTTGCGCGGGCGGATCACTCGGCACCATGATCCCGCCGTCGATTGTGCTGATCGTCTACGGACTGACCGCGAATGTTTCGGTTCACCAGCTCTTCCTTGGGTCATTCCTGCCCGGCTTCCTGCTGGCGGCCTTTTATCTCGTCTATATCGCCATCCGCTGCTGGCTGGATCCTTCGGCAGCGCCCAAGCCCGCGGAAACCAGACAGGTTCCGTTCTCCTGGCCTGTCTTCCTGCGCGGCGTCCTGCCCACCGCCATCCTCATCTTCACCGTTTTCGGCTGCATCTACGGCGGCATCACCTCGATCACCGAGGCGGCAAACATCGCCGTTGGCATGACGCTGGTGATCATTGCGGTGCGCGGAGAGCTGAGCCTGCCCATGCTGGCGCAAGCCCTCACCCAGACGCTGCGCGCCTGCGGCATCATCCTCTGGGTCACCTTTGGCGCCGCCGTCATGGTCGCGATCTACAATCTGTCCGGCGGACAGAGGTTCGTGACGGAGCTGATCCTTGGGCTGAACATCTCTCCGCTTCTCACCATCCTGCTGATGATGACGATCTTCATCGTGCTCGGCATGTTCATGGACTGGATCGGCATCCTGCTGCTGTGCATGCCCATCTTCGTGCCAATCGTTGCTGCGCTCGGCTACGATCCGGTGTGGTTCGGCGTGCTCTTCTCCGTCACCATGCAGGTATCGTTCCTGTCTCCCCCCTTCGGGCCGGCCGCCTTCTATCTGCGCAGCGTCGCTCCCCCCGGCATCACCCTCCCCGTGATCTACAGGGCTCTGTGGCCATTCATCCTGATCCAGCTGTTCATGCTGGGCCTGCTGCTGGCCTTCCCCGGGATCTCGCTTCTCCTTCCCAATCTCGCACGCTGATGTGCTGCGGAGCTTTCCGATGAAAATAACTGCGATCATGACCTACCGCCTCGAAGAGTTTGCCAACGTCCTGTGGGTTCATGTCGAAACGGATGCGGGCATCACGGGCCTGGGTGAAACCTTCTATGGCGCGGGTGCCGTCGAAGCCCATATTCACGACACCCTGGCCGGCCGCCTGCTCGGCAAAAACCCGCTGCACATCGAAGCCCTGCACAAGGAAATGGTGTCGCTGCCGATGGCCCAGTCCTCGACCGGCGCCGAGTACCGGGCAGCCTCTGCCATCGACATTGCCCTGTGGGACATCTTCGGCAAGGTCTGCGGCCTGCCGGTGCACCAGATGCTGGGCGGGCAGTGCTGGGACAAGATCCGCGTCTACAACACCTGCGCCGGCTACCGCTATGTGCGGACCAACAACATCAAGCCGGTCTCCAACTGGAACCTTGGCGATGACGAAGGCCCCTATGAGGATCTCGTCGGCTTCATGACCCGGGCGGACGCCCTGGCGGAGAACCTGCTGGAACAGGGCATCACGGCCATGAAGATCTGGCCGTTCGATCCCCATGCCCAGGAAACCCGCGGCCAGTACATCACCGCCGAACAGATGAAGGCCGCCATCGAGCCCTTCGAGAGGATCCGCAAGGCCGTTGGCGACAAGATGGAGATCATGGTCGAGTTCCATTCGCTGTGGAACCTGCCCACCGCCAAGAAGATCGCCAAGGCGCTCGAGCCCTATTCCCCGACCTGGTACGAAGACCCGATCCGGATGAACTCCGCCCAGGCGCTCGGCGAATTCGCCGCATCCACGGACGTGTGGACCTGCGCCAGCGAAACCCTCGGCTCTCGCTGGCCCTACAAGGACATGCTCGACCAGAACGCCACTCACGTGGTCATGGTTGACCTGTGCTGGACGGGCGGCCTGACGGAAGGCCGCAAGATCGCAGCACTGGCCGAAACCTGGCACCGCCCCTTCGCCCCGCATGACTGCATCGGCCCTGTCGGCTTCGCGGCTGCCATTCACATGTCCTTCAGCCAGCCCAACACGCTCATTCAGGAGTCCGTCCGCGCCTTCTATCGCGGCTGGTACAACGAGCTCGTCACCGCCGTGCCGAAAATCGAAAACGGCTATGTCTATCCGATGGAAGGGCCGGGGCTTGGCGTCGAGCTGCTGCCTTCCTTCTTCAACCGCCCGGATCTGAGCGGCCGCACCTCGGTCCTCTGAGCCTGACTGCCAGCGTTGCAACACGGAACCTGCCATGACCCTTTTTGACCTGACCGGGCGTACAGCCCTCGTCACCGGCTCTTCCCGCGGCCTCGGGCTCGCAATCGCAACCGGTCTTGCGCAGGCCGGGGCTTCGCTGATCCTGAACGGGGTTAACGCAGGCCGTCTTGAGGCCACCGCCGAAACGCTGCGGGCCGCCGGGCACTCTGTCCGCACGGCCGCATTCGATGTCACGGATGAGGCAGCCGTCACCGCTGCTTTCGAGGCCTTCGACCGCGACGGGATTGCGATAGACATTCTCGTCAACAATGCCGGCATCCAGCTGCGCAAGCCGATCGTCGAGCTCTCCACGGCGGAATGGCAGAAGGTGATGGACACCAACCTCACCAGCGCCTTCGTGGTGGGCCGGGAAGCGGCAAAACGCATGATCGCGCGCAAGAGCGGCAAGATCATCAACATCGGCTCACTGACCAGTGAGCTGGCCCGGGCAACCGTTGCGCCCTACACGGTGGCCAAGGGCGGCATCAAGATGCTGACCCGCGCCATGACAGCGGAATGGGCCGAACATGGCATTCAGGTCAATGCCATCGGCCCAGGCTACATGCTCACCGACATGAACGAGGCTCTGATCAACAACCCCCAATTCGACGGCTGGGTGAAGGGCCGCACGCCAGCACGCCGCTGGGGCAAGCCCGAGGAGCTGGCCGGCACCGCCGTCTATCTGGCGTCTGCGGCGTCCAACTACGTCAGCGGCCAGATCATCTATGTCGATGGCGGCATGATCTCGGTCCTCTAGAGCCAGGAAAATCATCATGCGCGCTATCGTCGCTCATCAGCCCCATGACCTTCGCATCGAGGAGCGGCCTGCGGCAGCAAGGCCTGGACCGGGCGAAGTTCGGGTGCAGATCACCCGGGGCGGCATCTGCGGCTCCGACCTGCATTATTATCACCATGCCGGGTTCGGAACGGTCCGGCTGAAGGAACCGATGATCCTCGGCCACGAAGTTGCCGGTCGCATCGTTGAGACAGGCAGCGGGATAACCTGTGTGGCAGCAGGCGATCAGGTGGCGGTCAATCCCAGCATGCCTTGCGGACATTGCCACTTCTGCCTGAGGGACCAGCGCAACCAGTGCCTCGACATGCGCTTCTTCGGCAGTGCCATGCGCTTTCCGCATGTGCAGGGGCTTTTCCGGGACGAAGTGACGCTGCCGGTAGAGCAGGTCTTCAAGGTTCCGGCAGCGCTCGACCCCGGCCTTGCCGCCTGTGCCGAGCCGTTTGCCGTCTGCCTGCATGCGGCCGCAGGGGCCGGATCGCTCCTCGGGAAATCCGTGCTCGTCTCCGGCTGCGGCCCGATCGGCAATCTGGTGATTGCCGCCGCAAGGCATGCCGGAGCGGCAGAAATCACGGCTGCGGACCTTGCCGGTGTCCCGCTTGCAATCGCGGCAAGTCTTGGCGCCAGCCGGACCTTGAACCTTGCCGCAGCACCGGAGGCTCTTGCCCCTTTTGCGGAACGCAAGGGCCTGTTCGACGTGGTGTTCGAATGCTCCGGCAGCGCCAAAGCGCTGGCCACGGCGCTGGATGTTGTCCGTCCGGGCGGCACACTGATCGCCGTTGGTCTTGGCGGCGATATCCCGCTGCCGCTCAACCTCGTTGTGGCCAAGGAAGTCATCCTCAAGGGCAGCTTCCGCTTTGATGCGGAATTTGCCTGGGCCGTGCAGCTCATCTCCAGCGGCGCGGTCGATCTGTCCCCGCTGATTTCCGCAACACTTCCCGCCGGAGAGGCCGATGCCGCCTTCAGACTGGCCTCCGACCGCAGTCAGTCGATGAAAGTGCAACTGGCTTTCAACAACTGACCAGCCCCTTGCCACTGCCTATCCGCCAAGAATGGACGCTTCCCATGAAAATCGTGTTCCACGGCCAGAATGCCTGCAGTTTCGTCCCGGGCTTTACCAATTTGCTCTC
Source organism: Pannonibacter sp. I15F10I1 (assembly GCF_900185665.1). NCBI lineage: Bacteria > Pseudomonadati > Pseudomonadota > Alphaproteobacteria > Hyphomicrobiales > Stappiaceae > Pannonibacter > Pannonibacter sp. I15F10I1. Next base: position 19,050 of record NZ_FYAN01000017.1, read on the forward strand.
TGAAACGCATGAGATCATCGAGCTGCCGGATTCACTGGCGGCAGAGGCAGACCGGCAGGCCTATGCCTCCGCCGATGTGATCATCGGCGTGCAGCTGACGGCGGACATGCCGGTTCCGGCATCGCTGAAGCTCTATCAGCTGCCGGGCGCAGGCTATGACGGCATCGACCGGGGCCATGTGCCGGAAGGCGCGGCCCTGTGCAATTGCTTCGGTCATGATGCGGCCATCGCGGAATATGTCATGGCCGCCCTGCTGCTGCGCCATGTGCCGCTGGCCGATGCGGACCAGCGTTTGCGCAAGGGGGACTGGGCCTACCGCTCCGGCGGGACAGATGCGCTGCGCACCGAGCTCGGCGATCAGACCATCGGCCTGATCGGCTTCGGCCACATCGGCAAGACGATTGCCGCCCGCGCCAAGGCTTTCGGCATGGAGGTCATCGTCGCCAACCGGTCCACACCGCAGGACACGGACCTGTTCGGCCGCCACTATCCCCTGTCCGCCTTGGCTGAGTTTGCAGGCGCGGCGGATGTGATCGTCAACACCCTGCCCTTCACACCACAGACGGCAGGTCTGGTCGATGCGTCCGTCATTGGCGCGATGCGGCCTGAGGGAGTGATCGTCAACGTCGGGCGTGGCCCGGTCATTGACGAAAAGGCTCTCTATGACGCCCTCGCGGAACGGCGAATCGGCGGTGCCATCATCGACACATGGTATGTCTATCCGGACGGCAGCACGCCCAATCCACACCCCTCAGCCTATCCGTTCCATGAGCTGGCTAACGTGGTGATGACGCCGCACATGTCCGGCTGGACCCATGGCACGGTCAACCGCCGCCGCGTGGCCATGGCAGACAACATCAACCGGCTGACCGCAGGCAAGCCGCTGGAAAACACCATCCCTATACGGTGAGACAGAGGCAGCAGAACCTGCGTTCCCCGCCGCGGACACACCAACGCCGCCCCTGCTAACCGGCAGCGGGCGGCGTTCTTGTAATCAGAACCCTGAAATCAGCTGCCGCCGGCCAGAATCCGTTCCAGCTGCGGCAGGAACACGCGTTCGTAGCTTTCGGGCGAAAGCGGGCCGATGAACTTGTAGCGGATCACGCCCTTGCCATCGACCACATAGGTCTCCGGCACACCATAGACGCCCCATTCGATGGCCGCGCGGCCACCGGCATCGGCGCCCACCTTGTCATAAGGGTTGCCGAGCGCGCCGAGGAAGCGGCGGGCGTTTTCGGGCTGGTCCTTGTAGTTGATCCCGTACATCCGGAAACGGCCATCCTTCGCCATTTCCTCCAGCACCGGGTGCTCCTGACGGCAGGGCACACACCAGGAGGCGAAGACATTGACCACGGACACGCCGCCATCCAGATCAGCCGCCGCGATGCCGGGCACGGGCACGCCCTTGTCCATCAGGCCTTCCACCGCAGGAAGTTCCATGCGGGGGGCCGGCTTGTTGAGCAGGGCCGAAGGCAGTTCGGACGGATCGCGCCCGAAGAACATCTGGAACAGGAACAGCACCGCCAGCGCGGCGAAGACCACCAGCGGCAGCAGTGCGAAAACGGGAATGCGGCGGCGCGGGCCCGCATCCGGCTTGACGGTGGAAGACTGGTCCGGCGCGCTCATTGGCCCTGCGTCCCTGCTGCCGTGCGGCGGCGCACCCCTTGCGCCTCCAGCGCCCTGAGATCCGCATTCAGCCGCCGCCGGTCCAGCCACACCCAGCCGGTGAGGCCGAGCACAACGCCAAGGCAAATGACGAAGGAGGCAATGATGAAGCCCGCGTGGGGGCCAAGGTCGAAGGCAGCCATGCTCACCTCACTCCGCCGCGACAGGGGTTGCGGCGCTGGCGCCCGCCGGGCGCACGGCGGCAGCCCGCATGCGCAGCGCCCGCACCCGCCGCCGCAAGATTTCGTTGATCATCGCATGGGCATGCAGCACCAGGAACAGCAGCGTGAAGGCTGCCGCCATCACCATCAGCGGCCACAGCAGATCCGGATGGATCGTCGGCCCGTCCATGCGGATGACGCTGGCCGGCTGGTGCAGCGTGTTCCACCAGTCGACGGAGAATTTGATGATGGGCAGGTTGATGACCCCGGCCAGCGTCAGCACGGCCGCAGCCTTGCCCGCCCGGATCGGATCATCCATCGTCCGCCACAGGGCCATGAGACCCAGATACATGATGAAGAGCACCAGAACCGAGGTCAGGCGCGCATCCCACACCCAATAGGTGCCCCACATGGGCTTGCCCCAGAGCGAGCCGGTGATCAGCGCCATGAAAGTGAAGGCAGCCCCCAGTGGCGCTGCCGCCTTGGCCGAGACATCGGCCAGCGGATGCTTCCACACCAGCGTGCCGAGGGCAGACAGGGCCATGACCGAATAGCACATCATCGACAGCCAGGCGGCCGGTACGTGGATATACATGATCCGCACCGTGTCGCCCTGCTGGTAATCCTCCGGCGCCACGAAGAAGGTCATGTAGAGCCCGATGGCAAACAGCAGCACACACAGGCCCGTTGCCCAAGGCAGGATAGCCCGGGCAAGGCTCATGAAACGGGTCGGGTTCGCCAGATCAACAAGTGCCATGGAATGGTTCTAATCCCTCTCACCCGCCGCTGCAATGCAAGGCCGCAGGTCCGCTCTCTATGCCTCAAGGGTTTTCGCATTGCCTTGCGCTGGGTCAAGCCCCCATCTGACCGCAATCACGAAAGCGTCATGCCCTGACGGGTTCAATCCGCCGCAAAGCGCAGCGCGGCCGCAGCCGCCACCGGCCCGAGAACGGCGGAGAACAGCGTCAGCGCGCAGAGAATGAGGAACGGCGTCATGAAGGGCACGGGGTCATTCACGGCAGCATCCGCCGCGCTCACGCCGAAGATCAGCACCGGGATCGTCAGCGGCACCACCAGCACCGCGAGCAGCAGCCCGCCCCGGCGCAGCGACACGGTCAGCGCCGCGCCGATGGCTCCGATCAGGGTCAGAGCGGGAGTGCCTACCAGCAGCGTCAGCGTCACCGCCCCCATGGCCACCGGCCCGAGATTGAGGAAAACCGCCAGCACGGGCGCCGCCAGCACCAGCGGCAGGCCGGTCGCCACCCAATGGGCAAGGCACTTGCCCAGCACCACCAGTTCCAGCGGCTGGCCGGCCATCAGCATCAGATCGAGCGAGCCGTCATCCCGGTCGGCCTGAAACAGCCGGTCGAGCCCCAGCAGCGCCGACAGCAGCGCGCCGATCCACAGGATCGCCGGGCCGATGCGGGACAGGAGATTGAGATCCGGCCCGACGCCAAAGGGAATGACCGTGACCACGGCCAGAAAGAACAGCACGCCGATCAGCGCCCCGCCGCCAACCCGGATGGCCAGGCGGAATTCACGGGCAACGAGGGCAAGGAACCAGCCGCTCATGCCTCTTCTCCCTCATCTGCGGTCTCATCACCCTGCTCTGGCGCAGCCAGATGCAGCGCATCGGCGGGATGCAGCGCAAGCTCGGAATGGGTGGCGGTGATGATCTGACCGCCTGCGGCCAGATGCGCGTTCATGAAACCGAGAAGCTGCGCTTCGGAGGCCTTGTCGAGGGCCGAGGTCGGCTCATCCATCAGCCAGATGGGGCGCGGCGTCACGAACAGCCGCGCCAGCGCCAGCCGCCGGGTCTGGCCCGCCGACAGATAGGCCGCGGGCAGGTTCGCCGTATGGCCGATGCCGAGCCGGTCGAGAATATCCAGCGGCTCCAGCACCTCGCCGTCAAAGCCCTCCGGCCGGGCCGGGGCCATGAAACTGCGCCAGAACTCAAGGTTTTCCAGCACGCTCAGGGCACGCTTCACTGCGCTTTCATGGCCGAAATAATGTGCGTGTTCGGCCAGGCTGCGCTCGCTGGCACCGCCTTCCAGCGTCAGCTTGCCCTCGCTTACCGGCACAAGGCCCGCCAGTGTGCGCAGCAGCGTCGACTTGCCGACACCATTGGCCCCGGTGATGACCAGCGCCCGGCCCGCCTCAAGCTCAAAGCCCAACCCGGCAAACACCCGGCGCCCGCCCCGGTCCACGGCAAGTTTGTCGGCAATCAGTTTCAGGGGACAGCTCCGCGCTTCATTCCGGTCCTTGTTAGGATGCCCCCCGGACGATGGCAAGCAGCTAGAACTGCGTAGAGAGAGGGCAGAGCTGTGCCTCACAACACAACGGCCGCCCGTCTGGGTCAGATCCGATAGGATCCTCACCGGACGGGCGGCCGCTGAAAGTCAGGCCATCAGAGGCTCAGATGCCTCTGGCGGCTCAGAAGTGAACCGAGCGCGCCGTTGCCAGCTTTTCGACCGGCGGGGAGAACTTGGTCAGGTCAATCCCTTCCACGGCCTGCTTGTACTCGTCCACGTTGGGCGTGCGGCCCAGAACGGCGGCGAGCACCACCACGGGGGTGGAGGCGAGCAGGGATTCGCCCTTCTTCTCGGTGCTGTCTTCCACCACGCGGCCCTGGAACAGGCGGGTGGAGGTGGCCAGAACCGTGTCGCCCTTCTCGGCCTTTTCCTGGTTGCCCATGCAGAGGTTGCAGCCCGGACGCTCCAGATAGAGGATGTTTTCGTACTGGGTACGGGCCTTGTTCTTCGGCGCGCTGTCGTCGAATTCGAAGCCGGAGTACTTCTGCAGCACTTCCCAGTCACCTTCGGCCTTCAGCTCGTCGATGATGTTGTAGGTCGGGGCTGCCACCACGAGCGGAGCCTTGAACTCGACGGTGCCATGCACCTTTTCGAGGTTCTTCAGCATCTGCGCGACGATCTTGATGTCGCCCTTGTGCACCATGCACGAGCCAACGAAGCCGAGATCGACCTTCTTCTCGCCGCCGTAATAGGACACGGGGCGGATGGCGTCGTGGGTGTAGCGCTTGGACACATCCGGGTTGTTGACATCCGGGTCGGCGATCATCGGCTCATCGATCTGGTCGAGATCGACAACGACTTCGGCGAAGTACTTGGCGTTCTCGTCCGGAGCCAGCGCCGGCTTTTCGCCGGAGCGGATTTCGGCGATGCGCTTGTCGGCCTTGGCGATCAGGCCCTTCAGAACCTGAGCGTCATTGTCCATGCCCTTGTCGATCATCACCTGGATGCGCGACTTGGCCAGTTCCAGCGAGCCGATCAGCGTCTCGTCATCGGAGATGCAGATGGAGGCCTTGGCCTTCATTTCTGCGGTCCAGTCGGTGAAGGTGAAGGCCTGGTCGGCCAGCAGGGTGCCGATATGCACTTCGATGACGCGGCCCTGGAAGACGTTGTCGCCGAACTGGCTCAGCATCTGGGCCTGGGTGGCATGCACCACATCGCGGAAGTCGACGTGATCCTTCATGGAGCCCTTGAAGGTCACCTTGACGGAATCGGGGATCGGCATGGTGGCTTCGCCGGTGGCAAGAGCCAGCGCCACGGTGCCCGAGTCAGCGCCGAAGGCGACGCCCTTGGACATGCGGGTGTGGCTGTCGCCGCCGATGATGATGTCCCAGTCATCCACGGTGATGTCGTTCAGCACCTTGTGGATCACGTCCGTCATGGAGTGATAGACGCCCTTCGGGTCACGGCCGGTGATCAGGCCGAACTTGTGCATGAAGCTCATCAGTTTCGGGATGTTGGCCTGTGCCTTCAGATCCCAGACCGAAGCCGTGTGGCAGCCGGACTGATAGGCGCCGTCCACCAGCGGCGAAATGACGGTGGCCGCCATCGCTTCCAGTTCCTGTGCGGTCATCAGACCGGTGGTGTCCTGCGAGCCGACGATGTTGACGCGCACGCGCACGTCGGAACCGGCATGCAGCACCTTGCCCGGCGCAACGCCAACCGCATTGCGGTTGAAGATCTTCTCCACCGCCGTCAGGCCCTGGCCCGGATGGGAGACTTCCTTGGCCGGAGAGAACACCAGCGGCGCTTCAACGCCCAGCGTTTCGGCCGCAAAGGTCTGCAGCTTCTTGCCGAAAACGATGGCATAGGAGCCACCGGCACGCATGGATTCCATCTTCTGCGGACGGAAGGACGCGGACAGATCGGCCAGCTCTTCCTTGCCGTCTTCGCTGTAGAGCTTCTTGGACTTGCTGTTGATCTTCAGCACGGTGCCGGTGTCGACCGAGTACTTCTGCACCAGAATCGGGTTGCCGGCATTGTCGATGACCGGCTTGCCCTCGTCATCCAGCTTCTTGACCCAGTTCTTCAGGTCGACGCCGATGCCGCCCGTCACGTCGACGGTGGTCAGGAAGATCGGCGAGATGCCGTTGGTGCCGGCCACGATGGGGGCAATGTTGACGAAGGGAACATAGGGGCTCGCCTGCTTGCCGGTCCACAGCGCCACGTTGTTGACGCCCGACATGCGCGAGGAGCCGACGCCCATCGTGCCCTTTTCGGCGATCAACATGACGCGCTTGTCCGGATGCTGCGCCTGCAGGGCGCGGATCTCGGCCTGGGCGGCTTCGGAGATCATGCACTTGCCGTGCAGCTCGCGGTCCGAGCGCGAATGCGCCTGGTTGCCCGGCGACAGCAGGTCGGTGGAGATATCGCCTTCCGCGGCGATATAGGTGACGACCTTGATCTCTTCCTCGACCTCGGGAAGCTTGGTGAAGAACTCGGCCTTGACGTAGCTCTCCAGAATGTCCTTGGCGACCGGATTGCCGGCCTCGAAGGCGGCCTTCAGACGGTCGGTGTCGGCGGCATAGAGGAAGACCTGGGTCTTCAGAACTTCGGCAGCGTCACGGGCGATGGAGGCATCCTCGCCCAGCGCCAGATCCAGAAGCACGGCGATGGACGGGCCGCCCTTCATGTGGGACAGCAGCTCGAAGGCGAAGGCGCGGGAGATTTCCGGCACCACCTCGGTTCCCAGGATGATCTCCTTCAGGAACCGGGACTTTTCGCCAGCAGCGCTCGTCGTGCCGGGAATGGTGTTGTAGATGAAGAACTGCAGCGAATCGGCGCGGTGCGCGCTGCCCGTGTCCTTGATATTGGCAATCACCTCGGCGAGGAGCGCGGCATCCTCGATCGGCTTGGGGTGAAGGCCCTGACCCTTGCGGGCTTCGATCTCGGCGAGATAGTCGGTGTAAAGGCTCATGGTGATCCCGGAATCCCTTGTTGGTCAGTGCCAACCTCCGGATCGCGGTCACTTCTGGCGGGCCGGGGCAAGCGGGCTGAGTGTTATTTTTCAGCGCGGTATACAATAGTATGCAATGTCATTCAAGCGCTTTCCATCACCCATAAACTGAATGCGGGCCTTTGTCCTTGACCCCTGTTGCCCTTTGAAAAATAAACCCAATATCTGATGTCAAAGCCTTTCACTGCGAGGCGTCCCGAAGGTCGGCCCAAAGGGTTGAAACAACGCCAGCAGACCGGCTCCAGTTGCAGATGCTGCGGGCATGACTCGCCGCAAAAGCCAAAACCGGCTATAGGGGCAGCATGCAGCAGCCTCCGGCCTGCCCGCCTGCGGGCAGCGGCGGGGACTGTGCGGCACCAAAGGCGAGGCCCGGCAAGAGGCCAGTCAGATCCGGCAACGGCCGGGACCAGAGATCTTTAATCCTCCGGGCAGGCACCATCCCCCCGCCGCGCCCGGTCTTGAGAGGAGAGTGCTCGACGTGACCCAATCCCTCGACAGCTTCAAGTCCAGGAAAACCCTTGAAGTCAACGGCCAGACCTACACCTATTTCTCCATTCCGGACGCCGAGAAGAACGGCCTTGAGGGCGTCTCCCGCCTGCCGAATTCGCTGAAGGTGGTGCTGGAGAACCTGCTGCGCTTTGAAGACAACCGCACGGTGACCGCCGATGACATCCGCGCGGTGGCGCAGTGGCTCGTCACCCGCACTTCCGAACACGAAATCTCCTACCGCCCGGCCCGCGTGCTGATGCAGGACTTCACCGGCGTTCCGGCCGTGGTCGATCTTGCCGCCATGCGCGATGCGGCGGTGAAGCTGGGCGGTGATCCGAAGAAGATCAACCCGCTGGTGCCGGTGGATCTCGTCATCGACCACTCGGTGATGATCGACTATTTCGGCACAAAGGATGCCTTCTCGAAGAACGTGGAGCTGGAATACCAGCGCAACGGCGAGCGCTATGAATTCCTGCGCTGGGGCCAGTCCGCCTTCGACAATTTCCGCGCCGTGCCGCCCGGCACCGGCATCTGCCATCAGGTGAACCTCGAATATCTGGCCCAGACCGTCTGGATCAGGGAAGAGAACGGCGAAACCATCGCCTATCCGGACACGCTGGTGGGCACCGATTCCCACACCACCATGGTCAACGGCCTTGCGGTCCTCGGCTGGGGCGTCGGCGGCATCGAGGCGGAAGCGGCCATGCTCGGCCAGCCGATTTCCATGCTGATCCCGGAAGTCATCGGCTTCAAGCTGACCGGCAAGCTCAATGACGGCATCACCGCAACCGACCTTGTGCTGCGCGTCACCGAGATGCTGCGCAAGAAGGGCGTGGTCGGCAAGTTCGTTGAATTCTACGGCCCCGGCCTCGACAACCTCAGCCTTGAGGATGCCGCCACCATCGCCAACATGGCCCCGGAATATGGCGCGACCTGCGGCTTCTTCCCCGTCGACCGCGAAACCCTTGGCTATCTGAAGGCCACCGGCCGCGATCCGCAGCGCGTTGCTCTTGTCGAGGCCTATTCGAAGGCACAGGGCATGTTCCGCGATGCGGCTTCCCCTGATCCGGTCTTCACCGACACGCTGGAGCTCGACATCTCCACCGTCGTGCCCGCCCTCTCCGGCCCCAAGCGCCCGCAGGACCGCATCAACCTCGATGCCGTCGCCGCAGGCTTTGCCAAGACCATGGCCGACGAGTTCAAGAAGGCGGACGAGCTGTCGCGCCGCGTGCCCGTCGAAGGCCGCAGCCATGACCTTGGCCATGGCGATGTGGTCATCGCCGCCATCACCTCCTGCACCAACACCTCGAACCCGAGCGTGCTGATCGGCGCGGGCCTCGTCGCCCGCAACGCCCGCAGGAAGGGCCTCAAGGTCAAGCCCTGGGTGAAGACCTCGCTGGCACCCGGCTCTCAGGTGGTGACGGATTACCTCCTCAAGGCCGGGCTGCAGGACGATCTCGACGCCCTCGGCTTCACCCTCGCCGGCTATGGCTGCACCACCTGCATCGGCAACTCCGGGCCGCTGGCGCCGGAACTGTCGAAGGCCATCTCGGACAATGACCTCGTCGTCAGCGCCGTGCTCTCGGGCAACCGCAACTTCGAGGGCCGCGTCAATCCGGATGTGCGCGCCAACTATCTGGCCTCGCCGCCGCTCGTCGTGGCCTATGCGATTGCGGGCAACATGAACGTCAATGTTGCCACGGACCCGCTGGGCGAGGATCAGGACGGCAAGCCGGTCTACCTCAAGGACATCTGGCCCTCGACGGAAGAAATCACCCAGATCATCCGTGCCTCGATCGACGATGACATGTTCCGCAAGCGCTATTCGGACGTGTTCAAGGGCGACGAGCACTGGCAGGCGATCAAGGTGGAAGGCGGCATGACCTACAAGTGGCCGGTCTCCTCCACCTACGTGGCCAACCCGCCCTATTTCGAGGGCATGACCATGGAGCCCAAGCCTCTGACGGACATCGAGGGCGCCGCCGTGATGGGCCTGTTCCTCGATTCCATCACCACCGACCACATTTCTCCGGCCGGCAACATCAAGGCCAGCAGCCCGGCGGGCACCTACCTGTCCGAGCATCAGGTTGCCGTTACCGACTTCAACTCCTACGGCGCGCGGCGCGGCAATCACCAGGTGATGATGCGCGGCACCTTCGCCAACATCCGCATCAAGAACCAGATGGTTCCGGGCGTGGAAGGCGGCGTCACCATGAAGGACGGCCAGCAGAAGTGGATCTATGACGCCTGCATGGAATATCAGGAAGCCGGCATCCCGCTGGTGATCTTCGCGGGCAAGGAATACGGCACCGGCTCGTCGCGTGACTGGGCTGCGAAGGGCACCACGCTGCTCGGCGTGCGCGCCGTCATCGCCCAGTCCTTCGAGCGCATCCACCGCTCCAACCTTGTCGGCATGGGCGTCATTCCGCTGACCTTCAAGGAGGGCGAAAGCTGGCAGTCCCATGGCATCACCGGCAAGGAGCGGGTGACGATCAAGGGCATCGCAGACATCACCCCGCGCCAGATGATGAACGTGGAAGTGACCTACGAGGACGGCACGGTGAAAAACATCGAGTGCCTGTGCCGTGTCGATACGCTGGACGAGCTGGAATACATCAAGGCTGGCGGCATCCTGCACTACGTCCTGCGCAACCTCGTGCGCAGCTGATATGGCGTAAACGCAAAACAGAAAGGGCCGCTCCGCATGGGGCGGCCCTTATCTTTGCGCCGCCTCTCCATCGTCATACCGGACGCAGCGAAGCGGAGATCCGGTACCGGTGAGCCGAGGTCTACCGGTTCGAACGCAAACTTGGATGCGAACACCTTATGCGGTGAAAGGCTCAACCCGCCAGCCAAGCCAACTTGCATCCCGGCTCACCGGTCCCGGCTCGCGCTTCGCTTGGCCGGGATGACGATGGAGAGAAATGGTACCACTCCCCCCTACCCCGCCCTCTCCTCCAGCCGCAGCTTATGCCGGGTGCGGGCGAGGTTGAGGGTCTGGTAGAGCTGCGAGGGGGAGATAGGCTTGGGCAGCACGTCATCGAACCCGGCCTGCCGCAGCTTGCGGTCGCCCACCGATTCCAGCGCGGCCGTCACGGCAATCAGCGGCAGACGCGTGCCATCCGGCCCGAGGCGCAGGGCGGCGGCGGTTTCGATGCCGTCCATGCCGGGCATGTGCAGATCCAGCAGCACACCGTCATAGGCCGTTGCTGCCGCCATGTTCACGGCCTGCTGGCCGGTGCCGGCCGCGTCACTGGTCATGGCAAAGGATTCCAGCAGCGCGGCCAGCAGGCGCCGGTTGGTTTCGTTGTCATCGACGATCAGCACATGCGGCCCCGGCTGGGCAGTGCCGCCCTCCGGAGCCCCGCTCCCGCCCGGCAGCGGCAGATGCACGGAGAAACGGCAGCCGCCGCCCGGCGCGTCATCCAGATCCAGCCGCCCGCCAGCAGCCTTCACCACCTCCGCAGCCCCCCAAAGGCCAAGGCCCGAGCTGCTGCCATCCCCCGCCCGTCCGGCCGTCCCGCGCGTGAAAGGGCGGAACAGGCGGCGGCGCTCCATCACGCCGATCCCCGGCCCCGTGTCGGTGATCTCCAGCAAAAGAGTACCGGCCTCCTCACGCAGCACCGCCCGCACCTGCCCGCGCGGGGTGTAGCGGATGGCATTGTCGAGGAGCACGGTTGCCGCACGGCGCAGGGCCATCTGCAGCTCCGGCGGACAGAAAAGCGGCGCCTCCGGCACGCTGACGGCAAGAGGCAGGCCTTTGGCCTTGGCCAGAGGCTCGAACAGACCGGCGACTTCCAGCACCATCCGCCCGGCATCTGCACCCTCCGGCTCGGCCCGCACAGCCTTTGGCAAAGGCGTAAGGCCTGCAGCGGCGCGGCCCTCGTTCAGCACTCCGGCGGTCATGTCTGCGAGGCCATCGATGGCGGCAATGAGCGTTGCCAGACGCACCTGCTGCAGGGGGCTCAGCGGCTCCATGCCGATCAGCTCCGCCGTCAGCCGCATGGCATTGAGCGGCGTGCGCAGGTCATGGGCCATCAGGGCGAGCCGCTGGCTTTCCGGACTGCCCTTCTCCTTACCCGTCATGCTGTTCCCCTGCTGCCAGCTTCATAAGGGCTTCCGGTTGACCGGCAAGCCGTGCCTCTTCTACAGTTGTGCTTGTGATGCGGCTGCGCCGCCCGCCTGAATCGCGCTGTATCATCCCATTGTGTCACGGTGCCTTGGGCTGGTCCATGCGCCGTGCACCCACCGTCCTGCCTTGTCCGCAGCCCTCTGCTGCGCGCCGCTCTGAAATCCGTCCCGGATGCATTCTGGAACCCGCCATGTTCGAGCAGATCCTGACCATCGTTGTCCCCGTTTTCGTGCTTGTCGGGCTCGGCTATCTGGCAGCACGCACGGGCCTGCTGTCCCAGTCCGTGGGCGAAGGGCTCGGCCAGTTCGTCTTCGTGGTGGCGATTCCCTCGCTCATCTTCAAGACGCTGGCAACGGTCTCGATGGATCACGGCTTTCCCTGGGCGCTGTGGGCCGCCTATTTCAGCGGCGTTGCCCTCACCTGGGCCATCGCCACGCTGATCGTGCGCAAGATTTTCGCCCGTGATTCGCGCGCTGGTGTGATAGCCGGCGTTTCCGCCGCCTTTGCCAACACCGTCATGGTCGGCATTCCGCTCGTGTCTTCCGTACTGGGCCCGGATGGCCTGCTGCCGCTGGTGCTGCTGATTTCCGTGCATCTGCCGGTGATGACCATCGTCATCGCCGTGCTGATGGAGCGGGCGGCCGCCGCCGATGGCGCAGGCGGGTCCCAGTCACTCCCGGTACTTCTGAAAAAGATCCTCGCCAGCCTGATGACGAACCCGATCGTCATCGCCATCCTGGCCTCGCTGGTGTGGCGGGTGTTCTCCCTGCCGCTCACGGGCATCCCGGCGGATGTGATCAACCGGCTCTCCTCCACCGCCCTGCCCGTCGCCCTGTTCTCGCTGGGCATGAGCATGGTGCTCTATGGCATCCGCGGCAATCTGGCCCCCGGCATCATCCTGAGTGTGCTGAAGGTTCTGGTGATGCCCGCCATCGTGCTGGTGCTCTGTGCCTATGTTTTCGCCCTGCCGCCGGTCTGGACAGCGGCCATGACGCTGACGGCCGCCTGCCCGACCGGCGTCAATGTCTACATCTTCGCCACCCGTTACGGCACGGGACACGCCATGTCGGCCAATTCCATCACCCTCACCACCGCCGCAGCCGTCGTCACCTGCGGGCTGTGGGTGCTGGCGCTGGACATGCTGGGACTGATCTGACTTCAGATGCCGATCCGGCGGCGCACGTCGTCCACCGTCCACCCGGCAGCGCGCAATTCCCGCAGGGCCGTATGGCCTTCCGATTTCGACAATTTGCGCCCGTCCGCCCCCAGGATCAGCCGGTGATGGTGATAGCGCGGCTCCGGCAGGCCGAGCAAAACCTGCAGCAGCCGGTGCACGGCAGTGGCGTGGAACAGATCCTGCCCCCGCACCACATGCGTCACCCCTTGCAGGGCATCATCCAGCGTGACGGAAAGGTGATAGCTCGTCGGCGTGTCCTTGCGGGCAAGGATGACATCGCCCCAGGCAGCCGGATCAGCCGCAACCGTGCGGCCCAGCCCTTCCTGCCCTTCTTCCTGCCAGAACAACGGCCCCGTCAGAAGGCTCACCGCCTTGCGCATGTCGAGCCGGAGCGCAAAGGGCGCGCCGGATGCCCGGCGGCGGGCAATCTCCGCCTCATCCAGCAAGGCTGCATCGCCGGGATAGAGCGGCGCCCCGTCCGGATCCCGCGGCCAGGGTTTTCCCTGCGCCTCCGTCTCTGCAACGAAGCCCCGGATCTCGGCACGGGTCAGATAGGCCTCATAGATCAGCCCCATCCCCTGCAGCCGGGCAAGAGCTGCGGCATATTCGCCGAAATGCCCGGACTGGCGGCGCGGCGGCTCTTCGTAGGCAAAGCCGATCCAGTGGAGATCCTCCAGCATCGCCGCTTCCAGCGCAGGCGTGCAGCGGGCGGTGTCGATGTCCTCGATCCGCAGCAGCATCCGCCCGCCCGCCGCTTGCGCAAGCTGCCGGTTGAGCAGCGCCGACAGGGCGTGCCCCAGATGCAGATACCCGTTGGGGGAAGGCGCGAAGCGGAAAACGGCGGTCATGACGCGTTATGGCAGGGATGCCGAACCGGGAAAAGCCGGTCCGGGCAGATAGCCCGAACCGGCGAAGTTTAGCTTAGCGCGCGATTTCCGCGAGCAGGCTTGCAGCGACCGAGAACTTGGAGACACTGATCGTGCCTTCCAGAATCTCGCCCACCGAGCGGGTGGTGCGGGCAACGATGGCCTCATGCCCGGCCAGCCAATGGGCAAAGCCACCGGCCCTCAGCGCTGCCGCCGTCAGCTGGCGGTGCGCATCGGAGAGGGTCGCCAGGGCCCGGTCGAGCGCCAGCCCGTCGTAATAATCCGCGACCACCAGGTTTCGTGCCCGGATAGCCATTTCGGCAATACCGAAATGCGCCGCCACCTCGAAGAAGGTGGAGGCAGCCGCATCCAGTTCCGCACCCGTGTCACCGGCGATGAGCACGATATCCGGAATGGTTGCTTCCACCGGCAGCCAGGTGATGCGGCGGGCCAGCGGCTCCGGCACACCCTTGGACACGTTCTCCTCCACCGCGGCGGCCAGAAGCGCTGCCTGTGCGGGCGTGACGGCCTTTTCCAGATGCGGCCGCATCGCGTCAATCCCGGCCCGGAACCGCTCTACCACCGCCGCAATACCGTCCTTGAAGGAGACATGGCGGCGGAACCAGACGACCTGATCCAGGAACATGTTCTGCACCTCGGCATAAAGATCGAGCTGCACCTTGCCGTCGATCCTGGTGTCGAGCGCGTCGATTTCCTCGTTGAGCTCCGTCAGGCCGTAGCTGTTGCGCACGGCAACGAAACCGCAGGCAATCTCGGCAGCGCTGGCGCCCGTCTGGTCGGCGATGCGGGTGATGAAGGTCGGCCCGCAGCGGTTGACCATGGAGTTGGCCAGCATCGTGGCGATGATTTCCCGCCGCAGCCGGTGGCCCCGGATTTCCTCGGCATAGGCGTCCGCCATCTGGTCCGGGAAGTAGCGGAAAAGTTCGCGCGCCAGATAATCGTCATCCGGCACGCCGCTTTCCAGCAGCGCGTCGTAGAGCGTGATCTTGGCATAGGCCAGCAGCACGCCAAGCTCGGCGCGGGTGAGGAACAGCCCGGCCTTTTCCAGCTCGGCAAGCGCGGCATCATCGGGCAGGAATTCCACCTGCCGGTCGAGATGGCCCGCCTGCTCCAGCTGGCGCATCATCCGGCCCTGATAGCCGAAGTCCTCCAGCCCGCGCTGTTCTGTCATAGAGATGGCGAGGGACTGCAGGTAGTTGTTGCGCAGCACCAGCTCCGCCACCTCGTCCGTCATCTGCGCCAGAAGCACGTTGCGGGCGGGAATGTCGAGCTTGCCCGACTGGACGGCCGCGCCCAGCGCGATCTTGATGTTCACTTCCATGTCCGACGAATTCACGCCGGCGGAGTTGTCGATGGCGTCCGAGTTGGAGCGCCCGCCCCGGCGGCCGAACTCGATCCGGGCGCGCTGGGTCATGCCGAGGTTTGCGCCCTCGCCGATGACCTTGGCTCGGATCTCGCGCGCGGTGACGCGGATGGCGTCGTTGGCCTTGTCGCCCGCATCCGCATCCGTTTCCGTGCTGGCGCGGATATAGGTGCCGATGCCGCCGAACCACATCAGATCAACGTTGAGCTTCAGGATGGCGGTCATCACCTCCTGCGGCGTGGCCTTGGCCCTCGGAATACCAAGCAGCTGCTGGGCCTCCTCACTGAGCGGAATGGACTTCAGCTGGCGCGAGAACACGCCGCCCCCGGCGGAAATCAGGCTCTTGTCATAGTCCGCCCAGGACGAGCGGCCCATGTCGAACAGGCGCTTGCGCTCGGCAAAACTGGAGGCCGCATCCGGCGTGGGATCAATGAAGATGTCGCGGTGATCGAAGGCGGCCACCAGCCGGATTTCCTTCGACAGCAGCATGCCGTTGCCGAAGACGTCGCCCGACATGTCGCCCACACCCGCCACGGTGAAGGGCTCGCTCTGGATGTCGCGGTTCATTTCGCGGAAGTGGCGCTTCACCGCTTCCCAGGCGCCGCGTGCGGTGATGCCCATCTTCTTGTGGTCATAGCCGGCCGAACCGCCCGAGGCGAAGGCATCGCCCAGCCAGAAATCCCGGCTCGTCGAAATGCCGTTGGCCGTGTCGGAGAAGGTTGCCGTGCCCTTGTCGGCGGCCACCACTAGATAGGGATCATCCTCATCATGGCGCACCACTTCCAGCGGCGGCAGGATCTGGTCGCCCTTGAGGTTGTCGGTCACGTCCAGCAGCGAGCTGACGAAGATCTTGTAGGCTTCCGTGCCTTCGGCGAACACCGCCTCACGGTCACCGCCCACAGGCAGACGCTTGGGCACGAAGCCGCCCTTGGAGCCAACCGGCACGATCACCGCATTCTTCACCTGCTGCGCCTTCACAAGGCCCAGCACTTCGGTGCGGAAATCCTGCGGCCGGTCGGACCAGCGCAGGCCGCCGCGCGCCACCTTGCCGAAGCGCAGATGCACGCCCTCGACACGGGGGCTGTAGACCGAGATCTCCCGGAAGGGCTTGGGCTGCGGCATGTCGTCGATGCGGCGGGAATCGATCTTGAAGGCGAAGGTCGGCTTCGGCTTTCCGTCCGCATCCAGCTGGAAGAAGTTGGTGCGCAGGATGGCATCGATGACATTCTGGAAGCGCCGCAGGATGCGGTCATCATCCAGGCTGACGACCGCGTCGAACTCGGACGACAGCTCGTTTTCGATCCGCGCCGCATTGAGCGTGCGGTCTGCCTCGCTGAGCGCCGGATTGAAGCGCACATGGAACAGCTCGACCAGCTTGGCGGCAATGGCCGGGTAGTTGTTGAGCGTGGTCCACATGTAGTCTTCGGAATAACGGATGCCCACCTGGCGCAGGTATTTCGACAGGGCGCGCACCATGGCAATATCGCGCCAGCCGAGGCCGGCCGTCAGCACCAGCGCGTTGTAGCCGTCGCTTTCCGCCTGCCCCAGCCACACGGCCATGAACAAGGCTTCGAGACGGCCCTTCAGATCGGCCGAAAGCTCGATGCTGCCGCCCTTGGCCGCTTCCAGCGTCATTTCATGCAGGTAGCAGAAGGGCATTCCGGCCGGCGTGATCCGGTATGTGCGCTCGTTGATGACCTTGAAGCCCATGTTTTCCAGCAGCGGCACGCGGGCCGACAGCGGGATCGGAGCTTCCAGATGGAACACCTTCAGCGACAGGCGCGTATCCGGCGCGCCGGAGCTGCGGAAGAAGGTGATCGTCGCCTGGCGGCCCTCCGACAGGCTCTCGATCTTCTGCACGTCCGCCAGCGCGTTTTCCGCGTTGTAGACTTCCTTGTAGCCGCCGTGGAAGGCGAGCGCATAGCGGTCCGACAGGCGTTCGGCCACTTCCGGGCTGAAGTGTTCCTTGAAGGCATCCATCAGCCCGTCCGGCCAGGTGCGGATGATGGAGGCGACGGCCTTTTCCAGCTCGTCCTGCGCCACCGAAGGCGTCTTGCCGCTGGAGCGGCCGATGATGAAATGCACCCGAGCCATCGGGCCTTCCGGATAGGTCACATACCAGGCGGACAGGTGGCCATCGAAGACATGGGCAAAATAGGTGCCGATGTTGAGGCGCACTTCCGTGGTGTAGCGGTCACGCGGCACGTAGCAGAGGATCGAGACGTAACGGTCGAACTTCTCCGGCCGGGCCAGCACGCGGATGCGCGGGCGCTCATCCAGCTGCAGGATCGCCATGGCGAAGTCGTAAAGCGTTTCGTGATCGATCTGGAACAACTCGTCCCGCGGGAAGGTTTCCATCACGTTGGTGAGGGCGCGGCCCGAGTGGCTGTCGGAATCAAAGCCCGCCTTGGCCAGAACGCTGCTCACCTTGCGCCGCAGGAAGGGGATCGTGCCCGTCGGCTCGTTATAGGCGGTGGAGGCAAACAGGCCGACGATGCGCAGCTCTCCGGTCATCTTGCCGGCGGCGTCAAACATCTTGGTGCCGACATAGTCCATGTAGACGCGCCGGTGCACACGGCTCTTCACATTGGCCTTGGCGATGATCAGCGGGTCCGGGCGCATCAGGAACTCGCGGATCTCCGGGGTGATCTGCACGAATTCACCACCGCGGCGCAGAACGCGCATGTCCGGATCGGCCAGAAGCCCGAGGCCGGTGCTGTCGATCGGCGTCAGCTCGCCCTCGCCCGCGCCGCCGTCAAAGGTATATTCGCGCATGCCGAGGAAGATGAAATTGTCATCGGCCATCCATTCAAGGAACTGGATCGCTTCCCACAGCTCGTTGCTGGAGCCGTCGGCCTGCGCGGTCTTGTAGGTGTTCACCGCCTTGGTCAGGCGCTTGCGCATGGCCTTCCAGTCGGCAACAGCAGCGCGCACGTCATCCATGATGCGTGTCAGGCGCTGCTCCAGCCCGGCGCGGGCCTCCTCATTGACGATGCGGCTGACGTGGATATGGATCACGCTTTCCTGATGGTCTTCCCGCGCGGCGCCGCCCTTGTGGCCGCTGAAGGAGACAAGCTCGCCCTGCGCCCCGCGCTCCACGTTGTAAATCGGGTGCAGCACCAGATGGACGGTCAGCTTGCTGTCATGCAGCTCAGCCATGACCGAATCCACCAGGAAGGGCATGTTGTCATTGACCAGTTCGATGACCGTCACCTCACCGGCCATCTTGCCCTTGGTCTTGAAGGACGGGTTCGTCACGCTGATGCGGCTGGTGCCCCTCGGGTGGGACCTGAAGTCCTGGAACGTGGCACGCGCGAAAGCGGCCAACTCGTCCGCCGAGTAGGCGACAAGATCTTCTGCAGCGCCCTGCTGATAAAGTTCAGCGGCAAAATCCGCGAGGCCGGCCCCTGCCGTCTCCGCCTTTGACGTCAGAATTTTGCTCACCTCTTCAATGAGCTTTGCCTTCTGGATTTCCCGTGCTTGCGCCATCTCTGTCCTCCTGACCCGCGAATCAGCGGCGGCATGCTAGGCTGCCAATGCCGCTAAAAAAATGGCATTCGGGAGGATTCACTAAAATGACGAACAAAGATGTAATGGCGCTAAATTTGCCGGTCGAAGGCGAGTTGAGCGAAGCGACGCAGGGATACTTTGCAAAGTGTGAGGAAAAAATAGGATTTATTCCAAATGTGCTGCGCGCCTACGCCTTCAACGACACAAAATTGCGCGCCTTCACCGACATGTATAACGATCTGATGCTGGGCCCCTCAAGCCTCTCCAAGCTGGAGCGGGAGATGATTGCCGTGGCCGTGTCGAGCGTGAACCGCTGCTTCTATTGCCTCGCTGCCCATGGCGCCGCCGTGCGCCAGCTGTCCGGCGATCCGGTGCTCGGCGACATGCTGGTGATGAATTACCGGGTTGCGGATCTGACGGCAAAGCAGCGGGCCATGCTGGACTTCGCCGTACTCTTGACCGAACGCCCCGCCGAAGTGGTGGAAGCCGACCGGCAGGGGCTGAGAGATGCGGGCTTTACCGACCGGGACATCTGGGACATTGCCGCCCTTGCGGCCTTCTACAACATGTCCAACCGCATGGCCGCAGCCACCGAGATGCGGCCGAATGATGAGTATCACTCAATGGCCCGTTGAGAACGTGGACGGCGGCCAGGCCCCGCTTGCCCGTGACAGGCTGGCGGAATGTGTGTAAAACCCGCTCCATTCTTCTGTCCTTGCAAATGAGGGAGCGGGCGCAATGGTGGCGCGGATTTTCATTGATGGCGAAGCCGGCACGACGGGTCTGCAGATCCGCGAGCGCCTCGCCGTGCGCCGCGACATCGAGCTGCTGTCCATCCCCCCGGAACAGCGCAAGGACATGTCCGCCCGCGCGGACATGCTGAACAGCGCCGATGTGGCCATCCTCTGCCTGCCCGACGATGCAGCGAAGGAAAGCGTGTCGCTGATCACCAACGGCACCACCCGCGTCATCGACGCCTCCACCGCCTATCGCGTGGCGGACGGCTGGACCTACGGCTTTGCCGAGATGGACAAGGGCCAGAGCGCGGCGATTGCCGCCGCCCGCTTTGTCACCAATCCCGGCTGCTGGCCGCAGGGCGTCATTGCCGCGCTGCGCCCGCTGGTGGCCGCAGGGCTCGTTCCGGCGGATTTCCCCGTCACGGTCAACGGCATCTCCGGCTATTCCGGCGGCGGCAAGTCGATGATTGCCGACTATGAGGCCCAGGGCGATGCGGCCAACGTGTTCCTGCCCTATGGGCTGGCGCTTGGCCACAAGCATCTGCCGGAGATGAAGACCTATTCGGGCCTTGCCGATGCGCCGCTGTTCGTTCCGGCGGTCGGCAACTACTACAAGGGCATGATCACCAGCGTGCCGCTCAATCTGGCGCGCCTGCCGAAGGTGCCCACGGGCGCTGAGCTGCATGCCGCCATTGCCGATCACTTTGCCGGTCAGGTGAAGGGTTTTGTCGAGGTCGCGCCGCTGTCGCCGCTCGACAGGGCGTCGGAGCTGAACCCGCAGGCCCTCAACGGCACCAACATGATGCGCGTCTATGTCTTTGCCAATGACGCGCGCGCGCAGGCCGTGGTCATCGCCGTCTATGACAATCTGGGCAAGGGCGCCTCGGGCGCTGCCGTCCAGAACCTCAACATCATGCTGGGCGCAGACCCGGCAGAAAGCCTTGCCGCCTGAGCGCGGCAGGGCACAAGAACAACAACATATTCAGAGAGCCTTTGGAGAGACCGCCTTGCAGAAGTTCACCTCCCTCACCGGTGTTGCGGCGCCCCTGCCGATCATCAACATCGACACCGACATGATCATCCCGAAGCAGTATCTGAAGACAATCAAGCGCACCGGCCTCGGCACCGCGCTGTTCTCGGAACTGCGCTACAACGAGGATGGCTCGGACAATACCGAATTCGTGCTGAACAAGCCGTCCTACAAGGGTGCGACGATCCTTGTGGCGGGCGACAACTTCGGCTGCGGCTCCTCGCGTGAGCATGCCCCCTGGGCGCTGCTCGATTTCGGCATCCGCTGCGTGATCTCCACGAGCTTCGCCGACATCTTCTACAACAACTGCTTCAAGAACGGCATCCTGCCGGTCGTCGTTACCCGCGAGGAGCTGGACAAGCTGCTGGATGACGCCTCGCGCGGCGCCAACTCCACCCTGACGGTGGATCTGGATGCCCAGGAAATCCGCGGCCCGGATGGCGGCGTCATCTCCTTCGAGATCGACCCCTTCCGCAAGCACTGCCTGATGAACGGCCTCGACGACATCGGCCTGACCATGGAAAAGGCTCCGTCGATCGACCGTTTCGAAGGCGCCACCTCCGAAAGCCGCCCCTGGGCATAATCGCCCGCAGCATGGCAAGATGATCCGGAAGGCCGTCCGCAAGGGCGGCCTTTTGTCTTGCAGCCCCTGCCTCTTTCACGCAGGCTTGAAAAATCCTGAAACGCAGGCACCTCGTAAAGAGATACAAGGCTGCATCAGGATTTTCCGGAGCGATTGACGAAATGAACAATGTGTCAGGCCTCCGCCCGGTGGCGGCGTTTCTGCCCTGGACGGACCGGCAGGGGCGCCTTTCGAGTTTGAAGCTTGCGGTCTTCCTCATCGCCATCGCTCCGGCGCTCTGGTATCTCACCCGCACCGCCATGGGGCTGGTGCAGCCGGAACCGGCGCGCCAGCTCGTCTTTGTCAGCGGCGACTGGGCCATGCGCTTTCTCGTGGCAACGCTGGCCGTTTCGCCGCTGCGGCGCATCACCGGCTGGGGCAAGCTGGCGGGCATCCGCCGCATGCTGGGCCTGACGGCTCTGGCCTATGGCCTTGCCCATCTGACGCTCTATGTGATCCGCGAAAATCTTGACCTGTGGCGCGTCACATCGGAAATCGTGCTGCGCTTCTATCTCACCATCGGCTTTGCCGCGCTGGCGGCACTCGTGGCGCTGGGAGTGACCTCCACCGATGGCGCCATCCGCCGCATGGGACCACGCTGGCACAGGCTGCACAAGCTGGTCTATCCGGCGGCTGCGCTGGCCGCCTTTCATTATTTTCTGCAATCCAAATCAGATGTGAGCCAGGCCACCCTGCTGGCGGGGCTGTTCCTGCTGGTGATGATCTACCGGGGGGCCGCACGCCTGAAACTGCCGCTTTCCTCACCGCTGGTGCTGGCGGGGCTTGGCCTCTTGGCTGGCCTTGGGACGGCGGGCATCGAATATCTCTGGTATCACCTTGCCACGGGCGTTCCGGCGGAGCGGGTGTTCCTCGCCAATTTCAACTGGCAGCTCTTCACCATGCCCGCTCAAATCCGGCCGTCCTGGTGGGTGGTGCTGGCCGGCCTGATCACGGCGCTTCTGCCGCTGATCAGCGCAAGGCTGCTGCCGCAACCGGCGCGCCGGCAGCGCTGAAAATTATTCACCCTTATGGCGGGCTTTCAGCTCATCCATGATGGTGTTCAGCTCGGCCATTTTCTCGCCGATGGGGGCGAGACCGGCGACGGTGGTCTGGAAACGCGCGGCATAGCTGTCGAAGAGGCGGCGGGCGAGTTCGGGGAACTCCTGCACCATGCGCTTGAACAGGGCACGGCGGATGCGGATGACGCGCACCGGGCCGATGCAGACGGCGCGTGCCGGGCGGCGGGTTTCCACCAGCATGGCGGTTTCGCCCAGCAGCACGCCGGGACCCGCCATTTCCACTTCCATGAAGCCGTGGGTGCTCTTGCGCTGCAGGCTGACATTGCCCTTGGCAATGACGATGCCGCTGTCGGCCCGCTCGCCCTCGTCAAAGACGAAGGACCCGGAAATCAGGTCCATGCCCTCGGCGCTGAAGGCAAGCAGGCGCAACTGGTCGTCGGAAAAATCCGACAACATGGGAATCTGCCGAAGAATCGCGATGTCCTGAACGAGGCTCATGCCTCAGTGTTATGCCGCAAATGGCTCACGGCACAAGCTTATATCCACCGGCTTCCGTCACCAGAAGCTCGGCATTGGAGGGGTCACGCTCGATTTTCTGCCGCAGACGGTAGATGTGGGTCTCCAGCGTGTGGGTGGTGACGCCGGAATTATAGCCCCAGACCTCATGCAGCAGCACGTCGCGGGTTACCGCCCGCTCGCCCGCCCGGTAGAGGAATTTCAGGATCGAGGTTTCCTTTTCCGTCAGCCGCACCTTGCTGCCACGGTCATCCACCATCAGCTTGGCGGCGGGGCGGAAGGAATAGCGGCCGATGGTGAAGGTCGCGTCCTCGCTCTGCTCATGCTGGCGCAGATGGGCGCGCACCCGGGCGAGCAGCACGGCGAACTTGAAGGGCTTGGGCACATAATCGTTGGCCCCGGCCTCAAGGCCCAGGATCGTGTCGCTGTCCGTGTCATGCCCGGTGAGCATGATCACAGGCGCCTTGAACCCGGCCTTGCGCAGAAGCTTCACCCCCTCGCGCCCGTCGAGATCCGGCAGGCCCACATCCATCAGCAGCAGATCAACCTGCCCGGCCTTGGCTGCGGCAATGCCATCCGAGGCGGTGGAGGCCTGCTGGGTGGTGAATTCGTCATAGAGCGAGAACTGCTCGACCAGCGCCTCGCGCAGGTCATTGTCGTCATCCACGATGAGAATGGTGCGTGCGTTCATTTGCAGTCCTCGTTCCCTTGCAGCATTTTGGGCCGGATCGGTTGCGGCCCCTATGTGCTTTTCATGCAATGACGGATAGGTGGGAAAAAATCATCGTGATTTTTAGTCTCTGCCGTCAATTCTGCTTCACATCCACTTTACATCCGGTTGATGGCACTGGATCAACGGTACGTTATGCAATCGGGACTGACCATGACCTCTCCTGCCTCCTCTGCGGACAAGCGGCTCACCGTGCGTCCCCTGCCGGGCCATCCTTCACGCGGCACGCTGACGCTGGGAAGCCTGACCGTGCCCTGCGCTCTCGGCAAAGGGGGGCTGACGCTGCGCAAGCGCGAAGGCGACGGCGCAACGCCCATCGGCCGCTTTGCCGTGCTGGACGTGTTCTACCGGCCCGACCGGGGACGGCGGCCGGAAACGGCCCTGCCCGTCACGGCACTGAGCCCGGACGATGGCTGGTGCGATGACCCCCGCCACCCGCGCTACAACGCCCCCGTCCGCCTGCCCTTTGCCGCGAGCCACGAGAAGATGTGGCGGCAGGACGGGGTCTATGACATCGTTGTGATGCTGGATTACAACCTGAGCCCCGCCGTGAAAGGCAAGGGCAGCGCCATCTTCTTTCACCTCGCCCGGCCCGGCTACACGCCGACCGAGGGCTGCGTGGCGGTGGCAGAACCTCACATGCGCCGCCTGCTGAAGGCCCTGCGACCCGGCGCGGTGATGGAGATCCGCCGTTAAGCCCTGTTGGGCGAAGCACCAGGTCGAAACTCTGGCAATCCGCCGCCATTTCCGCCATATAGGGGGAAACGGGGTCCGCTGACCCTGGACCTCCCGGCACAAACCTTCTGCAGCACGGCTTGCAGAACCTGACAGGCACAGCGCCGATGCGCAGACCGTTTTTGAAGATGAATGGCCTTGGCAACGATTTCGTTGTCTGGGATGCCCGCGAGGCACCGCTGCGGCTGAGCCCTGAGGTAATTGCCGCGCTGGGGGACCGTACGTCCGGCATCGGCTTTGACCAGATGATCACCGTCGAGCGCTCGCCCTCCGGCGCAGATGCCTTCATGCGCATTCACAATTGCGACGGATCGGAAGTCTCTGCCTGCGGCAACGCCACCCGCTGCATCGGCCGCCTGCTGATGGAGGAAAAGGGCGTTGATGCGGTGAGCATCGAGACCCGCGCCGGGTTGCTGCTGGCCCGCAAGGCGGAAGACAGCCCGCGCTCAATCACCGTCGACATGGGCGAGCCGCGCTTCGGCTGGACCGAAATCCCGCTCGCCGAGGAATTTGCCGACACCCGTGCGGTGGAACTGCAGATCGGCCCGATTGATGATCCCATCCTGCACACGCCCGCCGTGGTCAGCATGGGCAATCCGCATGCGGTCTTCTGGGTGTCCGATGTGGACGCCTACGATCTTGGCCGCATCGGCCCGCTGCTGGAGCATCATCCGCTGTTCCCGGAAGGGGCCAATATTTCGCTGGCGCAGGTGATTTCCCGCAAGGAAATCCGCGTGCGGGTGTGGGAGCGTGGCGCAGGCCTCACCCGCGCCTGCGGCACCGGCGCCTGTGCCGTCGCCGTGGCCGCTGCCCGTGACAACCGCGCGGACCGCACTTCCACCGTGCATCTGCCGGGCGGGCCGCTGACGATCAACTGGCGCGAAAGCGACAATCACGTGCTGATGACCGGCATGACTGAAGTTGAATACGAGGGTGAAGTGGACTTCGAGGCCATGACCTTCACCCGCACCGGACCGGGGGATGCAGAGCTGGATGCCGCTGCCCCCGCCATGGAGACCGCACTGTGAGCATTGATGTCGTCACCTTCGGCTGCCGGCTGAATTCCTATGAATCGGAAGTGATGAAGCGCGAGGCGGAAGCTGCGGGCCTCAAGGATGCCATCCTGATCAACACCTGCGCCGTCACCTCCGAAGCGGTGCGTCAGGCACGGCAGGCGGTGCGCAAGGCCCGCCGCGACAATCCGGAAGCCAAGATCATCGTCACCGGCTGCGCCGCCCAGACCGAAACGGCCAAGTTCTCCGAAATGGAGGAAGTGGATCTGGTTCTGGGCAACTCGGAAAAGCTGGAGCGCGCCTCCTATGGCCGCATCGCCCAGTTCGGCCTTGATGCCAGCGAGAAGGTGCGCGTCAACGACATCATGAGCGTGCGCGAAACCGCCGGTCACCTGATCGACGGGCTGGAAGGCCGTGCCCGCGCCTTCGTGCAGGTGCAGAACGGCTGCGACCACCGCTGCACCTTCTGCATCATTCCCTATGGCCGGGGCAATTCGCGCTCCGTGCCCATGGGCGTCGTCGTCGATCAGGTGCGCCGCCTCGTGGAAAACGGCTACCGCGAGATCGTCATCACCGGGGTGGACATCACGTCCTATGGCTCGGATCTTCCCGGCACGCCGCGGCTTGGCACGCTGGTGGCCAAGATCCTGAAGCTGGTGCCGGAGCTGAAGCGGCTGCGGCTGTCATCCATTGATTCCATCGAGGCCGATGATGAGCTGATGCGCGTCATTGCCGAAGACGAACGGCTGATGCCGCATTTCCACCTGTCGCTGCAGGCAGGCGACGACATGATCCTGAAGCGCATGAAGCGGCGGCACCTGAGGGCCGACACCATCCGCTTCTGCGATGAGGTGCGGCGCCTGCGCCCGGATGTGGTCTTTGGTGCCGATATCATCGCCGGTTTCCCGACCGAGACGGAAGAGATGTTCGCCAACACGCTGGCCATCGTCGATGAATGCGGGCTGACGCATCTGCATGTCTTCCCCTTCTCACCCCGTCCGAGCACCCCGGCCGCGCGCATGCCGCAGCTGGCCAAGGGCCTCATCAAGGAACGCGCCGCCCGGCTGCGCCTCAAGGGCGAGGCGGCGCTTGCGGCTCATCTCAGCGCCGAAGTCGGCCTGCTGCGCCCCATTCTGCTGGAGCGCGAGGGGCTGGGGCGGACCGAGCAGTTCACACAGGTCGAGGTGGATGGCGGCGAGGCCGGGCAGATCATCGAAACCCGCATCACCGGCCACACCGGGCGCCATCTTCTCGGCGCGCTTCTTTCACAGGCCGCCTGAGGGCGGGACAGACTTCAGCGGCAGGACAGGTTCATGAGCGAGAAGAAGCGCGGCTTTCTGGGCCGTTTGTTCGGCGGCAAGGACAGCGCCGGCACGGCTGCCGAAGAGCTGAAGCCGGAAACGGAAATCCTGGCAGGCGAGGATACCGCCGCACCAGCCCCTGAGGCTGAGCCGGAAGCCGCTGCCGAAGTGGCCATCGAGACGGCGCTTCCCGCAGAACAGCCGGAACCTGAGGCAGCCGCCGCAACAGAACCCGAACTGGTGGATGAGCTTGAGGATGAGCCGGCGGAAGAGGCAGCGCCCTCCGCTCCCGTCCCCGTTCCTGCGCCGGTTGCCATGACTGAGCCGCAGGAAAAGCTGTCCTGGTTCCAGCGCCTGCGCAAGGGCCTCGCCCGCTCGTCTTCGGCGCTGACCGAAGGCATTTCGGCGATCTTCACCAAGCGCAAGCTGGATGCGGGGATGCTGGAGGATCTGGAGGACATTCTCCTTCAGGCGGATCTGGGTCTCGAGACGGCCGGCGCCATCACGGAGCGCCTGTCGGAAGGGCGCTTTGACAAGGAAATCTCGCCGGAGGAAGTCCGCAAAATTCTGGCAGAAGAAGTGCGCAAGGTGCTGGAGCCTGCCGCCCGACCGCTGGACCTTGACCGGGGCCACCGCCCGCATGTGGTGCTGATGGTGGGTGTCAACGGCACCGGCAAGACCACGACCATCGGCAAGCTGGCAGCCAAGCTCTCCGCCGAAGGCAAGACGGTGATGCTGGCGGCGGGCGACACGTTCCGCGCCGCCGCTGTCGAACAGCTGAAGATCTGGGGCCAGCGCACCGGCGCCGAAGTGGTGGCCCGGGAAGCCGGCGCAGATGCCGCCGGACTTGCCTTTGATGCCCTGCAGGCAGCGAAGGACAAGGGCGTGGACGTGCTGCTGATCGACACCGCCGGCCGGCTGCAGAACAAGGCCGAGCTGATGGCGGAACTGGAAAAGGTGGTCCGCGTCATCCGCAAGCAGACCCCCGATGCCCCGCATGACGTGATCCTGACGCTGGACGCCACCACGGGCCAGAACGCCATGAACCAGGTGGAAATCTTCGGCAAGGTGGCCGGCGTCACCGGCCTCGTCATGACCAAGCTGGACGGCACCGCCCGCGGCGGCATCCTCGTCGCCATCGCCGCAAGGCACAAGCTGCCGGTGCATTTCATCGGCGTCGGCGAAGGCATCGACGATCTCGAACCCTTCTCAGCCGAAGACTTCGCCGAGGCGATTGCCGGACTGGCGCGGTAAGGACGGAAGTTTGACCGCTCCGGCACGGCCTCTGCCCGTCAGGGGGAAAGTGTCTACATCGGACTGCCAGCCGGGCACCAACTCCTCTCCCCCCTTGAGGGGGAGATGCCCCCGGCAGGGGGCAGAGGGGGGTAACGGACTGTCCGCTTGTGAGAGAGATCCTGCCGTAATGAGGCGCTGCCCCCCCTCTGTCTGCTGACGCAGACATCTCCCCCTCAAGGGGGGAGAGGGGCGCTGCGGCAAAAGGAGAGTGCGTTCCTCCTCCTTGCGTCTGATGCAAACACTGCCCCTTCGGGAGGCTGAGGACCGCAAACGCCCCGCCAGAAGCCAGATGCATTACAGCGGGCTTCTGCTGGCAGTTGATGTTTGAACCCTCACGTCGCTACGGTGACGGCGTGATGCTCGATCTGGCCGCCGTGGTCCTCGTAGGCATGGCGGACGACGGCGGGGGGCTGATGGTCGCGGGTGGCGCGCTGCGGCAGGGAGCGGCTGGCCGGAAGAGCGCTGTGCGGCCCGGCCGGCTGGCGCAGGGCCCGTTCGGCGGCGGCCCTGTAGGCCGCAATGCCATCCAGCGTATGGCTGACTTCCTGATTTGTCTCGACCAGAACGGCCGGTTCCTCGGCCTGCGGTCCCGCATCGGCGCCAGCCGGCAGATTGCCTTCGCCCGTCAGAGCCCCTTCAAAGCCCTCGCCAGACGGCTGCTCGCCGGACTGCTGGTCGTTGTGCTGCTCGTGTTCCCGCTCGCGGCGGCGCTGATCGCTATGCTCGGTGGCATGAACGATACCGGATGGCGGTAACACCCGTTCCAATCCTGATGACATGGGGCCCTCCTGGCCTTTCTGCTGCCTGTGGCGGCCTGCCGGGCCTTCTGGCCCTCCGTCTCTGTCCCGTTTCGAACGGGACATGGCCGAATCATCTCAACAAAGAGTTAACGATTCTTTACGCAAGGTAAACGGCAAAAACCGGGCGCTTTGCCCTTCCCTTTTGCAGAACTGCTGCTAAAAGGCCCCGTTCGCCCTTTGGGCGGTCAACCGGTCGCAGCCTACCCGGTTCCAGCGAAAACAAGGGACACATCTTTGAAAACGCTTGTCGTCTGTTCCGGCGGAATGGATTCCGTCACCCTTGCGCACAAGGTTGCGCAAGAACACGAGCTGATCGGGCTCGTTTCCTTCAACTACGGCCAGAGACACCTCAAGGAGCTGGATTTTGCCAGAACCTGTGCGGATGATCTGGGCGTCGAGCATATCGTCATCGACATTTCCGGCATCGGCCGCCAGCTCTCCGGCTCGGCCCTGACGGATGACGTGGCCGTTCCCGATGGCCACTATGCCGAAGAAACCATGCGCATCACCGTGGTGCCGAACCGCAATGCCATCATGCTGGCCATTGCCTTCGGCATTGCCGCCGCGCGCGGTGCAGACGCCGTGGCAACTGCCGTTCATGGCGGGGATCACTTCATCTATCCCGACTGCCGCCCCGGCTTTACGGAAGCCTTCGAGACCATGCAGCGCCAGGCGCTGGCGGGTGTCGCGGATGTGCGGCTCTACACGCCCTATGTCCACACGGACAAGACCGCCATTGCGGCCGAAGGCGTGCGGCTTGGCGTCGACTACACCCGCTCCTGGTCCTGCTACAAGGGCGGGGAGATCCACTGCGGGCGCTGCGGCACTTGCGTGGAGCGGCGCGAGGCCTTCCATCTGGCGGGCGCGGAAGATCCCACCACCTATGCCGACCCGGATTTCTGGAAGGAGGCCTGCGGTGTTTAGGATCGCCAAGGAGTTTCACTTCTCCGCCTCCCACCAGCTCTTCGGCCTGCCCGATGACCACCCTTGCGCCCGGCTGCATGGGCACAATTATGTGGTCGAGGTGGAGCTGATGTCCGAAACGCTGGACAGCGTTGGCTTCGTGCGGGACTACCGGGAGCTTGGCCCCTTCAAGGCCTGGCTCGATGACACTCTCGACCACCGCCACCTCAACGATGTGCTGGGCAACGACAATGTCACCGCCGAGCGCATGGCCCGGCTCTTCTACGACTGGTGCAAGGCGCGCTGGCCGGAGGTGAGCGCGGTGCGCGTGCGCGAGACACCCAAGACCATGGCCGAATACCGCCCGAAAGGCAGCTGCGGCTGCGGGTGCGGCGCATGAGCGGCGAGACCCTGCGCATCAGCGAGATCTTCGGCCCCACCATCCAGGGCGAAGGCGCGCTGATCGGCATGGCCACCGTCTTCGTGCGCACCGGCGGCTGCGATTTCCGCTGCTCCTGGTGCGACACGCTGCACGCGGTGGACAGTGCCTACCGGGACAGTTGGACGCCCATGAGCGCGGACGCCGTGATGGACGAGGTGCGGCGCCTGTCCGGCGGCGAGCCGCTGATGGTCACCGTTTCGGGCGGCAACCCGGCCATCCAGCCGCTGGGCCGGCTGATTGAGCTGGGCAAGCGCGAGGGCTACCGTTTCGCACTGGAAACGCAGGGCAGCCTGTCGCGGGACTGGTTTGCGTGCCTTGACGTCCTCAGCCTCAGCCCCAAGCCGCCGTCCAGCGGCATGGCGTTTGACCGCAAGGCGCTGGCGGATGCGGTGGCGGCCGCTGGCCCCAATACGGCAATTGCGCTGAAATTCGTCGTCTTTGACGAAGCAGATTACGGCTTTGCCAGAGAGGTGGCGCGCGCCTATCCGCATCTGCCGGTCTATCTGCAGCCCGGCAACCACACACCGCCGCCTGCGGATCAGGAGGATGCGGTGATCGACATTCCCGGCATCATGGCGCGGCTGCGCTGGCTGATCGACCGGGCCGCCAATGACCGCTGGTTCGAGGCCAGCATCCTGCCGCAGCTTCATACCCTCATCTGGGGCAACCTTCGCGGAGTGTGACCATGAGTGACAAGACCATCTATCAGAACCTGACCCAGCTCGGGTCCTCCACCGCCCTGCCCCAGAGCCCGGAAGAGGCCGTGCTGGAGCGCGTTCCCAACCCGCAGGCGGGCACCGGCTACATGGTGCGTTTCGTAGCGCCCGAGTTTACCTCGCTCTGCCCGATCACCGGCGCACCGGATTTCGCCCATCTCGTCATCGACTATGTGCCCGCAGACTGGCTGGTGGAGAGCAAGTCCCTGAAGCTATTCCTCGGCTCCTTCCGCAACCACGGCGCCTTCCATGAGGATTGCACCGTGTCGATCGGCAAGCGGCTGGTGGAATTCCTCTCACCGCAGTGGCTGCGCATCGGCGGCTACTGGTATCCGCGCGGCGGCATCCCGATTGATGTGTTCTACCAGACCGGCCCGGCACCTGAGGGTGTGTGGATCCCCGATCAGGGCGTTCAGCCCTACCGCGGGCGGGGGTGAGGGTGAGGGTGAGGGTACGTTGAACACCTCCCACTCCGTCATGCCATGACTTGATCATGGCATCCACGCCGTTACGCTCCTGAACTGGAAATAACCAAGATAATATAAGGCGTTATCAAAGCTACTACTGCGCGGACAGGCTAGGGAATGGATGCCATGATCAAGTCATGGCATGACGAATACGGAGAGGAATACCACAAGGCAGGCGGAGCGGAATGCGGACCACTACCCCCGCCTCTTCCCCCGTTCCACCGCACCGAACCCGTCGGCACCGCCCCGGGCAACAAGGGCTTCGCCCACGTGGTCGGCCATGGCGAGGGCCTGAAGGGCAAAGGGAGCAAGAAGCCGCCAGCTGCTGCGCTTGCCCGTGCGGGCCTGATAGGCTTCCCGCTGGGCAGCGCTCAGCGCCAGCAGCACCGGCACAAAGCGCAGGACCAGCGTGACGGCCAGCGCCGGGCGGCGCGGCGAAACACCAAAGAAGGCCAGCGGCCGGAACAGGGGCGAAATCGCCTCCAGCATGTCATCCATGCGCGTTGTCATGGTGACGAGATTGGCCAGCATCACCAGCAGCAAGAGCCGCAGCAGCACGATGACGCCGCCCATGAGCGAGCCGGACAGCCAGTGCAGCGCCAGCAGCACGGCAAACAGCGGCAGCAGCGGGCGCAGGAGCGAGAGCTGCTTCAGCGCGGTCCGGCCCAGCGCCGCATAGACGGCCAGCACCGCGCAGCCGCCAGCCGCAAGAACAACAGGACTGTCCACGGGGAAGAACATCAGGCTGGCGGCGGCCAGACCGATGAGCTTCACCCCGGCAGGCAGGCGGTGGAGAAGGCTGGTTCCGGGCAGATAGAGCGAGATCACGCGTGCCTCACAACATGCCGGAGACGGCGGCCCGCCGCTCGATATCATCCACATAGGCGGGCAGCACCGCGCCGGGCTCACCGTCCATGCGGATCTGGCCGTCCTGCAGCCACAGCACCCGGTCGAAATCACGGATCAGCTCCAGATCATGGCTGACCATGATCAGCTTCTGCTCCAGCCCCCGGATCAGCGACATGATCTGACGGGTGGCGAGGCCATCGAGGCTGGAAAAGGGCTCGTCAAAGACGATCAGCCCCGGCTGCATCACCAGCACCGCCAGAATGCAGATGAGCTGCTTTTGTCCCTCGGACAGATCGAGGAAGGGCCGCTCCGCCAGATGGGCACAGCCATGAGCCTCCAGAAAGCGCCGGGCATTGGGCCGGGCGTCCTGCCGGGACTGGCCAAGCTGGGTCAGGCCGAAGGCGATCTCCTCCTCCACCGTCGGAAAGATCGCCTGATGGTCCGGGTTCTGGAAGACAAAGCCCACATGGCGCGGCAGGTTCGCCCGCGCCTGCCGCGTGTCCGCGCCGTAAATCTGCAAGGTGCCGCTGTCCGGCAGCAGCAGGCCGTTGAGCAGGCGCACAAAGCTGCTCTTGCCAGACCCATTCAGCCCGATCAGCGCAATCCGGCGCTCGCTCAAGGTGAGATTCAGCCCGTCCAGCACGGTCTTGTCCCCGCGCTTCAGGCTCACCTGATCAAACACGGCATAGTCAGCCCGGCGCGGGTCGCAAGCCGTCTCCGTCTTGCCGCTGCCGGATTTGAGGCGCCAAAAGGCCATGGGCGGTGATCCGTTCCCTCTGTTGCGGCCTGCATATTCCCCGCCGCTGCGGCAATGTCAAAGGCTGATACCAGTTCCCGCTTCTAAAGCGGCTGGCTGTCGCGGCCCTCGCGGGCGGCCTTGTACCAGGCCCAGAACAGGCGGGCGGCGACGCCGCGCCAGGGAGCCCAGGTCTCCGCCAGCTCATCCAGCGCACGGGGGCTGGGGCGGTCCGGCAGAGCGAAGGCATCGCGCACCGCATTCTGCAGGGCAATGTCGCCGCTGGGGAAGATATCCGGATGGCCGGCACAGAAGAGCAGGTAGATATCCGCCGTCCAGCGGCCGATGCCCTTGACCTGGCACAGCTCTTCCCGCGCCACATCGGCCGGAACGCTTGCCAGTGCCTGAAGATCCAGCCCGCCACCGACGGCATCCGCCAGCGCCCGCACGGCGCGGATCTTGGGCCGGGACAGCCCCGCGCCGCCCAGCGCCTCTTCCGTATGGGAAAGCAAAACATGCGCTTCCAGCGGATCAACGAGGGCGGCCAGCCTTGCGCCGATGGCATTGGCGCTGGCAACGGACACCTGCTGCGAGATGATGATCTGCACCAATGCTGCAAAGCTTGGCGGCCTGCGGCGCAGGGGCACTTCGCCGGCAAAGGAAATGACGGCAGGCAGGCGCGGATCGGCGGCGGCAAGGGCTGCAAGGCCAGCAGCGATATGTTCCGGCGTTTCGATGATCACGCTCATGGCTTCGTTCCTGCCCTGATCCCCCGTGTCAGCGCGTCGAAGATCTTCGCATAGATTTCTTCCACGCGCAGCGCCTCCTGCGGGCCGAGCCGGTGAAAATGGCTGAGGCCCGGCGCCGCATTCACCTCAAGAATGGCATAGGAGCCGGAAGATGAGGAGATATCCGGGCAGAGGAGATCAAGACCATAGAGCCGCAAGCCCACGGCCTCGCCCGCCTTGCGGGCTATCTCAGAAAAATACGGGCTGATCGCACCGGTCACATCCACTGCACTGCCGCCGGAAGAAAGGTTCGCGTTGGGCAGAAGCGCCACGGCTGCGCCGGCTTGCGGCACGTGGGTGAGATCAAGGCCGCTGGTGGCGAGAAAGGCGAGAATGCGCGGATCATCCGCCGCAATCTTCGAGCCCTTGCCGCCCGCGGCAAAGCCCTGCGTTGCCTGCGTGATCAGCGCCCGGAGGGAAGAAACGCCATCACCGGTTACCGAGAAGGGCCGCCGCTCGAACACGGCCAGCACCTCCCCATCCAGAACCAGCACCCGGTAATCCCGCCCCCTCACCTCTTCCTGCACCAGAATCCGGTCATAACTGGCGCCCAGAACGGTCAACGCGGAGGAAAGCCCCTGTTCGTCCTGCACCCGCAGGATGCCGCGCCCTTCCGAATCATCATTCGGCTTCACGAACAGCGGAAAGCCCGTCTCCCGGGCAAAGGCGAGCGCTTGCGTCTCCCCGTTCAGCCTTGCGGCAACGGCCGGGTTTTTCACCTCGATGTCGCGGATGAAACGCTGCGAACTGATCAGCACTCCGCGCGGCACACGGAGGCCGGCCGCCTCCAGAAAGAAGGCGCCATAGGCCTTGTCGCGGGCGATGGCGGAGGCGGCGGCGGGATTGAGATCAAAGCCCGCCCCCTTGAAGAAGGCGCGGCGCCCGCCCGGTGCCTCCACGTAGCCAGCATATCCGTAGGCGGGTTCGGCAAAAACGGTCAGCCCATGCTCTGCCGCATGGCGCCGCAGAAGCACCAGCGCCAGAGGCTCACGGCGGGAAGGATCGGAAGTCATGCTGCAGCGGCGCCCTGAAGCGGGCAGCCGCTGCGCGCGGCCGGATCAGTTCCGGCTCTGGCGGGCGGCTGCCAGATAGTCGATGACGAAGAGCTTCGGATTCGAAGGCCCGTTCGCGGTCACATTATAGATTGCCACCGACGTGTCCATGCCTTGCGAATCCGTCACGGTCCACTGCTTCAGATCGAAGGTCTGGGCATCGAAGATCAGCGTCAGCTTGCCGGAATTGAAGGTGGTGCGGTCCTCGACCACAACAGTCACGAGATCGGGCTCCACCACCACGCCCACCACATTGGTGTCCTTGGTCAGGTCGATCTGCTCGGCCAGCAGGAAGCGCAGCGGCGTTTCATTCAGCGGCCAGATGTCCTGCGTCTGCACCTTGCGGTCCAGCACGGACACCGACTTGCCATCGGCGATGATGTCAAGCTGTGCGGGCGGGTTGTAGTAGAAGCGGATCTTGCCCGGACGCTCCAGATAGAACTTGCCTTCCACCTGCCCGCCCTCGGGGCCGAACTGCACGAAATCGCCATGCATGGTCCGCACCGAGTTGAAGTAGGTGTTGACCTCGTTCAGCGTTTCCTGGTCCTGCGGGCTCAGCGGCGCCTTCTGCTGCGCGGTGGCAGGCGACAGGGCGGCTGCCACGCTCAGCATGACGGCCGCAGTCCAGGACAGGAAGCGATGCGAACAGTTGGGCTTCATGGTATGCTCAGGGCTCCTTCGAGGCGGCCCGGCAGAAATCCTGCAGCCGCTTCCCTCAATGTCTGATAGCCGTTCTAGTTCCCGCTTGTGGCAAGGTTGCGGCGGACGGGGCGGTTCAATAGTCCTCGTCCACCCCGTTTTTCACCAGAATTTCGCGCTTTCCGGCATGGTTGGCGGCGCTGATCACGCCTTCTTGTTCCATGCGCTCGATCAGCGAGGCTGCGCGGTTATAGCCGATGCCAAGACGGCGCTGGACATAGGAGGTCGAGACCTTCTTGTCGCGCAGCACCACGGCCACGGCACGGTCGTAGAGATCATTACCCTCGTCGGAGCCGGACACCGCGTCATAGGGGTTGTCCTGCATCTCCTCTTCCTCGGTCACCGCCTCCAGATACTGGGGCGTGCCCTGAAGCTTCAGATGCGCAACGATCTGCTCCACCTCGTCATCGGCGACGAAGGGGCCGTGGACACGCTGGATGCGGCCGCCGCCAGCCATGTAAAGCATGTCACCCATGCCCAGCAGCTGCTCGGCGCCCTGCTCGCCCAGAATGGTGCGGCTGTCGATCTTCGACGTCACCTGGAAGGAGATGCGCGTCGGGAAGTTGGCCTTGATCGTGCCGGTGATCACGTCCACCGACGGGCGCTGCGTGGCCATGATGATGTGGATGCCGGCGGCACGGGCCATCTGGGCCAGGCGCTGGATCGCGCCTTCGATGTCCTTGCCGGCCACCATCATCAGGTCGGCCATCTCGTCGACGATGACCACGATGAAGGGCATCGGCTCCAGCGGCAGATCCTCTTCCTCGTAGATCGGCTGGCCAGTCTCGCGGTCGAAGCCCGTCTGTACGGTGCGGGAGAAGCTTTCGCCCTTTTCCAGCGCCTGCTTCACACGCATGTTGTAGCCGTCGATGTTGCGCACGCCCATCTTCGACATCTTCTTGTAGCGCTCTTCCATCTCGCGGACGGTCCACTTGAGCGCCACGACCGCCTTCTTCGGGTCGGTCACCACCGGGGTAAGAAGATGCGGGATGCCGTCATAGATCGACAGTTCCAGCATTTTCGGGTCGATCATGATCATCTTGCACTGGTCCGGCGTCATCCGGTACAGCAGCGACAGGATCATGGTGTTGATCGACACCGACTTGCCCGAACCGGTGGTACCGGCAACGAGCAGATGCGGCATGCGGGCAAGATCGGCGATCACGCTTTCGCCGTTGATCGTCTTGCCCAGCGCCATGGCGAGCTTCGCCTTCGACTTCTCGAAATCCTCCGCCGCCAGCAGCTCGCGCAGATAGACCGTCTCGCGCTTCTGGTTTGGCAGTTCGATGCCGATGGCATTCTTGCCGGGGATCACGGCAACGCGGGCGGAAATCGCGCTCATCGAGCGGGCGATATCATCGGCAAGGCCGATGACACGCGAGGACTTGATGCCGGGAGCGGGCTCCAGCTCATAAAGTGTCACCACCGGACCGGGGCGCACTTCGATGATCTCGCCGCGCACGCCGAAGTCTTCCAGCACGCCTTCGAGAATGCGGGCATTCTGCTCCAGTGCATCGGCGGACAGGCCCGGCGTCTTGCCGGCCGGCTTGGGCTCGGCCAGAAGCCGCAGCGGCGGCAGTTCATAGACATCGGGCGCTTCCAGCAGCGAAGGCTGAGCCTCGGCCTGAACCCGGCGGCCCGGCTGCGGACGCGGAGCCTGCGGCACGACACGGGCAGCACCCTGAGCGGGGGCACCCGGGACGGCGCGGCCCTGATCGGGACTGGCGATGCCAACGGGACGGCCCAGCGGCGGGCGGTCCAGCGGCGCCTCTTCCCGCGCCCGGCCACGGCCACGCGGCGCAACAGGCACAGCCTCTTCCATGCCGTAGCCGTCATCGTCCATGTCGAACGGCGGCTCGTCATAGGCAGAAGCTTCCTCTTCGCCGTCGTAATAGTCCTCTTCCTCTTCCATTTCCGGCGCACGGCCCATCACGGGCCCGCGCGAGGTCACGCGGCGCGGTGCCTCACGGGTGCCGCGGGCGTCAGGATAGAGATCGCCAAGGCCATCGTCCTCCTCACCGGGAACGAAACGGTCTTTCAGCGCACGGCGCAGCGAGCCGAAGCGGCTTGTGGGCGGAGCGGCATATTCATCCTCCGCAT
The DNA here is from genome assembly GCF_900185665.1 of Pannonibacter sp. I15F10I1. NCBI lineage: Bacteria > Pseudomonadati > Pseudomonadota > Alphaproteobacteria > Hyphomicrobiales > Stappiaceae > Pannonibacter > Pannonibacter sp. I15F10I1. The sequence continues at coordinate 56,250 of NZ_FYAN01000017.1, forward strand.
CCTCCTCCACATAGTCGTCTTCCTCATATTCCCGCGCACGGCGGCGGGAGAGGCCAAGGCCGGTCATGCGCTGCACGGCCGACTGGGCCTGCAGGCGCCAATGCGCAGCAGCCCCCATGAGAGCGGCGAAACGCGGTTCGCGCTCGTCCTCGTCCTCATCGTCGAAATCAAGCTGTTCCTGCGCCTTGCGGCCGCGCATCTGCTGGCGGGCGGTGCGGGACGGCAGCGACGGGACATCGTCCTCCTCATCCTGATACCGCTCGCGCATATCGCCAAACCAGGCACCGGCAGCCACCAGCAGGAATACGGCCGGCAGGCCCAGCCCCAGCACACCCGTGATCGTGGCTGCGCCCGGCGTCAGGTTCTGCGTCAGCAGGGAGGGGACATAGTGCATGGCATCACCGGCAAAGCCGCCGAGACCGGTCGGCAGCGGCCAGCTTTCCGGCACGGGCAGCGCCGCAACGGCACCGGCGCCCAGCAGCGTGCCCACGAACCAGAACATGATCCGGCGGAAGCCGATGCGCATGGTCTTGCCCGAGAGAAGGCGCCAGCCCCACAGCACCACCGGCACCAGGAACACGGCCGTCGCCAGCCCGATCGACTGCATCAGGATGTCGGAGATGATCGCCCCCGGCGTGCCAAGCGCATTGCGCACCGGCTCACCCGTCGCATGATTGAAGCTCGGGTCATTGACCGACCAGGTGGCAAGGCTCGCCGCAAGGGCCGCCGCCAGCGCAATGACCAGAAGCCCGGCCGCGCCCACCAGATTGCGGCGGACGAAGCGCTTCAGCGGGCTTTCGGTGTCGAGAATATGCGCAGCGCCCCGTCCGGACCCGCGCATGGCTGTTGCCCGTCTCATTCCGCACCTCCCAGCCAGCCGGCCATGCGCTCCAGCGCTTCACCCGTCAGCGCAGAGGGGGCGCACAGGCCAACGCGGATATAAGGATCACCCGGATTGCGGCCATCGGCCTGGGTGGAAGCCAGATAGGAACCGGGCAGCACCTTGACGCCAACCTCGCTCCACAGCCGCTCGGTCACGCTGACCGCGCCGCCCCAGTGGCTCACATCCAGCCACAGGAAGAAGCCGCCTTCCGGCGTTACCGGCCCCAGAATGGGCGACAGCAGCCTTTCGGCGATTTCGTATTTCTCATTGTAGAGACGGCGGTTCTCGATCACATGCGCTTCGTCGCCATAGGCGCGCACGGCCAGCGCCTGTGCCGGCAGCGGCACCTGCGGCGCAGCAAGACCGCGGAACTTCACCCAGCGCGACAGAAACTCCGGGTCACCGGCCGCAAAACCGCAGCGAAGCCCCGCAAGATTCGACCGCTTCGACAGGGAGTTGAGTGCCACCACCATGGAATAGCCCTCACCCAGCGCATGGGCGGCTTCCAGAACGCCCGGAGGCGGGGTGCTGCGGTAGATCTCCGAATAGCACTCGTCGGCAAAAATGTAGAACCGGTGGCGGCGAGCCTTGCCTATCAGCTTCTGCCAATAGGCAAGGCTCGCCACCGCTCCTTGCGGATTGGCGGGCGATGCCACGTAAAAGGCGATGGTCCGGTCCAGAAGCTCCGGCTCCAGGGCGTCCAGATCCGGCAGGAAGCCTGTGTCCGCGCCCGTGTCGAGCATGACCGCCTCGGCCCCGGCAATATGGGCTGCGGCTGCATAGGTCTGGTAGAACGGGTTGGGCAGGATCACCGCCGGGCGCGCCACATCCTTGGCCAGCTGATCGCGGGCGGAAATCGCGCCGAAGGACAGGCCCTCGCGCGAGCCGTTGAGCGGCAGAACGCCCTTGTCCTTGTCGATGGTGCCGCCAAGATTGTAGCGCCGGTCCAGCCAGGCCGCGATGGCCGTTCGGAAGGCCGGAGAGCCTTCGATGGGCGGATAGCGGCGGAAATCGGCCAGATTTTCCATCAGCACCTCGCCCGTGAAGGGCGGCAGCGCATGCTGCGGCTCGCCAATGGTCAGCACAATCGGGTCCGCACCCGGGCGCGTATCACCCAGAAGCGCGGCAAGGCGCTGGAACGGATTGGCGTCGGGCAGGGCCGCGCGCGGGGTTGAGGCAGGCATCGTGGACGTCATCTGACCTTCCGGACACTCGAACACACTATTGGTCCGGACGGTAACGCGCCTCTGGTAAATCCCTCATTAACCAAGCAGCGGCAGCAGCCTTTTCCCGCTGCCGCACAGGCAGTTGTCCACTGTCAGAAATCGACGGTGATGCCTTTGATTTCCCAATCCTCATAACGGGTTGGCTCCAGTCCGCCGCGCCCGTCCAGCTCTTTTGCCATGGCCTGCTGGCGTGCGTCGATTTCTGCGCGGCGCGCTTCGGCCTCCTTCAGCGCCCGCTGCGCTGCGGGGGGAAGATCCTCGAATCGCCGCTGCGGTGCAGGCGCAGGCTCTGCGGCGGCTTCCGGCTCTGCGGGCGCGGCACGCTGGGGAAAGGGAACGACCACGCCACGGTTCTCCGCAACACCGGCCTCAGGGCCATTCGCTCCGGTGATCTCGTCGTCGTGCATGGATATCTCCATCGTCTGGACCGCCGGCCGCCGCTTCAAGACAGGTTGAAGACCGGCAGGCTTGCGGGAAATCGGGCTCATACCCATCATATAGGGACCTGGCCCATCATATAGGGTACTGGCGGGAGCAGAAAACTCCCGTCAGGCATACCGCCCGCACTTAAGCGCGACGAGGACCGAAGGCAATGAACTATTTCCGCACTGCCATGCTGCTGGCCGCCATGACCGCCCTGTTCATGGGTATTGGCTTCCTGATCGGCGGACAGAGCGGCATGATGATCGCACTGGTGATTGCCGGTGCGATGAACCTGTTCAGCTACTGGAATTCCGACAAGATGGTGCTGTCCATGCACCACGCGCAGGAAGTTGACGAGCGCAGCGCGCCCGAACTGTTCCGCATGGTGCGCCAGCTGGCACAGAATGCGCAGCTGCCGATGCCCAAGGTCTATATCATCAACAATCCGCAGCCGAATGCCTTTGCCACGGGCCGCAATCCGCAGAATGCCGCCGTGGCCGCGACCACCGGCCTGCTGGAGCGCCTGACCATGGAAGAAGTGGCGGGGGTGATGGCGCATGAGCTGGCCCACATCAAGAACCACGACACGCTGATCATGACGATCACCGCGACGATTGCCGGTGCCATCTCCATGCTCGGCAATTTCGCCTTCTTCTTCGGCGGCAACCGGGAGAACAACAATCCGCTCGGCTTCGTCGGCATGCTGGTGGCGATGATCGTCGCCCCGCTGGCCGCCATGCTGGTGCAGATGGCGATCTCCCGTACCCGTGAATATGCCGCCGACCGCATGGGCGCCGAAATCTGCGGCCACCCGATGTGGCTGGCTTCGGCGCTGGCCAAGATCGCGGGCGGCGTGGAGCAGATCCACAATCCGGATGCGGAGCGCAGCCCGGCGACGGCGCATATGTTCATCATCAACCCGCTGTCGGGCGAGCGGATGGACAATCTGTTCTCCACCCACCCCAACACCGCCAACCGCATCGCTGCCTTGCGCGATCTGGACGGACAGATGGGCGGGCGCGGCGGCAGTGCTGGAGGCTCAGGCGGTTCTGGCGGTTCTGGCGGCGGCTGGAACACGGCTCCGGCGCAGACGCGCAACCAGTCTTGGGGTGATTCCGGGGGTGGCGCCGGTAGCAGCACTGGCAGCAGATCCGGCCCCTCGGGGTCCTGGGGAGGCAGCGGAAACGCACGCCCCTCGGACAAACCCAAGGGCCCATGGGGCTGAAACCGATGGGGTTGAGCCGGACGGCTGATCTGCGGTAAAAGCTTCGGATCACAGCCTCGGGCGCGACGGACGGCACGGCAGCCTGTCCCGCGCCGCAGGACCACCAGACATGTCTTGCCAAGGGCGCCGCGAGCACCGGTTCGCGGCGCCTTGACTCAATCGGCAACACACCCAACCCAACGAAGGCCAGCGCTTTGAACGAACCCACCGGCTCCCGCCCGAAATCCCCCTCCCGCCCCGCCGGCGGCAAGGATGCACCGTTCCGCAAGCAGGGACAGGGCGGCAAGGCAGGCGGCGCGGCAAATGGCGGCGGCTCGCCCGGGCGGCCCGCTCCCGGCTTTGCCGCCCGCAAGGTGGCCGCCGACATTCTGGGCAATGTGGTGCACAAGCACCGCACGCTGGATGCCGAATATGACGTGACCTCGGGCCATTCCGGCTTCCGCGCGCTGGAGCCGAAGGACCGGTCGCTGGTGAAGGCCATCGTCGCCGCAGCCCTGCGCCGCCGTGGCCAGCTCGATGCCATTCTGGCGGAGCTGCTCGACCGGCCCATTCCGGAGCGCACCGGCCGCGTCACCGACATTCTCCACGTCGCTGCCGTGCAGATCCTGTTCCTCGACGTGGCCGACCACGCCGCTGTGTCGCTGGTGGTGGATCTTGCCGGGTCCGACAAGCGGGCAAGGCCTTACAAGGGCCTCGTCAACGGTGTGCTGCGCCGTCTGGCGCGGGAGAAGGACACGCTGTCCGCCATCACCGGTTCGGGTCCGGCAGGCTTGCCGCTCTGGCTCGCCACCCGCTGGCGCGAAACCTATGGCACGGAAACCTTCGAGGCGATCCTGCGCGCCCATCTGGAAGAGCCCGCACTGGATCTCACCGTCAAGAACGATGCCGAAGGCTGGGCCGAACGCCTCGGCGGCCGTGTGGTGGCTGCCGGATCGGTCCGCCTGTCGCGCAAGGGCGCGGTGGACGGCTTCGAGGGCTTCAACGAAGGCGGCTGGTGGGTGCAGGATGCAGCAGCCTCCCTGCCCGCCCGCCTGCTGGGAGACCTCACCGGCAAGCGTGCCGCCGATCTGTGCGCTGCCCCCGGCGGCAAGACGGCTCAGCTGGCCACGCAGGGCGCCGATGTGACGGCGGTGGACATTTCCGAAAAGCGGCTGAAGCGCGTCCATGCCAATCTGGAGCGGCTCGGCCTTTCGGCCCGCGTTGTCGCGGCGGATCTGCGCAGCTACGAGCCGGACGAGCCTTTCGACGCCATCCTTCTCGATGCGCCCTGCAGCGCCACCGGCACCATGCGCCGCCATCCGGACGTGGCCTGGACCAAGCGGCCTGCAGATGTGACGACACTGGCGGGCATCCAGGCCGAACTCTTGCGCAAGACCATCACCTGGCTGAAGCCGGGCGGTGTGCTGGTCTATTGCACCTGCTCGATGGAACGGGAAGAAGGCGAAGACCAGATCGCGGCACTGCTGGCAGAAATGCCGGGAATCACCCTGGAGCCAGTGCTGCCGGAAGAAATCGGCGGCCTTGCCGAGTGCATCACGCCGGAGGGCTATCTGCGCACCCTGCCCTGCCATCTGGGCGGCGGCACGGAGCCGGAAGGCGGCCTCGACGGATTTTTTGCCGCCCGTCTGCGGCGGCTTTAACTGCCCTGTAACCACTCTGACCCGCAATGGACAACTGAGAGCTAACCCTAACAGTTCGTTACCTCTTATGGTGAAAGGGCAAGTCAATTTCATTCCGGCGCCAGCACAAGGGCAGTGAGACACTGCCATGACGATCCGGGCGATGGGTGAGCAGGGGCGCATCGGGCGCCTGCTGCTCCATCATCTCTGGCAAAATGGCCTGCGCTGGCTGCATGGCGGACCCCTGTTCCGCTGGCAGCCATTTGCGGGAACGCCCTCCCGTTTGCTCATCGCCCCGCAGGATCTTCGCACCGCCGACCAGACCAACGCCCTTGATATCTATGGCGGCCGCTTCCTTTTCTCCGGCAAGGTGGTGGAGGCCAGAGGCCGCTCGCCCTTCGAGCTGAAGGGCGAAGATCCGGCCTGGCAGCGCGAATTGCACAGTTTCGGCTGGCTGCGCGACCTGCGCGCCGCCGAAAGCCTCGTCGCCCGCCAGAATGCCCGTGCCCTTGTCGATGACTGGATCCGCCTGTGCGGCCGCTGGGCCCCCATCGCCTGGGAACAGCCCGTCGTGGCGCGGCGCGTCCTGTCCTGGCTCGCCCAGTCGCCGCTGGTGCTGGAAGACGGCGACGCGGAATTCTACCGCCGTTTCCTGCGCTCGCTCGGCCGTCAGGTGCGCTATCTGCGCCGCACCATCAACGAAACACCCGATGGCGTGCCGCGCCTGCAGGCGGCGCTTGCTGTGGCGGCTGCCAGCATCTCCATGGCCGGTCAGGGCCGCTACGTGCGCCAGAGCCTCCGGCGCCTGGAGCATGAACTGCAGCGCCAGATCATGCCCGATGGCGGCCATGTTTCGCGCAATCCCGGTGCGATCCTGGAAATTCTCACCGACCTTCTGCCCATCCGGCAGGCCTTCGTCACGCAAGGGCTGGAGACACCCGCCGGCATGATGCAGGCCATCGACCGGATGATGCCGATGGTGCGCTTCTTCCGCCATGTGGACGGTGCCTTTGCCCATTTCAACGGCATGGGCTCCACCCCCACCGATCTGGTGGCGACGATCCTGGCCTATGATGATGCGCGCGGCGCTCCTCCCGGCAACGCACCCTTCTCCGGCTATCAGCGGCTGATGGGCGGGGACACGGTGGTGCTGATGGACACCGGCACACCGCCGCCGCCGCTGCTGAGCCAATCGGCCCACGCCGGCTGCCTGTCGCTCGAAATGTCCTCCGGCCGCCACCGGCTGGTGGTCAATTGCGGCGTTTCCGGCTGGGCCAGCGAAGGCTGGCGGCAAGTCGCCCGCTCCACGGCGGCCCATTCGACGGCCGGCATGGAAGACAGCTCGTCCTGCCGGTTTCTAACAGAGAAGCCCTTCACCGGCTGGCTCGGCGCGCCGATCCTCAGCGGTCCGACCAGCGTGCCCGTCAACCGGGAGGAAGACGTGATGGGCACCCGCGTCACCGCCTCCCATGATGGCTATGCCCATCGCTACAATGTGCGGCATGAGCGGGACATACGACTGTCGAGCGACGGCTCCGTGCTGGACGGCATCGATCTTTTCTCGACGCTGGGCGCCCTGACCCATCACGACCATTTCACCATCCGCTTCCATCTGCATCCGCTGATCAAGCCCAGCCTTCTGCGGGCAGGCACCGCTGCCGTGCTGCTGGCGCCGGACGGCGAGGCCTGGGAGTTCAACGCGTCCGGCGCGGAACTGGTGCTGGAAGAATCCGTCTATCTGTCGGATGTCTATGGCCACCGCCGCACCCAGCAGCTGGTGCTTTACGGCCGCATCAGCCAGTCCAGCCAGGCCGCCTGGCAGTTCCGCCGCACCGCCACAGCCCGGAATGCACGGCGCGAGCGCAGCGCTGCTCAGGAGCCGGAACTGCCGCTGTAAGCGATCGGGATGCTGATTCGCCGCGCAGGCCTTCTTGAGCTTCCGTTTCTGCCCCGTTCGTGCTAGGGCCACGGCCACTTTCCATCCTCAGATCTGCGAGGCAAGGCCATGGCCGTGGTGTCCAAGGGGGTTCCCGTTCCCCCGCTCGTTTCCGTCAAGCGCGCCCTTCTTTCCGTTTCCGACAAGACCGGGCTGCTCGACTTCGCCCGCGGGCTGTCCGAGCGCGGCGTGGAGCTGATTTCCACCGGCGGCACCCGCAAGACGCTGGCGGACGCCGGCCTGCCGGTGAAGGACATTTCCGAAGTGACCGGCTTCCCGGAAATCATGGATGGCCGGGTCAAGACCCTGCATCCGATGGTGCACGGCGGCCTGCTCGCCATCCGCGACGACGCCGAGCACAAGGCCGCCATGGACGCCCATGGCATTGGCGGCATCGACCTGCTCTGCGTCAACCTCTATCCCTTCGAGGATACGGTTGCCTCCGGCACAGACTATGCAACGGGCGTCGAGAACATCGACATCGGCGGCCCGGCCATGACCCGTGCAGCGGCCAAGAACCACGCCTATGTGACCGTCGTGGTGGACCCGGCAGACTATGCCGCGGTTCTGTCCGCGCTGGATGAGAACAACGGCCAGTCGCCGATCGATCTGCGCAAGAAGCTGGCGCAGAAGGCCTTTGCCCGCACAGCTGCCTATGATGCCGCCGTGTCGAACTGGCTGGCTTCGCAGATTGGCAACGAAGCGCCCGATTACCGCGCCATGGGCGGCAAGCTGGCCGAAGTCATGCGCTACGGCGAGAACCCGCATCAGTCGGCCGGTTTCTACACCACCGGCGAGCGCCGCTCTGGCGTCGCCACCGCCCGCCAGCTGCAGGGCAAGACCCTGTCCTACAACAACATCAACGACACGGACGCCGCCTTCGAGCTGGTCAGCGAGTTTGACCCCAAGCGCACCAAGGCCGTTGCCATCATCAAGCACGCCAACCCCTGCGGCGTGGCCGAGGGCGCCAGCCTGAAGGCCGCCTACGGGCTGGCGCTGCGCTGTGATCCTGTTTCTGCCTTCGGCGGTATCGTCGCCCTCAACGACACGCTGGATGCGGAAGCCGCCGAAGAAATCGTCAAGATCTTCACCGAGGTGATCATCGCCCCGGCCGCGACGGATGAAGCCATCGAAATCGTGGCAAAGAAGAAGAACCTGCGCCTGCTGGTCACCGGCGGTCTCGCCGACCCGCGTGCGGCCGGTCTGGCCATCAAGTCCGTCGCCGGCGGCCTGCTGGTCCAGTCCCGCGACAACGGCGTCATCGATGATCTCGACCTCAAGGTCGTGACGAAGCGTGCGCCGACCGCGCAGGAACTGGCCGACCTCAAGTTCGCATTCCGCGTTGCCAAGCACGTCAAGTCCAATGCCATTGTCTACGCAAAGGATGGTGCCACGGTTGGCGTGGGCGCAGGCCAGATGAGCCGCATCGACAGCGCCCGCATTGCCGCCCGCAAGGCACTGGATGCGACCGAAGCTGCCGGACTGTCCACGCCGCTCACCAAGGGCTGCGTGGTCGCCTCCGATGCCTTCTTCCCCTTCGCTGACGGCCTGCTCTCCGCAGCGGAAGCAGGCGCGACTGCAGTCATCCAGCCGGGCGGCTCCATGCGCGATGATGAAGTGATCGCAGCTGCCGATGCGGCAGGTCTTGCCATGGTGCTGACCGGCATGCGGCATTTCCGTCACTGAGAGTAAGGATACTGTAAAAGCCACTGCAAGTTGCTGCGGCGCCTAATAGTTGAAAAAATTTTTAGCTTCCAGAGGCAATTGTCTGCTTCTGGAAGCTTTTTCTTAACAGGATTCAGCGCTTCCTACCTCTAGGAGAATCCTGCCTGGACGCAAGAATTCCAGGCAGTCAGAAGGGGTACCTGGATGTTGAAGCAGGCAAAGATCGCAACCAAGCTTGCGGCCGTCAGCGTGACTGCGCTGGCCGGAGTTCTTGCTGTTGGAATTGGTGTCATTGGATATCAGGCCACCTCAGCAACGCAGCAGCTTGCCATTCAGCAAGTGGAAGCCATTGCGCAGGAACAGGCCGAGTATGTTGCACGGGTGATCGAGGAAGGTCTTCTGCCCGCGCAAGGTCTCGGCAATGCCCTCAATGCGCTGAAGCGCAGCGGACCGGTCGACAGGCAGGCCTGGACCAACATCCTGCAGGATGCGATGCAGACCTACCCCAACATGGCCGGCACCTGGGGCATGGTTCTCGACAACAATCTGGACGGGCGTGACGCGGAGTTCGGAGGCCAGCCGGGCCACGATGAGGCCGGGGTCTGGCGCCCCTATTTCTACCGGAACCAGGGCAAGGTCGACTTCAGCCCCATCCCGCCGCTCAAGCCATCGCCTGAGGGCGACTGGTTCCATGTCTCCTACAGGACCGGCAAGGACTTCGCCACGGAACCCTACACCTGGGAAACCGATGGTGTTGTCATGACTGGCATTTCCTTCAGCACCCCGATCCGCGATGGCGGCAAGGTCATCGGCGTGACCGGTGGCGACCTTCTGCTCACCGATCTGACGACAACCCTGTCTTCCCAGAAGCCGATGGGCACCGGCCAGGTGAATCTTCTGTCCCAGGCCGGGGTCTGGATCGCCAACACGGACCCGGCTCTTCTGGGCAAGCCCTGGACTGAAGCCAAGGGATCTCAAGAAGCGGCCTTCGGCTCTCAGGTTCTCAATGCGGTCAAATCGGCCCAGCCCTTCTCCTACACTGCCTACGCAGAAGCGGCCGGGGGAGACATGATCAACATTGTCAGCCCGGTCGCCATCGGCAACACCGGTGCCACCATGGCCGTCGTGGTCAGCGTGCCCATGGCAACGGTGAATGCCGCCTCGATGCAGATCATCTACACCATCCTTGGCATTGGCGTGATCCTGCTGGCGGTCGTCGCCATCGCGGTCATGTTCTTCAGCAACCGCATCGTCCGCCGTCCGCTGGAACGGGCCGTCACCACCATCAACGCCCTGATCGACCAGCGCTACGACATCACCATTCCGGACAAGGACCGCGGTGACGAGATCGGCCACATCAATCAAGCGCTCGAGATCTTCCGTGAAAAGGCAAGACGGGCTGAAGAGCTGGTGGCCGAGCAGGAAGAACAGCAGCGCCAGCGCATCCTGCGCGCCGAAGCAGTGCGGGACCTGTCCCAGTCGTTCGATGCCCGCATTTCGAAGCTCACCACGACGGTCTCAAGCCTCGTCGGCGACCTGAACAATGCTTCCAACGTGCTGACGGTGGGCGCAGACGACACCAGCGCCAAGAGCACCGCCGTTGCGGCCGCCTCCGAGGAAGCGGCTGCCAACGTGGAAGCTGTTGCCTCTGCCGCCGAAGAGCTGCTGGCCTCCGTTTCGGAAATCCGCCGCCAGATGGAACAGTCTGCCGGGATCGCCGGTCAGGCCGTGCATCAGGCACAGGCCACCAATGGCAAGATCGAAGCACTGGCCGATGCCGCCAGCCGCATCAATGAGGTGGTGGCGCTGATCCAGGCCATTGCCGAGCAAACCAACCTTCTCGCCCTCAATGCCACCATCGAGGCGGCCCGTGCCGGCGAGGCCGGCCGCGGATTTGCGGTCGTGGCTGCGGAAGTGAAGGAACTGGCCAACCAGACGGCCAAGGCGACGGAGGAAATCTCCAGCCAGATCCAGTCGGTCCAGTCGGAAACGGCCAATGCGGTGAAGGCCATTCAGGAGATCTCCTCGACCATCGAGCAGATCAACGAGATCTCCGGCAGCATCCAGGTTTCCGTGGATCAGCAGGGCCTGGCGACCACCGAAATCGCCCGCAACATTCAGGAAGCCTCCAACGGCACACAGGAAGTGACGCGCAACATCGTCGCCGTGTCCGCTTCGGCCAACGAAACCGGCGAAACGGCCCGCAAGGTCAGCTCGTCAGCCGCAATCCTCCAGCAGGAGGCAAGCGAGCTGCGGCAGGAAGTGGAGCAGTTCCTGAGGGACATCCGCCAGAGCGCCTGATAGCAACTCTCAATGAGCTTGACTCATTGAGAGTTGCTCAAGCCCGTGCAGCACACGAGCCCTCTCTGGGCGTGATGCGTCAGCACCATAAATCCCTGCAGGTTTTCTGATCTTACGTTCAGATTTTATTCAGGTTTTTCTTTGTGTTGCTCAGCCCCGGTGTTTTCCGGGGCTGTTGCTGTTTTGGGTTTTTACTGTTTTTTCTACTAGATTGGC